>QKCY01000021.1 GCA_003245525.1 Victivallales bacterium | reverse complement strand
AGGCCCGAGACCACCGCGACTCCCCACTGGCCAGCGGCTTAGCCGCTGGTGAGCTCTGCCGTTCCAGGATACCTAGTCAAGCCCGGCTCTCTGAGCCTTGCCGGGTGTCTCCTCCCCCTCCCGCCGCGTCGGCGGCGGGAGGGGAAGGAAGATAGTGGGGGCCTCGCGCAACTAGGAAGTCCACGGTCGCTCACCACCCCCCAAGGAGGCGGTCTCGCACGGACAAGCAGTTCGCTAGGCTACAGCGAAGGCGACCAGGGCCTCGGGAGCGATCACCCGGAAGGTGAAGGACTCGGTGAGGTAGAAGTGGATCGCCTGGGCGTCGTGGCTCTTGTAGCCGATCGAGAGATCCTGGCCCAAGGTCAACTCCAAATCGCCCCCGCGCTGGGAGACGAGCAGGGCACCATTCACGGTGGAGGAGTAGATCACCTGGCCGCCGATCTGGCGCTGGACCAGTTCGCGGAGGGTGCCGCCTTGGGTGTTGCGAGCCATGAACTTCCAGACCGTGGGGTTGACCACGAGGGCGCTGATGCCCTCGACCCCGGCGGCGATGAGTTGGGTCTGTCCCTCGGAGATCGCGTCGGTGATGGCGTGGACGTCGAGGGCGAGCGGAATGGGATCGCGCTCGATGCTGGCCGCGATGCCGGGGAGATTGCCGGGCGCGAAGCCCTTGTAGATGGCCTGCTCCTCGAAGTCGGCAATGTCGCGGGCGGCGGCAAGCAGGGAGTCGAGCTGCACGTCCTTGGCCCCGCGGACGATGTTGTCCAGTTCCCATTGGTCGATGGTGAAGGGGATGCGGGTCTCGATCAAGGGCTGGACTTGGTGGATGCCGTATTGCAGGCCACTGGGGTGCTTCTGGCCGGCAGGGACTTGCAGACGGCCGAGGGGCACGCAGGCATGGCCGATGCCGAAGGGACCGACCACGTCCACGAACTTGCGGGCGGAGAGATGGGTGAGCAACGCCTGGCGGGCGATGTCGTCGATTTGGGCCCACGCCGAAGCGTCAACGGGGGCCATGGCACGTCGTAGGATATCCATAGGGGTGAACCGTTCTATTGAGGGTTGCTACTTGCCGCCAAGGCGACCGATGCCTAGGCTGCCGTCGGCAGGCGCCGCCGGAGCGGCTGGGGCGACTGGGGCACCGTCGGAGGGAGCGGCAGCAGCGCCGCCCAGGAACTCCGCTTCGACCTCGGCCGCGCCCTGGTCGAGAAACTGCTTCTCGTCGGGAGCCAGTTCGAGAAGCAGGCGCATGAACTCGCCCGCATGGACGCGTTCCTCGTTGGCAATGTCCGTCAGCACGTTCTGGGCGAGGACATTGGTGGTGGACTCGGCCAACTGCATATAGAGCTGGATGGCCTCGAACTCGGCGGCTACCATGAAGCGGATCGCGCGGACGAGTTCCGAGTCGGTGAGGGGACGGTCGCTGGCAAGGCCAGCGAAGGGCGAGCCGAAATCGGGCATTGTGGGAGTCCTCCTTGGACTGTAGTGGACGGGACCGGACGTCCCGACCAACCGTTACTTCTATTCCCCGGTGCGAAGGAGATCACGCTCCTCCGCTGCGCCGAACACCCCAGGGGTAAGGTACGTTGCCTTCCCCCAACTGCCACAGGACTGGCATCGGGAGTGGTGCATTCTACGTTAGGATTGAGAGTAGTCCCCCGGTCGCCAGGTTCCCCACCCAACCGTGAGCTCGCCATGGACCGCAGACTGAGTGCCGCTTCGCTTCGCGCCCAAGCCTACAGCAAGGGTCCCGAGTGGTTCTGCGAGATCCGCACCCGGCCGATCACCGGCGACCTAGCGGCCTGCACGGAGGGCATGGTCCGGCGCGACCCGAGCGCCATCCTCCATGTGGATGGGCTCTATCATGTGTGGTACACGAAATCGCTGGGCCTATCGGTTGGCTTCGGGAGCGGCGATCCCAAGGCCAAAGTATTCCCCTGGGACCAATCGGAGGTATGGCACGGGGTCTCTGCCGATGGGTGGCACTGGCAGGAGGAGAGTCTGGCGGTGGGACGGGGGGAAGCCGGTTCTTTCGACGACCGGAGCGTTTTCACGCCCGAGATCATGGTCCATGCCGGGCGGTACTACCTGGTCTACCAGACGGTGCGCCATCCCTATGTGCGGCGGACCAAGAACCAGGTGGGCATGGCAATCGCGGATTCGCCCTACGGTCCCTGGCGCAGACTGCCGTCACCCATCCTCTCGCCCAGCGACGATGGCGAATGGCTGGGCGAGGAGGACAATCGGTTTGAGGTGGTGCGCAAGGGCAGTTTCGACAGCCACAAGGTGCATGACCCCTGTCTGCTCCCCTATCGCGGCAAGTTCTACCTGTACTACAAGGGAGAGATCATGGGCGAGCAGATGTTCATGGGCGGACGCGAGACCAAATGGGGCGTGGCCATCGCCGACCGGCCAGAGGGTCCGTACGCCAAGAGCGAGTACAACCCCGTGACGAACTCCGGGCACGAGGTCTGCGTATGGCCCTACCGGGGCGGCATCGCCGCCATGCTGACCACCGACGGGGTCGAGAAGAACACCCTCCAATGGGCTCCCGACGGGATCAACTTCGAGATCGAGGCGGTGATCAAATGGGCACCCCCTGCCTGTGGCCTCTTCCGCACGCCGGATCACGATGCCGGTCCGTTGGAAGGTCTCCGCTGGGGACTCACGCACGTCTGCGGTCGCAACACGGGCTTCCTGCAACGGTTCTGGATCGACGAGACCTTGAAGGAGCACTTCCAGAACAAGGCGACCTACGAGTAAAGAGCGCGAGCGATTGTCGTTCTACCGACGAATCTGGGCTATCTTCAGCCGGATAGAGCCAAGCACCAGGAATCAGCCGAGGGGATCGTCATGGAAACCGGACTGCGCGTCTATCAGGCAGGGAAATGTGCCGACGGCTATACGCTGTACTGCGAATCCGTGCCGAAATTCGAGCCGAGCGAAGCCCCGAACGGGCAGATTTTCCTGATCGACATGAACGGCGCGGTGGTGCATCGCTGGCCCACGCGAACGGCCCTCCAGTCCTTCTGCCGCCTGCTCCCGAACGGCAATCTGCTCTATCCCACGAACGACCGTTCCGATCTGGGCAGCGCGGGCATCCGCGAGATCGATCCGGAGGGCAATGTGGTTTGGTTCTACCCCTGCCGGGCCGACCACGACTTCCAGGTGCTGGACAACGGCAACCTGCTGATCCATGCCATCACGGAGCGGGCGTGGCCGGGTCTGGCGAAGGGCATGACCCGGCATCCCTACATGATCGAGGTCACGCGGGAGGGGGACCTCGTCTGGGAGTGGCGGGGCGAGGAGCATCTGGAGGACCTGCATCGTCTCCTGCCTACCGCGGGCTGGGACCACCTCATGGAGCGGGCGCTCGGCCAGTTCGCCTTTGACTGGGCCCACAACAACACGCTCCAGATCATCCCCCCCAACTCAACCTACGACCACGAAGTGGCGGTCGGAATCACGCCCCGTTTCGTGCCGGGGGACATCGTCTTCTCCTATCGCAGCGTGGATGTCATCGGCGTCATCAAGCGGAGTACCGGCGAGATCGTGTGGGCCTGGGGGCCGGGCGTCATCGACGGGCAACACAAGCCGCACATGCTGCCCAACGGGCGGATTCTGCTCTTCGACAACGGCACCCTGCGCGGCTACTCGCGGGTGATCGAGGTCGATCCGCTGAGCGAAACCATCGCCTGGGAATACACCGCCGAGCCGAAGAAGTCCTTCTTCAGCCCCTACATCTCCGGTGCCCAGCGGCTTGCCAATGGCAATACCCTCATCTGCGAGGGCAGCAAGGCCCGGCTGTTCGAGGTCACGCCCACGGGCGAAGTGGTGTGGGACTTCGTGAATCCCCACCACAATCCCGAGGCGCGCGGCTCGGTCTACCGCTGTCTCCGCTATACGCCGGAGCAGGTCCAGGGCCTGCTCGACCGCCTGCGCTGAATCTACCGACGCGGCCCGACCTGGCTCAGGTCGAGGGGCTGGAAGCCCAAAGCGAGCGCCGGGGAACCGGGCAAGGGAGCGTAGTCGTCCTGGGCGACATCGCGGAACTGGGGATCGGCCACGACACCGTTGCCGTCGAAGCCGCGCTTGCGCCAGTTCTGCCAGGCATCGTCCTGGGTCAAATCGCGACCGGCGCAAAAGAAGAGATTGCGGTCGGCGGTCAGGGTCTTTTCGAGGTCCTTGCCCATGGTGCCGAACCGGCTGCCGGGATCGCGCCAGAAGAAGATGTTCCGCTCGCAGACGTTGTCCTTGCAGTTGCCCGAGAAGTTGGGGAAGGTAAGGGCGAAGGTGCGGCTTTCCGCGAAGATGTTGTTGCGGAGGATGTTGCCTTGGCCGCCCTGGATCATCACCCCGTGCGAGCTGCGCAGGCAGAGGTTGTTCTCCACCGTGTAGCCGCCCGCGAAGGAATCGAGGTAGATGCCCCACGACATCCGCATCGGCTTGTCGCCCACTGAGGAGTAGCCGACGATGTCGGTGACCAGGTTGCCCCGGATGATGCTGTCGCTGCGCTCGGTGCGGTTGCCCTGGGTGACCTCGATGCCGCCGGTGTCGTAGGTCTCGGTGCAGAGATTGTGCAGCGCATTGGCCTCGATGACGTTGCGGAAGCCCGCGTTCTTGCAGGAGATGCCGTAGCGGGAACTGTCGCCGATGAGATTGTGGGCAACCACGTTGTCCGAGGCGTTGTGCCCGGTCAGCACCACCCCGCCGATGTGCTTGTAGATCGCGCCGAGGCGTTCCATCGTGCAGTCGCTGACCTCGCAATGGTCGGCATCGATCAGCAGTACCCCGCCCTCGCCGGAATCGGTGATCGTGGAGCGGAGGAAGCCGATGCGGCTGGATCGGGTGGCCGCCAGGGCATAGCGGCCGCAGTTCTCGAACCGGCAGTCGGCGATGGTGCAGTCCCGGCTCCCGGTCAGTTCAAAGACCCCGCGCGTGCCCATGCCGTAGCCACCGCAACCGTCGTTCAGGGTCAGGTCAGTGAACTGGCAGGTGAAACCGGTGAAACTCACATGTTCGACCTGCTTAGTCGCGTCGCCGGTGAACTGGGCCAAGGTCGAGACCACGGGGGCCACCACTTCGAGTTGGTCGATGGGCTTTGGCGGCAGGAAAAACAGTTGCCCTTGGGCGCGGTCCAGATACCACTCGCCGGGACTGTCCAGTTCGCTGTGCAGATTCTCGACGAAGTAGCGGTCGCCGCTACGCAGGTCGCCCCGCGCTTCGGGACCACCGACATGGACGACCTGCTCGGCGGCATCCACCGACTCGATGGACAGAATCTCCAGAAAGGCGCGGCACTGGCCGGACTGGAAGATGTGGACCTCCGCGCCGGGGGCGTTTGCCCATTCGGGCTTGAACTCACCCGTGGCGTAGGGAAACTCCTTGGGCGTGCCGCCGCCTTCGCTGAACTGCATCTGCTTGCCTTGGAAGGCGACCGGCTTCTCCGCCTGGATGCAGAGCCAGTGCCGGTCCGCCGCAGGCGGCGCGGGGGGAATGCCCTCGGGTTTCCAGGCAGGATCGTTGCAGAGCAGGAAGGCATCCAGGTTGAGCCCACCGCCCTGGAGGTTCTGCCAGACGAGCGTGTGCTTGCCTTGGGCAAGCTGGACCGTAGTCCCGTGCCCCCAGCGTTTGGGAGCCCAACTGCCGGTATCGGGCAGGTCGTTGAGCGGCAGCGGCTCCCGGTCGTCCACAATCAGAACCGTCCGCCCATCCATCTTGAAGGTCTGCCACTCGGTACCGCCATTGCAGGCCCCATAGAGCAGCCAGAAGGCGTACTCGCCCGTGGCCGGGACTTCCACCTCGTACTTCAGCCAATCCCCCCGGTTGTGGATGCAGCCGACCACGCCGCCCCAACCGCCCTTGGTGGAGGCGACGTGGAAGAAGCCCTTATACAGGGGATCGCTCGGGTCCACGTTCGGACACCGGGCGCGGATCTGGCGCTGGTTGTCGGCGAAGAGCTGGCGAAACTCCCAGGTCTTGGGCACATCGGCGGCATAGATGCCGTTCCCCACCGGCTGCCAGCCTGTGATCCGCTTCCCACCCCGGAGCACGGGATGGGCGCCGGGACGGGCCGCATAGCGGACCGGTGCCGCCTCAGTGCCCGAATCCTCGGGGGTGAAGACGACCGTCTCGGCGACCTCGTAGACCCCGTCGGCAAAGAGCACGGTGACCGGTTCCGCCGGATTTGCCGCCCGCAACCGCCGCACCGCGCTGGCCAAGGGACCATCCGTGCGGGCCGCATTGGCGGCCTCCAGCCGTCCCGACCAGCCGTCGTTGCCATCCGGCGCGACCTGGAGCGTGGCCCCGTGCAAGGCAACAGCAAACACCATTCCCGATACGACCGCTACGCAGGTCCGTCCGTCCATGGTTCCGCTCTCCTATGCTGGGAACCCACCCTCCGGCGACCGCCCCTAGAAATCGTAGTCGATGTGCCAGGCGCGTTCCTGGCCGCCGCCCACCCAGCCATCGAGGAAGGGCTCCCAGGAGAAGGTGTTGGGGTTTCCCCAGATGGGAATGTAGGTAGGGATATAGCTGCAGGTACCCGAGACCAACCCGAGCTTGGGATGCTTCTGGAGGATGGTCAACGGGGCGCTGCCCGCCTGATCGAGGGCCTGGTAGTGGCCGCAGGTCCAGGGCCAGCCCAGACGGCGGACAAAGCCGCTCTCCGCGAGGTCGTAGCCCTCGTTCTCCGGGAAGCTCACCGGCAGGTTGAAACGGCAGAGCTCGTCCGTGTCCGGCTGGGGATAGAAGGGATGGGGAAACCAGCGGAAGGGCATCGGCCGCTTGCCGGTGTTCCGCAGCCGGGTCGCCGAGCGGATCGTGCGGTCGTTCAGGCTGACGCAACGTTCCAGCTCCAACGAGGTGCTCTCGAAGGTCTGCTCGGTGCGGAACCGGATGCTGGTGGCGTCCTGCGCGATCTCCCAGCGGCAGAACTCGCGCACCTGGTCGGCCTCCAGGTCGCAGATGCCGACGCCGATGATGAGGGCGGTGCCATCGCTCGCGCCGGGACGCTGGATGGGGCCGAGCCGGAAAGCGTCCGGAATGCCCTGGCCATCGAAGGTGTTGAAGCTGTCCGGGAAGGTGGGGCCAGTGAGCAGGTCGCCGTGGACCGCGTCTTGGATCTGGAAGATGTAGCCGCCGGTGCAATAGCGGGTACCCAGGCGAGCCTGGTCGGCGATGGGATCGAGGATGCTGACCGTAAGCGAGGAGTTCTGGAGCGAGTACATGGTGCGAGGAGCCTTTCCTGTCTCACCGGAGCGCGGTGAAGTGTGGCGGCAATGTCATGCCGGGAAGGTCCGGGCGCAACCCTGGCTGGCACTTCCGGGAGCGGTCGGCTACGTTGCCGGAGATGGAGCCAGGGTTCCCTTTTTCCCACTGCAAATGCGGAGACTTCTTCCGATGGATCAGGACGCGAGAATGGCGTGGTGGCGCGAAGCGCGCTTCGGGATGTTCATCCATTGGGGGCTCTACGCGCTCCCGGCCGGGTTCTGGAGGGGCGAGAAGGTCGGCGGCACCGGCGAGTGGATCATGCGGAACGCCAAGATTCCGGTCGCGGAGTACGCGGCTCTAGCCGGGCAGTTCAATCCGGTCGAGTTCGACGCGGAGGAATGGGTGGCCCTGGCCCGCGAGACGGGCATGAAGTCCCTCACCATCACCGCCAAGCATCACGATGGCTTCGCCCTGTACCACTCCCAGCATTCGCCGTACAACATCGTGGAGGCCACGCCCTTCGGACGCGATCCGCTGAGGGAACTGGCCCTGGCCTGCGAGCGGCAGGGGGTGCGGTTCTGCCTCTACTACTCGCACTATCTGGATTGGCACCACCCCCATGCGGCGGGGAACGACTGGGACTTCGATCCGGCGCAGAAGGACTTCGGCATCTACTTCGAGGAGAAGTGCCTGCCCCAGGTCCGCGAGCTGCTGGAGAACTACGGGGACATCGGCCAGTTGTGGTTCGACGGCGGCACCAACATGGAGCAGAAGTACGTGGCCAAGCTGGTCGGCATGGTGCGCGAGACCCAGCCGGGCTGCATCGTCTCGGGCCGGGTCGGCTGGGGGCTGGGCGACTTCCGCTCCATGGGCGACAACCGGGTGCCCTTCACCAACTACGAACGGGACTGGGACACCCCCTCCACGCTCAACGACACGTGGGGCTACACCAAGTGGGACGAGCGCTGGAAGGAATCCCCCCGCCTGCTCTCCCTGCTGGCCGAGATCAACTCCAAGGGCGGCAACTACCTGTTGAACGTGGGACCCGACGAGAAGGGCCGGATTCCCGCGAAGTCGTGCGAGATTCTGCGCGAAGTGGGCGGCTGGATGGGCGCGAACAGCGAATCGATCTACGGCACCCGTCCGGCCCCGGTGTTCCCCTACAACCACAAATGGGGGTTCATCACCTACAAGCCGGGCAAGCTGTTCCTCCACATCCTGGACTGGCAGGCCGCCGGGCGCTCGATCTTCCTCAGCAGCATGCCCAACCGGGTGCTCCGGGCCTATCCGCTGGCCAACCCCAGCCAGGAACTGAGCTTCCGCCAGTACGACTACCCCGCCGAGCCGGAGTGCCGGCTCACCGTGAGCCTGCCTGCCCAGCCCCTGCATCCGGCCAACACGGTGATCTGCCTGGAAGTGGATCCCCCGGACGTGGTGATCGAACCCCTGCGCTGAGGAGCCGTCCATGTGTCAGCCGAGCCGCTACGAAGGTCGCCTGCCCAACGGCACCGCCGTGGCGGTAACCGTCGTGGGCGACCGTATCGGGACGGTGGAAGCGTTCCCCGCGGCCTCCCCCCTGCCCTATCTGCTCCCGGTCTTGGTGGACTTGCAGCAGAACGGGGCCTTTGGCACCTACTACCACCAACTGGCGGAACGGGGTCCCGAACGCCTGCGGGAGATCGTGGATCTGCTCCGACGGCATGGTGTGGGGCGGGTGCAACTGACGGTTCCCACCTACGAGTTCACCAAGACCGTGGCCAACTACCGGTTGCTGGACCAGTTGCTGAACAGCGATCCGGACCTCGCCACGCTCTATTTCGGGTTCTTCCACGAGGGCAACTTCATGTCGCCCCAGGACGGTTGGCGGGGCGCGCACATGCAGTGCTGGATCGAGCCGCCCGACTACGACCGGTTCCGCTTGCTGGACGAGGCCAGCGGCGGACGCATCCGCACGGTGAACGTAGCCCCCGAGGAACCCGGCGGCCTGGACTTCGTCGAGCGGGCGGCGGCGGCGGAAAAAGTGGTCGGCCTGGGCCATTGCTGCCCGGATGCCGCCACCGTGGCCGAGGCAGTGGCGCGGGGAGCCCGCTGGGTAACCCATTTCGGCAATGGGGCCGCCACCCAGATCCATCGGTTCCGCAATCCGTTCTGGTCCTTCCTCGCCCATCCCGAGTTGACCCTGAGCGTGATCTGCGACGGCTTTCACCTGCCGCCGGACGTGGTCAAGGCGGCAATGGCCTGCCGACCGGTGGGCGGTTGCGTGCCGATCAGCGACGCCAGCCCCTACTCCGGCTGCGCGGCGGGCCACTACGACGAGTACGGCGGGCATCCCTTCGAGATCGAACCCAACGGCTTCATCCATCTGGCGGGGAGCGAACTGCTGCATGGGGCCTGGTTCCAACAGGACCGTTGCGTGGAGTGGCTGGTGCAGAATCTGGGCCTGAGCCTGCCCGAGGCGTGGTTGCGGTGCAGCGAGCACCCGGCAGCGGCCGCCGGGCTGGCACTGCCCCGGCCCGAACCCGGCCAGGAAGCCAGTTTCGTCTTGGCCCACTGGGACAGTGGCCTGGTGATCGATCAGGCGGTACACTGTGGCAGAGACTACGGGTCTTGCCGTCCCACCGACCGTTGAGGTGCCTAGGAGAGACCGATCCATGAATCCCCCCCTCCCGACTTCCGTCACCACCAGGGACGGCCAGCAATTGGCGGTGCGCCGCCTGGTTGCTGGCGACCGGGCCGCGTTGCAGACCTTCAACCGCGAGCTATCCGATGACAGCCGCCGTCTGTTCCTGCCCCATGCCTACGACGATGCCACGATAGACAAGGCGCTGGCCCGGAGCGAGGCGGGGGACGACCTCACCCTCGGGATCTTCGCGGGCGACCGCGTGGTGGGCTACTTCTTCCTCTGGTATTTCACGCGCCCGGTTCCCCTGCTCGGGATCGGCCTGGTGGACGACTTCCAGGGACAGGGCCTGGGCCGTCCCATGATGGAGATTCTCCTTGCCGCCGCGCGCGCCAGTGGTCGGGACGGGGTGGAACTGACGACCTGTCTGGACAACGAGCGCGCCTTCGCGCTGTACCAGAAGGTCGGCTTCGAGTACTATGCCGACGTCCAGAACATGCAGGGCCAAGGCAAGTGGGTGACCGAGCGCGCCATGTTCTACCGCATCAAGCCCGACGCGAAACCCATGTCCGAACCCCACCAGCCCCCAGTCTGACGAAGGAGCGGAGCCCATGCCAGACGCCAAGAAAGCATCGCGGAACCTGCCGCCCGGCACGCTGCACGCGCCAGCGGGAGCGGTCCGTCCCGAGAACATCCAGGCCATCCTGTACACTTCGGAGCGTTGTCAGGAGGGCGAATTCGCCAGCCTCGCCAAGGCCCTTGACTGGGGCAAGGGAAAGGGCGTTCTCTGGCTCAACATCAACGGCCTGGGCAACCTCGACTTCCTCCAGGCCCTGAACCGGGAACTGAAGTTCCACCCGCTGGCCCTCGAAGACACTCTCCACACCACCCAGCGCCCGAAAGTGGACCTCTACCAGGACCATCTCTACGTCGTGGTCCGCATGTTCGAGTTCCAGCAGCGCCTCAGCCGGGAGCAGTTGAGCATCTTCCTCGCCGACGATGTCGTGGTGACCGTGCAGGAGCGGGTGGGCGATTGCCTCGAATCGGTGCGCAACCGCCTGCGCGAGGGAAGCGGCCAGATCCGCTCGCAGCCGGCCGAATATCTCCTCTACGGCCTGCTCGACGCCGTGGTCGATAGCTATTTCCCGCTCCTCGAACAGATTGGCGAGCACATTGAAGCCCTGCAGGAACGGACTCTGGTCGATGCCAGCAAGCAGACCCTGAGCCACATCCACACGCTCCGCCGCGACCTGCTCGAACTGCGCCGCGCCACCTGGCCCCTGCGCGACGCCCTGGACTCCCTGGTGCGCGGCGACCACAGCCGCATCAGCGCCCAGACCCAGCTCTACCTCCGCGACGCCTACGACCACGCCATCCAGGTGCTCGACATGACCGAGACCTACCGCGAGCTGGCGGGCAACCTCATGGACATCTACCTCTCCAGCCTGAGCAACCGGATGAACGAGGTGATGAAGGTGCTGACCGTCATCTCCACGATCTTCATCCCCCTCACCTTCGTGGCCGGCATCTACGGCATGAACTTCGAACACATGCCCGAGCTGCACTGGCGCTGGGGCTACGCCGGGGTCTGGGGCGTCATGCTGCTGGTCACGGTCGGCATGATCTCCTACTTCCGCCGCAAGGGCTGGCTGGGCGGCGGCGGGAAGGGCGCTTGACGGGGGAAACGAGACCGCATAGGTTGAGTACACGATCCGGCGACGTTTCCCCCCTGGCGGGGCAGCGGGGAGAACGGGCCTGGAGGCAATGGTGGGGAACAACTGGGATGAACGAGAGCACGCCCAATGAGGCCAAGTCGGGAACTCCGGTTCCTGACGGGGCGGGGATGGCGGGTGCCAGCGGTTCGCCGACCGACTGGACACGGCTTCTCGACCAGTTGCCGTGCCCATGCCAGAGCCTGGATGTCAACGGCCGCATTCTCCAGGTGAACGAAGCCTGGCTGCAGCGGCTGGACTACACCCGCGAGGAGGTCGTCGGGCATCCCTTCACCGAGTTCATGGCCGACCACCACGCGGTGACCTTCCCGCAGCGTTTCCGCGAGTTCCAGAGAACCGGCAAGACCGCCGGAGGACGCTACGACCTGATCGCCCGGAACGGTGCCTGTCTACCTTTCCTCGTCGATGGGCAGATCGAGCACGGACCCGGCGGCGGGATGGTCTGTACTCACTGTGTGCTGCACGACGCCAGCGAGCACGCCCGCCTGGCCGGCTCCCTCTGCCGGTCCGAAAGCCGTTTCCGGTCCACGCTGGCCTCGCTGCACGAGGGGGCGCTGATGATCGATACCCAGCAGCAGATCATCCTGGCCAGCCCGCCGGCCGGGACCCTGCTGGGCGAGCCCCCGGAACAGCTCCGGGGACGGTTGCTGCACGACCTGCTGGACGAATCCAGCCGGGTGGTCGCCCGGAACCTGCTAGCCCAGTTGGCGAAGGAGGAGGACCACCATCCCACCGCCGATCTGCGCTTCCGCCGCAAGGACGGCAGCCTGGTTCTGACCAGGACCAGGATGGGAGCGGTGCTGGACGAGCAGCATCGGGCTCTCGCCACGGTCGTGCTCCTCCAGGAGATCGGCGAGCAGGCCAGAATCGAACGGGAGCTGCGGGAGCGCCAGGAGCTGTGCCACGTCCTGCTGGATGGCTCCCAGGACGGCATTCTCATCTGCGAATCCGCCAACCGGGTGATCCATGCCAACCGGCGAGCGGCCGAGATGCATGGGGTGTCCGAGGAAGAGCTGCTGGCCCTGGCCCCGCGCGACTTCATGCCGCGGGAGAGCTTCCGGCGCTTCCAGGAATGCCTGGCCGCCGTGGACCGGGGCGAGGAGTTCTCCGCCCGCGTCAGCGGCCGGCACGCCGACCGCAGCACCTTCCCCGCCGTCGCGTACGGCTGCGGGGTGAATCTCGGGGGACGGCGGCACTACTACTACTCCCTGCACGATGTCTCCCGGATGGAGGAAGCCGAACTGGCCCGGCACGAGAGCGAGGTGCTCTACCGCCAGATCTTCCAGTCGATGGCCGACGGCGTGGCCATCTACGAAGTGGTGGACGACGGCGCGGACTTCCGGTTCCGGGACCTGAACCCGGTGGGTTGCCGCCACGCCGGTCTGTCCCGCGAGGAGATCGTCGGGCGAAGCATCCGCGAGGTCTTTCCCAGCGTCGGGGAGATGGGCTTGCTGGAGGTGTTCCGCCAGGTCTGGCGGACGCGGGAGCCCCGGCACCACCCGCTCTGCCACTACCTTGATGATCGCCTTTCCCTCTGGGTCGAGAACTACGTCTGCGTGCTGCCCTCCGACGAACTGGTGGCCGTCTACCGGGACGTGACCGAACAGCGCCAGCGAGAGAGCGAACTGCGCGAAGGCGAGTCCCGCCTGCGCCATCTGCTCCAGAACATGCCGGTGCTGCTGGACGCCTTCGACGCCCATGGCGACATCGTCGTCTGGAACCGGGAGTGCGAACGGGTCACCGGCTATTCCTCCGCCGAGGTGGTCGGCAATCCCCAGGCCTTGAGCTGGATGTACCCGGACCCGGACGTGCGGCGGCAGCGGCTGGATCTCCAGGCCCCGGGGGGCGGGGGATTCCGGGACCGGGAGTGGACCCTGCGCTGCAAGGACGGCTCCTACCGGACCCTCCTGCTCTCGAACATCTCGGCAGAGTTCCCGGTGCCGGGCTGGGACAGTTGGGCCACGGGATTGGACATCACGGTCTACCGCGAAAGCCAACGGGAGGTGACCGCCCGCCAGGAGGAACTGGAGGAACGGGTGCGCGAACGCACCGAGGAGTTGCGCGCCATGGTGGACGCCATGGCTGGCCGCGAGATTCGCATGGCGGAACTGAAGGAGATCATCCGCACCCTCCGCAACCAACTGCACCGGGCGGGGCTGCAGCCCGTGGCCGACGATCCCTTGGCCGAGGAGGAGGAAGAGTGATGGCCCGGGATCACGGCATCAGGACTGCGTGGATCGTAATGCTCGTCGCCATGGCCTTGGCGGCGCGATCTGCCAGCGGGGCTGCCGATCCCGGGCGACCGCTGCGGGTTGGCGGCGACCGCGACTATCCCCCCTACAGCTTCGTGGACGCCACCGGTCATCCCGCCGGTTTCAGCGTCGATGTCTACGAGGCCGTCGCCGAAGCCATGCATCTGCGCGGAAGAGTCCAGCTTGGCCCCTGGACGGACGTGCGTTCGGGAATCGAGACAGGCACGCTTGACGTGGTCATCGGCATGTTCCGCTCGGCCGAGCGGGACCGCCTCGTGGACTTCGCCCTGTCCCATATCGTCATCTCCCA
>QKCY01000006.1 GCA_003245525.1 Victivallales bacterium | reverse complement strand
CAGGATTCTCGGCGGGATGTCCCTGCTTGCGTGTGGGTTGGGGATCCAGAGTGATCTGGCAAGGGGGATTGGGTACGGGCCGGTCGCGACCGGCCCGTTTCCGGCCTGTTTCTGGCGTCGGTTGCGGGTGGCCATGGACAAGTGGACTCAGCCTCCGGGCCAGAGCGGGAACGGGGCGCTCGCGACCGGCCCCCGCTGGTCAGGAACCAGGGTCTCGTCAGGGCGCACCCGCGCTGACATGGACTCCTCGCCGGAAGCCTATCCCCAGGACGCCTGGACCACCAACCGATTGCCGCATGCCAGGCTGCCGACCGTCTGCGCGGGCCGAAACGAAACCGCCCGCCGGACTCCGGGGAGCCGGCGGGCGGCGAAGAGACGGGAAGAGGTAGCTTAGTACTTCCAGACCACGCCGAAGCTGAGCAGGTCGGCGCTGCCGACATAGGTCCCGCTCAGGGTCTGGTGCGTGTTCTCGTCCTCATAGTTCGCATTGCCCTTGTCCATGAACAGGTGCATGTAGGCGAGGTCGAGTTCCAGGTTCTCGCTGAACTTGTAGGTCAGACCCAGGCTGGCCCAGTAGCGGTTGGTGTCGGGCATCCGCGGCGTACGGAGGTCGTCCTCTTTGCAGGGAGACTGGTCGTAGGCACCGCCGAAACGGAAAGTGAAGTCCTCGCTGTAGTACCATTCGAAACCGAGGGCGAAGCGCCAAGTGTCTTCCCAGTCGAACCGAGTGACGTGATCCGGCTGGCTGGAGTCGAAGATGGTGGTGACCGTGTCGATCGAGCTCCACATGGTATGCTCGACATCGACCAGCAGAGCCCAACGCTCATTCAGGCGCTGGTAGAGGCCCAGGGCGATCATGGGGGGGAGGTCCATGTCCGACTCGGTGTCGGTGTCGACCAGCACGTTATACGCCTGGTAGAGCGAGGCCAGCATGGAGTTGGCGGTGTCCATCTCGGCGTCGCCCTCGGGGGAGTGGGAGATGCGGGAGCGATAGCTGAGGCCGATACGGGTTCCCTCGACGGGCTCGTACAGCAGGCCCACGTTCCAGCCCACGGCCCAGGATTCCTCGTTGATCTCGACGATCGTGTCGTAGTCGCCGGTTCCGGCGGCGCTGCCCGGGAGGTACGTCTGGATGGTGGCGGTGGCAGCGGCGTCCACCTGTACTGCGGACCAGCCGGGGTTGAGAGCGGCGATCTGCTGGTAGAGAGTGTGGTAAAGGGCCTGGTAGCCATCGACGGCGTTGATCTTTTCCTGCTCCATGTACTGGATGTCCAGGCCGACACCAAAGCTGAAGTTCTCGGCCACCTTCCAGGACAGCGAAGGACTGACGTCGATGGTGCTCGCCGCCGTCTTGATGGCCTGGTAGCGACCGATCCAGGTGGGACCCCAGGAGGTGGCGGTGCCGGAGGTGGCGGTGATACCGAGGCCGAAGGCGAAGTCGTCGGCGAAGGGGAAGATCATGTAGCTGTTGGGAATCAGGGAGTAGCCGCCGGCGTTGCCGCCGTTGTCGCCCTGAATCAGGCTGCCGTCATAGTTGGTAGAGTAGTCATTGGAGAAGGTGGCGTTGGAGCGGATGATGTGGACTCCAAGCATGACCTGGCTTTCCTTGAACCAGGCCGAAATGGCCGGGTTGTAGTACAGGGAGCCGGGATCGTCGGTCTTGGCGGCCATGCCAGCGAAGGAGGCACCGAGGCCGCGGGGGCTTTGCTCCAGGATGGCAAAACCAGACCCGAGAACGCTGGTGCCGGCCAGGACCGACATCGTCAGAAACGCAAGGAACGACAGCTTCTTCTTCATAGGAATCCTCATTACTGACCTCGTACGCACGACACAAAGAGACTGCCATTCGTCGGCAGCCGACTTCTCACACAATCTCAACACTGACAGAATCTCGCTTAATGTCCAGACGTCATGGACGATGTCAAGCCGGATACATGGATTTGGTTGGTAGTTTCCTTTGGGTTTGCCGACGCTTGACAGGGACCCCGCGCCCGGCATAGTTCGTAGGGTGGCATCCGCTATCCCTGGAGCCGTAACGGGAGCAGGTATGGACAGGCAGTCGCAGGTTCGCCCCAAGCACGTGGTCTGGTTCCTCTGCGACCAGTTGCGCTGGGATGCCTTGGGGTTCATGGGCAATCCCCACGTCCGGACTCCGGCCCTGGACCGGCTGGCGGCGGCGGGGGTGGCCCTGGACGGTCTCTATGTGCCGTTCCCGACCTGTATGCCGAGCCGGGGAGCCTTGCTTACGGGGCGCTATCCGTCGGCGATCCGCATGGACGATGGTTCGTCCCTGCTCGATCCCCGCGAGGTGACGTTGCCGGAGACGCTGCAGCGGGAAGGCTGGCACACGGGGATGTTCGGCAAACTGCACGTCACTCCGCAGCAGTACACCGCCACCGCCCTGAAGAGCGACCGGCCGATCCACGATGCCCGGCGCTTCCTGGCGGCCTCCCATCTGCCGCCCTTGCCAGAGGATGCCTGCAAGGACAACTACGGCTTCCGTGAGGTCGTGGGCGTGGAGGACATCCTGGTCGGCGAGTATATCGACTGGCTGCGGGAGCGGACGGACGACGAGGAGCTAGTGAGACGGGCGGCGGCGCGCCAGCATTTCCGGCGCGGCGAGATCTGCCCGGCTCTGGGCGATGCGGGGCTTTCCGACCTTCCCGCCCACCTCCATCCTAGCTGGTTCATTGCCGAGGCGGCAGCCGCATCCTTCCGCCAGCAACATCGCGAGACGTCCTGCTTCTTGCAGGTTTCCTTCGTCGATCCCCACCATCCCTGGGACCCACCTCGGGAGATTGCCGAACACTATCCGATAGCGGATATGCCCTTGCCGCGCTACGGCGACATGGGAAGCCTGGATCTGCCGGAGAGTCTGCGGAAGCGCAACGTTCCCGGCCAGTTTGCCGGGATCACGCCGGACCAGACCCGGACCATCATCGCCTACTACTATGCGATGATCGAGCTGATCGACCGGGCGGTCGCCCATGTGGTCGCGGCGGTGGAGGAGGCGGGCGAATGGGAGAACACCCTCTTCGTTTTCTGCACCGACCATGGCGAGCATCTGGGCAGCTACGGCCTGTTCCGCAAGGGCTGCCTGCACTACGAGCACCTGATCCGGTCGCCCGGTTTCGTCGCCTGGCCGGGGGGCATTCCGGGCGGTCGGCGCCACGCCCGTCTGCTGCAGACCTTCGATCTGGTGCCCACGATCCTCTCCTTGGTGGGCGTCCCCGCGCACCCAGGCATGCAGGGGCTGGATTTCGCGGCCACGCTGACCGACGGGGCGGATGTGGGCCGGGACTACGTCTACTGCCAGGGCAATCTGACCGAATGGGGGCCGTATACCGACTGCATCACGGTCCGGACCGAGCGGCACAAACTGAACGTCTACCCGAGCGACGGCGTGCGCCATCTCTTCGACCTGCAGGCCGATCCCGACGAACGGACCAATCTGGCCGACGATCCCCGGCACCGGCGGCTGCTGGAGGACATGCTGATGCTGATGGTCCGGGCCATGTACGACCAGCGCGATCCCCTGCCAACCTACCTCTCGCAGTTCTAGCTTGCCCTAGCGCGGGACGAGGGGCAGCAGACGGTGGGCTTCGTTGGTGAGGAAGACGTCGATCCCCATCTCCGCATAGCGCTGGGCGTCCTCCCGTTCGTCGGACCAGAAGAGGTTGCGGATGAGGCCCGCCTGGCCCGCAGCGGCACAGTGTTCGGGTTGGACGTTGCGGAAAAACTGGAGGCGTTGGCAGTGATAGCGCAGAGCCGTCGCGATGAGGCGCGGGGGATCGCTTTGGTAAGCAAGGCAAGCACGCGGAATCTCGGGAGCGCAGGCAAGGGCGGCGGCCAGCACGTCCTCTTCCCCGGCGATGTAGCCGAGTTGGGCCATGCCCCGTCCGCGCAGCAGGTCGGCCACCAGCCGGACGAGTTGCCCATCCGGGCCGGGGGCCTTGATGTGGATGTTGATCATGGCTCGGCCATCCACGAGGTCGAGCACTTCCTCGAAGCGAGGCAGGCGCACCCCGCGCCAGCGTTCGTCCAGGCGGCAACCAGCATCGAAGCGGCGGATCTCGTCCCAGGTCAGATCGGTGACGATGCCCTGGCCGTCGGTGGTGCGGTCCACGCGCGGATCGTGGCAGACCACGGGCACGCCGTCGGCGCTGAGCCAGAGGTCCAGCTCGATCTCGCTGACTTCGGGCAGGGCGAGGGCGGCCCCGAAGGCCGGGAGGGTGTTCTCGGGACAGAGATGGGATAGCCCCCGGTGGGCGCACAGGCGCGGGAAGGGGGCACCGACGAGGGCATCCACCCGTTCCGGAGTCGGACGGTAGAGGCCGGGACGGCGGTGCCGGGCCATGAGTTCGCGGTGCTCGATCTGCGGCTGGCCGTGGGAGGCCGCCTTGCGGTACCGCTCGGTTGGATTGAATTCCACGCGCAGGACACCGGGCTGGGAACCGGCGTTGCCGAGAATGCTGCCGTCGGCCGCAGCCACCAGGCTGGTTCCCCCGATGCCGGTGGGCATGGCATAGCTGGCTCGGGCAAAGCAGGCGCCCGTATCCAGGGCGCGGCACTGGGACATGTACTCGATCCGTTCCGGTTCCTCTGACCGCTGGTAGCTGGGCGAGACGACCAGATCCGGCTGCTGGGCGGCCAGTGCGGCGAAGTGTTCCGGGAAATAGGCATCGAAGCAGACGGCGAAACCGAGCCGGAACGGTCCCAGGTCCAGCACCGGGATCTCTGCCCCGGCCTGGATGCCAGCGGAACGTTCCGAAGCGGGGAGATGGACCTTGTCATAGTGCCCGGCAGTTCCGCCGTCCGGGTCGAAGACCACCGTCCGGTTGCGCAGAACACCTCCCTGTTCGACGACAATCCCCGCCGCCAGCCAGGTTTCCAGCCGTCGCGCTTCCCCGGCTAGTTCGGCGACAAAGCGCGCCCCTTCCTCGCGCAGGAAGGCGAGCAGCTCGGCTCCGGCCAGGCCGGGTACGTTCGCATACTCGGGGAGGAGGAGGAAGTCCACCTCGGCCGGGGCCAGTTCGGCTAGTTGTTGGCGTTGCCATTTCAGGCAGTCCAAGGCGGCAGCAGGGGTGCAGGCGGCGGGGTAGGGTGGTTGCAGAACGACCAGTTGCATCTTCGGTCCTCGCAAGTGGCGGAATTCGCTCCCAAGGCATACGCTACACCCAACGCCGGGACTTCCGTCCAGGCAAACCAGGAGAGCTCCCCATGGAACGTACCCGCGTCACGGTGGTGGGCAGTGCCACTGTAGTGCCGCAAGCCGACCAGGACACGGCGTGCCTGCTGCTGAACCACGACCATTTGATCGATACCGGCTGGAATGCGGCAATCAACATGGGGCGCTATGGCGGCGACCCCATGCAGATAGACTACCTCTTCATCACCCATTGCCACCACGACCATTACATCGGGTTGCCGCAGTTGCTTTTCGTCCATGCCATGTGGCGTTCGCGCCGTCCGGACCGGCCCCCGCTGACCGTGATCGGGCCGAAGCCGGACATCGGCATGGTGGTGGAGCGGGCGGTGCATTTCCTCCGGGCGGAGCAGTTCCCGGATGCGGTGACCATGCCCAAGGTCGTGGCTTTGCAGGCAGGGGACAGCTATGCCACCCCGCGCTTCGAGGTGACCACGGCACCCACCGTCCATCCGGTTGTGGGCCTGTGCTACCGGTTCCGCGATTCGGTGACGGGGGCAACCCTGGCCGTGACCGGCGACACCGCCTACCGGCTTCCGCTGGCCGACCATGTGCGGGGTGTGGACTTGCTGGTCCACGAGGCCAGCCGGGGGGCGTGCGCCAGCCATCCGAACGACCGGGGCGGGCATTCGGGGAGCATCGACGCCGCCCGGATCGCCCTGGCTGGCGAGGTCCGCCAACTGGGGCTCATCCACTACCCGTCGGCGATACGGGACCAGGTGCTGGGTGCCGCCCAGGAGGTGTTCCCCAACACGGTCGCCCTGCGGGAAGGGGATCAATTCCAGCTCGGCTGAACCAGGTGCCGCGCTTGGCCGACGGTTCTCGTTTCGGCGGTTACTCGATAGCGATCACGGTTCCCGTGGAGCCATCGGGACGCTGCTCGATCAGGCTGATCCGGGCGGTGGACTCCGTCTTGCCGACCCGCACCGGGGCATCGCCCTCGTGGCGGAGCAGGAGTTGGTAGTTGGTACCATCCGCGAACGCGATGTCGCTGACTTCGCCGTTCTCCGCCGCCTTGGTGACGCATGAGCGGATGGGCGACGACTGGTCCGGCTTCAGCGGCTGGAGGATCCAGGCCATGGTGACCGGCCCCGCCGCTTCGGTGGTGAAGATCGGGGTGGGGACCGGAACCACACTGTATTTTCCACCGCCGGGAACCCAGCCCTGGAAGACGGGCTCCTTCTGGCCGAAGACCACATCGGCGGTCATGGCCTCGTGGTTCAGCGGCTGGATGACCAAGCCGGCCTCGCCCTCGGTGGTTCCCACATACGCTCCGGTTTCGGGTTGGATCGCGTACGTGTCGGCCAGGGTGTGGAAGATGGCGTCGTAGCGATGTTCCTTCTGGTCGTTCGGCAAGAGACGGTCGATGACGAGCCAGAATCTGGGCTTTACGAAGACGATCCGGCGGTAGTGGGTCGCGATCTTCTCCTTTTCCTTGCCGTAGCCCTCGTCGTACCATCCCTCGGCGTAGTCGTAGGTGTCGGTCGTGATCCAACGGTTGGGCAGCGGGGCCTTGCTGACGTAGGTCTCTCGCGGATCGCCACGACGGCACTGCTCCAGCCCGTCGATCATGGTCGTGTTGTGGGCGCGGGTGGAGAGCACGTAGCGGCGGGACGGCGAGCTGTCGTAGGCGTAGACGCCGCCCTCGGTCAGCAGGCGTTTGCCATAGGCGCTCAGGAGGATCGAGAGCTTGTCCTCGTGCTGGTGGCCGTAGCCGAACGGCCCGGCATCGAGATGCAGGTACAACGCATCGTGGTCCCAGCCACTACGCATCATGTACCAGCCCGACCAGGGCATGGCGCAGGATGTGAAGGTCGGCTCGGTGCCTTCCCGACCGTTGGTCGCGATCCACTGGAAGTCCGTGCGTTCGGGGAAGTAGGAAAAGCCCTGGTCAAGGGAGCCCTCGACCCCACCCCAACCGGAATCGTTGAGCGCGGGGGTGCGCCGGTCCGGCATGGCGATCTTCAGGTAGCACTCGTACATCCGCTCCATCTTGGCCGTGTAGTCGCCCGGAAGGGGGATGTCGTTGAGCTTGGCCAGCTTGAGCGTGCCCACGAAGTTGTGCAGGCTGACCCCGTGGTAGCCGGGGGCCAGCTCGATCTGCGCGCCATCGGGGTAGACCTGGGCGGTGAGCTCCTCGTAGAGTCGGTCTGCCGCCATCTTCCGCCACATCCCCGCGTCGCGGAACTCGGGGAACAGCGTGCCGATGTGGAAGAGGCCGTTCATCTCCATGCACACCCAGTTCCCGGTGGTGGGGTGGGCGACGAGATGGTGGGCGTGCTCGACGAAGGACTTGACCATCGTGACGATGGCGTCATCTGTGAACGACGGCGAGGAGAGGAAGTAGAAGAAGGAGTTGGGCCAGGAGCTGAAGGTGCGGATGCCGGTCTCGATGGTGCGCCAGCGCGAGCCGGTGGTGTTGCCGGAAGCGCCGACCGGGACGGGATTGTCGCGCACCCAGCCGGTCATCTGGCGGACGAACGCCTCGGCGTACTTCTCGTCGCCCGTTTCCCAGTACGTACGCCCTAGGGTCGTCCAGAAGGGATGCCGACTCAACTGCCAAGTCCATTCCGCGTACTTGAGCTCGGTGGGATTGATGCTCCAGTCGATCGTCTCCCCGAACTGGTAAGGGATGCCGCAACTGGTGAGTTCGTTTGCCGCGACTCGGTCCGCTTCGGCGGTGTTGTAGTTCGGGTTGAGCTTGTCGCCGGTCGGTC
>QKCY01000363.1 GCA_003245525.1 Victivallales bacterium | reverse complement strand
GTTGGACCTGGCGGCGAGCTTCGACCGGGGCCTGGCGGAAGCCTTCGACCACGGCGGACATGTCGCTGACGCCGATGGTGCGGGGGGCTTCCCGGAGGCGGGACAGGGCGGCCGTGCGCCAGAGTTCGGGGGCGAAGCGGCCGGCCAGGGCAAGCAGGGCCTTGGGACCCTCATGGGGGTCCTGGCCGAGATAGACATGGGTCATCCAGGCCCCGTTGCCCGAGACGAGAACCGCCGGATAGGGGGTGGCCCTGCCCGTGCTGTCCAGCCACCAAGCCGCCACTTGGTTGGCCTGGGGAACAGCCCCCATGATGTTGCCGGAATGCTGGATGAAACGTTCGGGAGCGCCGGGCAGGGCGGTGCCTTGGAACGTGACGCCGCCCAGGCCGCCGGGGAGCTTGCTGGCCGGATAATAGGGACCGGAGGTGAACCCCAGGGACGCCAGCAAGCGGTCCGGGACGGTATAGAAGACGATGGGATGGCCCCCGTTGCGCACATAGGCCAGCAGCGCGTTCTCGGTGGCGGCGTCCGGGTTCGGAAGGTGCGGCACGAATAGCACTTGGTAGCTCTGGAGCAGCGACGAGCTGATGTCGGCTTGGTCGACGAGGTTGGCCAGAATGCCGAAATCCTGCAAGGCACCGGCAGTGCGCCGGGCATAGGTGGTGTCGCCCTGTCCGCAGAGAATGCCCACCGTGGGATCGCCCGCGATGGTCTGGATATCGGCCAGTTGCATACTGGTCGACTGGTTCTCCCCGCGCCAGGCGGCGATGCGGAGACAGTCCACCCGGCTCCAGCCTTGGGAAGGGCCTTCCGGACGGGTGTCGGCCTTGGTGATCTGGATCTGCTCCCAGCCGCCGGTTGCCTGGGGCGAGAAGGTCGCCGCGTGCCAGACACCGTTGCTGCGGATGTAGAGGTTGAACTGGGCGACCGGGCCGGCATCCGGGCAGCGCAGGGTGAGCACCAGGCCAGCCGGTTCCCGCAGGTCGAGCCGCACCGGCAGGTCCCAGAAGCAACGCTGCGCGTCGTTGGTGTCGAAGGGGCACTGGAGATCCAGGGCCCGCCGCCCGGCGATCTGCCGCCAGACCGCCTTGGGGCTGCCCGAGTTCGCCTCGATGGCACCGGCCAGACGCGAGGCGAGATCCCCGGCCCCAAACGCTCCGGTGGCAAGGACGACAAGCAGGAGGGTGGCCCGACGACGCTTCATGGGACCTCGTCGGTCAGGGGAAACGGATAGTCGGGGAGCAACCCGCAGGTGGTGGCATCCATGGGTTCGAAACCGATCTCCCTCGCGGGCGATCCCTCGCGCAGGCGGAAATCGCCGGTTGCCGGGTCGGCGAAGCCCGGATCGGCGACCACCGAGTGGCGGTCGAGCCCCAATCCCTTGAAGGCCTGCCATCCAGCCAGGTCCAGGGTCTCGCGCTCGACCCCGAAGCGGACCGGCCCCGTCGTGTTCCAGAAGAGGTTGCGGTCGCACTCGACGTAGCGGTCCTCGATCCAGTTCTGGTTCCGCCAGACGACGGAGTCTGCCCCGCGCAGATAGACGATGTTGTGGGTCCAGGTGTGATGGTCGGCCCGGCGGCCGAACATGTAGGCGACGGTGCAGGCGGCACCGGTGCGCTCCTCGCCCACCAGCACGTTGCTGTCGATCAGGTTGTAGATGCCCTTGGTGTAGATCGGCATGCAGCGGCCGGGGGAGCCGCCCCCGATGTTCCAGATCCAATTGCGGGTCACCCGGAAGTAGCCCGCGCCGTCGTCGAGGTAGATACCCATGGCCAACCCACCCAGTTCCCGCTCGCCGTCGTGCAGCAGGTTGTGGTCCACCACATTGCCGGTGCCGGTGGTGTGGAAGGAGATGAACCCGCTGTCCTCGGAATCCAGGTTCACATGGTGGATGTCGTTGTCGGAAAACACGTTGTCCCGCAATGGGTTGACGGCGATGGTGGCTTCGTAGGGCGTCCCCTTGGGCACGTTCGGGGTACCGCCCTTGGCGCAGATGCCGTAGCGCGGCATCTGATGGATCAAGTTGTGTACCACTTGGTTGCTGGCGGCGGAATGCAGGAACACACCGGCACCATGCCCAACCAGACGACCGCACCGGAACAGGTGATTGTTGGCGATTCGGTTGCCTTGGCTGAGCTGTTCCGGACGCGGGTCGAGGCGCGGCGGAATGCCCTTGACCAGAATGGCGTGATAGCCAGCATCGCGGATTTCGTTGCCATAGAGTTCGTTGCCGACGCAAGTGCCAAGCAGGGAGACGCCTGATAGACCCGTGTTCTGTATGCGGCAGAAACGCACGGCACAGCCCGTTGTATTGGCGAAATGGATGGCTCCGGCCGTATGGAACGGCTCATTCCAGGTGGAATTGCCGTTTTCGCCGCGGATTTCGTCGAACCAGGCGGGGAAGGCGGTGACCCCGACGGTCAGGTTCTCGAAGGTCAGTCCCTGCACGGGATGGGCCTCGTCGGTTCCACGCAACTCGATCACCGAGGGCAGGACCGGCACCAGCACTCCCTCGCGGTTGGGATCGCGCGTCGTCCGGAGGAGAATCTCGCCGGTGGCTTCGTCCAGGAAGAACTCCCCCTCGGTGTCGAGCGCGCTGCGGAAGCCCTGGAAGAAGTAGCGGCGATGGGGCCGCTTGCGGTCGATGGGTACCAGAGTCGGACGGTCGAGGACGATAGCCCGTTGGGCGAGGATGATGTCGCGGATCGGGCAGGTGTCGGTGAACCAGTCATAGCCCGCCCAGATGTAGACCTGCGCCTCGGGGCCATAGGGGCCGGGGGGCAGGTCGCCTGCGGCATAGCCAAACTCGGTAGTGGTGTTCGGCTTGCCGTAGGTCTCCACCTCGTAGTAGCCCTGGTTCGGCTGGCGGGCCTTGGTCTGACGAACACCGCCCAGGAAAAGCTGCTGGAAACGGGGGACCGGCGAATGGGCGTGCCAGTTGCCGTCGTCGCCCAGCCGCCAATCGGTGACCGGCACGCCGCCCAACAGCTCCGCCGTCGCGCCCAGGGGGCCCCGGTAGACGACCCGATGCCCATTCCGGGCCGAGTCCTCGGGGCCGAAAGCCAGAGGCTCGGCCAGCAGGTATTGGCCGGGCAGGACGTCCACCACGAGATCCTGGTCCATCGCCGCCAGTTGGGGCCGTAGTCGGTTGCGGGCGGCGGCGAGGGTGCGCAACGGCCGGTCAGGCGTGCCGGGGTTGCCATCGTCGCCCTGCGGCGAGACAGTCAAATCCGCCGCCAGAACGGGGAACAAAACACCGAGAAAGAGGAGGGCAGCGCACCGTGCGTTGCGGAGCATGGGGGATTCTCCACGGTTCCGGGCATGAATGGGCATGGACGATGACACCATCGGAGAGCACTGTCAAGCGGTTCGGCATTGCGTGTCCCGCGAGGGAAGGTAGATTAGTTGGCTCCTGATATTGTCGCCAACCCATGGAGCTATTCGGGCCATGACCCAGCCCTTTTCGACGCAGATTCAGACCGCCCGAGCAGGGCTTGTCTCCCCTGCCATGGCGGTAGTCGCCGCCAAGGAACGCTGCGCGGTGGAAACCGTGCGCGAGTTGGTGGCGCAGGGCCGGGTAGTGATTCCCGCCAACCGCAACCATGCGGCCCTCGACCCCATCGGCATCGGCCGCGCGCTGACCGTCAAGATCAACGCCAATATCGGCAATTCGAGCCTCACCAGCGACATCGGCGGCGAGTTGGCCAAGCTGGAGACCGCCATCCAGTACGGGGCCGATACCGTGATGGACCTGAGCACCGGCGACGAGGTGGACCGCATTCGCGAGGCGATCATCGCCCACAGCAAGGTGCCGATCGGCACCGTGCCCATCTACGAGGCCGCTTGCCACGTGGAGGACACCAACGAGATCACGCCCGAGCTGCTGCTTGAAGTGATCGAGAAGCAGGCCCGGCAGGGGGTGGACTACATGACCCTCCACGGCGGCCTGTTGCGGGCGCATGTGCCGCTGGCGAAGAAACGCAAGCTCGGCATCGTCAGCCGGGGTGGGGCGATCACCGCCCGCTGGATGGAGGCGAACAACGCCGAGAACCCGGTCTACACCCACTTCGACCGCATTCTGGAAATCTGCCGCGAGCACGATGTGACCCTGTCACTGGGCGACGGACTGCGTCCCGGCTGCCTGGCCGACGCCTCCGACGAGGCCCAGTTCGCCGAGCTCTCCGTCCTGGGCGAGTTGGTGACTCGCAGTCGCGCGGCGGGGGTGCAGGCCATGGTCGAGGGGCCCGGACACGTTCCGCTGCACGAGGTCGAGATGAACATGCGGCGGGAGCAGGAACTGTGCGACGACGCTCCCTTCTACATTCTCGGGCCGGTGGTCACCGATTGCGCGCCGGGCTATGACCACATCACTTCTGCCATTGGCGGGGCGTTGGGCGCGATGCACGGTGCCGCCATGCTCTGCTACGTGACTCCGAAGGAGCACCTGGGCCTGCCCAATGCCCGCGACGTGCGCGATGGCGTGCTGGCCTACAAGATCGCGGCCCATGCGGCGGACATTGCCAAGGGGTTGCCCGGTTCCCGCGACCGCGACGACGCCATTTCCGACGCGCGGGCCGAGTTCGATTGGGAACGCCAGTTCGAACTGGCCCTCGATCCGGCCAAGGCCCGCGAGTTGCGCGCCGAAGCCCTGCACGAGCAGCGCCAGCGGGAAGGCGACGCGCCCCAGTGCGCGCGGGGCGAGAAGGACGAGCATTTCTGCACCATGTGCGGCCCCAAGTTCTGTTCCATGCGCGTATTTCGCGAATTGCGGCAGGATTCGGCGAACCACTAGCGCCCAATCCTCCGGTCTTCCACTACGTTATCCCAGTACCCCACATCTCTGGCGAAGATAAGGATCGCTCCCCATGACCAAGCGGATTGAACTGCCCCAGTGGAAGGCTCTCGCGAGCCATAGCGAAGCCATCGGTGGTCTGCACCTGCGCCAATTGTTCTTCGCCGATCCCGAGCGCGGTGGGCGCATGGTGGCGGAAGCCTGTGGGCTCTACCTGGACTACTCCAAGAACCGGATCACGGCGGAGACCCTGCCGCTGTTGGTCGACCTGGCCGATGCCTGCGGTCTGCAGCAGGCCATCGAGGCCATGTTCACTGGCGACCATATCAACCAGACCGAGGACCGGGCCGTCCTGCACGTCGCGCTTCGGGCCGCTCGCGAGGCGGTCATCAAGGTGAAGGCTTCGGACGAGAAGAAGTCGTACAACGCGGTGAAGCGGGTCTGGCAGGTGCTGGACGAGATGGTGAAGTTCGCCAACAAGGTCCGCTCCGGCAAGTGGCTGGGGGCCACCGGCCAGCGGATTCGCAACGTGGTCAACGTGGGGATCGGCGGCAGCGACCTGGGCCCCAAGATGGCCTACGAGGCGCTGAAGTGCTACAGCCAGCGCGATCTGCGCATCGAGTTCGTCTCCAATGTGGACGGCACCCACATGGCGGAGACCCTGCAGGGCATGGACCCGGCGGAGACGCTGTTCATCATCTGCTCCAAGACCTTCACCACCCAGGAAACCATGACCAACGCCGAGACGGCGCGCGATTGGCTGGTTGATGTGCTGGGCAAGGACGCGGTGCCGAAGCACTTCGTCGCCGTCTCCACGGCCGCCAAGGAAGTGGAGGCGTTCGGCATCGACACCGCCAACATGTTCGGTTTCTGGGAGTGGGTCGGCGGTCGCTACAGCATGTGGTCCGCCGTGGGCCTCGCCACCATGCTGGGCATCGGGCCGGAGAACTTCCTGGCCATGCTGGAAGGCGGCCGGGCGATGGACGACCATTTCCGCACCGCTCCCTTCGCGCAGAACCTGCCGGTGATCATGGCCCTGCTCGGGGTCTGGTACAACAACTTCCTGGGCGCGGACAGCCACGCGATCCTGCCCTACGACCAGTACCTGCACCGTTTCGCCGCCCACCTCCAGCAGGTGGATATGGAAAGCAACGGCAAGTCGGTCGACAAGGACGGCCACCGCGTCGCCTGGCAGACCGGTCCGGTCATCTGGGGCGAGCCGGGCACCAACGGCCAGCACGCCTTCTACCAGTTGATCCACCAGGGCACCAAGCTCATCCCCGCCGACTTCATCGGCTTCTGCAAGTCGCAGAATCCGCTGGGCGATCATCACGCCAAGCTGATGGCGAACTTCTTCGCCCAGACCGAGGCCTTGGCCTTCGGCCTGCCCGAGGAGAAGGTGAACGAGGTCTTCAAGGGCACTCCCGCCGAACTGGTGCCGCACAAGGCCTTCGAGGGCAACCGTCCCACCAACACGCTGCTGGCCACCAAGCTCGATCCCTACACCATGGGCGCGCTCATGGCGCTCTACGAGAACAAGATCTTCGTGCAGGGCGTGATCTGGAACGTCTTCAGCTTCGACCAGTGGGGCGTACAGCTCGGCAAGGTGCTGGCCTCCCAGGTGCTGAAGGAACTGAAGGCCGAGGCCCCGGACCTCAAGCACGACAGCAGCACGAACACCCTCATCCAGCGTTTCCGCCAGATGGCCTAACCGATGGAAATGGCCACCAGCGAACCGAAACGGCGGTTCTCCAGCCCGGTCCAACCGGCCGGGCTGCTGGTCTCCGCTTGGTTCCTGTTCCGGCTGGTGGCCTGGGTCCACCTCTCGATCATCGGCACGGTCACAGTCGGCGAATCCGCCCGCCTGATGCCCGGCCAGATGATCGAGGACGAGGACAAGGTTCCGTACTTCTACCAGGTCCGCGGGGAGGCGTCTCCCCGGTTCTCCGGTTGGCGGCGGGGGATCGAGTACGGCGGCCAGAAGCTGACCGTGGTCTATTCCCCGCTCCTCTCCACCTTCCACGCCACCGCGCTCCGCGACATCAAGAGTCCGGTCGGCCTGTGGCTGGAGGATACCTATGTGCTCCGGGCGGCAGGCTACCTGCTCGGCATCCTGCTCGGCATCGGGATCTACTTCCTCCCCGGGATCTTCCGCAAAGGCGGACTCCGCCTCCTCCCCGGTCTCGACCGCGACGATCCCATGAACTGCCGCTAGGCGAAGAGCGTGTGGAGGAGGAGGAGAGCGGCTTGCTTGTCGGGGATGCGGCCGCGTACGCCGGAGTCGAGGTCGGTCATGGCGCTGGCGGGGATGGCGGAGCCGACGCAACTGGGGCAACCGTCGGGGCACGGGCAGTGCTCGATGACTTCGGTCACGGTGCGGAGAATGTCGTCGAAACTGGTCAGGCAGCGCCGGGCGTAGCCCATGCCGCCGGGGTAGCGGTCGTGGACGAACAGGGCGTCCCGCCCGAGATTCCGGGCGTCGACCACGGTGCCGATGTCCTGCTGGTCGCAGATGACGTAGAGGGGGGCCACCTCGATCAGCACGTTGGCGATGCCGATGAGAGCGTCGCCGACGATGAGCCCCGCCGCGAGGACGGCGCGGACCGCCTCGGGGGAGGGGGCGAACCAGCAGGCGACCGTCTCCAGTTCCTGGGGCGGTAGTTCGAGCTGCTCGAAACCCAGGCTGTCGCGGGAGTGGAAACGGATTTTCTTGAACATGGGGATGGCGGTGGTCACGGTGACGTCACCGAAGCCCAGCGTTCCGTCGCGGTAGTCGTCCTCCACCTCGGTCTCGTCCACGCGGATGGCGGAGACCTGGACGGACTGGGTGTAGTAGTCCAGATCGCGGCGGATCACGAAGGCGATCTTCCGCTCGGTGTCCAGCCGGTCCACGAAATAGGTATCCGCCCCGTGCAGGTAGACGGCGTGGGTGTGGAGCTGGGCCAGGGCGCTCACCTCGTCGAGGGTGCCAATGACCCGTTCCCCTTCCGTCTCGTCCTGGATAGTGTAGACCGGTCCGGCGATGTTGCGGAGGTTCACGCCTGCCGCCGGGTACTCGGTGCTGGCCCAGTACCAGTGGTCCTCGATCCGGCGGACCACCTCGTCTTCCTCGAGGAGTTCGAGCACGGCTTCGGCGT
>QKCY01000252.1 GCA_003245525.1 Victivallales bacterium | reverse complement strand
CTGACCTTCTGGCCAAGACGGGTCCGTTTGCCGAATACATCCACGGCCTGCAGTCCCGGGGCGAGTACTCCTACCATCGGACGCTTGTTTCCGGGGCGGGAAGCACGGTGGTGGTCAGGGACCAGGGCACCGGCGAGGAGCGCGAACTGATCTCCCTGGCGGCGAACAACTACCTGGGCCTGGCGGGTCGTCCCGAACTGGTGGAGGCGGCCTGCGAGGCCACCCGCAGGTACGGCTCGGGCCTTTGCGGCTCCCGTTTCCTGAGCGGCACCTACGATCTGGTCCAGGAACTGGAACGGGAACTGGCCGAGTTCGAAGGCTACGAGGAAGTCGCCGTCTTCACCACCGGCTACCAGGCCAACGTGGGCGTTCTGGCAGGCCTGCTCCGCAAGGAGGACATGGCGATCATCGACCGGCTCAGCCATGCCAGCATCGTGGATGGCTGCCGGATCTCGGGCTGCAAGATGCGCACCTTCCGCCACAACGATCCGGCCGATCTGGAGGCCGTCCTCGAACGCCACGGGGCGAACTGCCGCAATGTGCTGGTGGTGGTGGAGGGGGTCTTCAGCATGGACGGGGACATCTGCCCGTTGCCGGAGATCATGGCGGTGGCCGAGCGGCATGGGGCCTACCTGATGCTCGACGATGCGCACGCCACGGGTGTGCTCGGCTCCCATGGCGCGGGAACGGTGGACCATTTCGGCTTGGCGCGGAAGCCCGAGTTGCTGGTGGGGACCTTCAGCAAGTCCCTGGCCGGGACGGGTGGGTATGTGGCGTCCAGCCATGAGATCATCAACTACGTCCGGCACTATGGCCGCAGCTACATGTTCTCCGCTAGCCCGTCGCCCGGCACCATCGCCTCCGTCCGGGAGGCGTTGCGGTTGCTGCGCAGCGAGCCGGAGTTGCGCGAGAGGCTGTGGCGGAACGTCGACTTCATCTACCGTGGTCTCAAGGAGGCGGGGTTCTCCACCTATCCGGACCCGCCCGAATCGGCCATTCTCACCGTCCTGATCGGCCATGACGCGGTGGTCCATGCCATGAGCAGGGACCTCTACGAGGGGGGCCTGCTTACCAGCACGGTAGTCTATCCGGCCGTCTCGATCAACGAGGGCAAGATGCGCCTCAGCCTCTCCGCCGCCCATACGGAAGAGGACCTGAGCCGGGCGCTGGGGGTCATCACCGCCGCGGGCCGCCACCACGGAATCATCTAGCCCGCCGACTCCCCGTCGGCGGCAACCACCAGGATCCGGCCGTTGCAACTCACTATCCGGACAGTCACCGACATCCGCTCGATCCCGGAAGCGCTCTGGGACGAGGTGGCGGTATCGGACCGGCTGATTTGTTCGCACCGTTTTCTGCGGGCCGTGCAGGACGCGGGGATCAACGATTGCCGCTTTCTCTATCCGGTGGTGTACGCCGAGGGGCGGATCGTGGCCCATGCCTGCATGTACACCGTCACCAGCGAGCTCGACATGTTCGGGGAGGGTTGGCTGGGGGCCGCCATCGGCGCGGTGGCGCGGCGTCTCCCGTTCCTGACCCGGTTCCGTTCCCTGGAGTGCGGCACGCCCGTGGAACTGGGCAGCACCATCAGCGTGCGCCCGGGCACCGATCCGGAGGCGGTCCTGCGCCTGCTGGCGGACGAGGCCATGCGTCTGGCGGCGGATCATCGGGTGGACGGAATCCTCTTCCGGGACTTCCGCGCCGAGGAAATGCCCGGGGTGGCCCTGCTGGAGGAGTATGGTTTCCGGCCGGTCTTCAACCTGCCGCTGGCCTCCTTGCCGGTGCGTTGGGCGACCCCCGAGGCGTATACGGCCGCCCTGCGCTCCACCTACCGGCGCGCGTTCCGGCGCCGCCGGGAGGTCTTCGCCCGGAACGGGCTGACGGCCCGGGTCGTCACCGATTTTGCCCCGCTGGCGGAGGAGCTTGCCGCTCTTTGGCGGCAGGTGTTCGACCGGGCGCGGGAGTACCGACGGGAGATCCTGCCTCCCGCCTTCTTCGCGCGGATGTCGGAGGAGCTCGGCTCCGCCTCCGAGGTATTGCTGCTGGAACGGGAAGGGCGCATTCTCGCCTTCGCCCTGCTTCTCCAGGAACACGAGCGTCTGGTCTGGCCCTATTGCGGGCTTGACTACGCCATGAACCAGGAATATGAGTTATACTTCAATCTGCTCTACGAGATTGTCTTTCACGGGTTGAGCCGGGGGGTCCGTGAAATCGATCTGGGGATCACCACGCTGGATGCCAAAAAGAGGGTCGGGGCTACCGTAACGCCCCTCTATATGTACATGCGTCACCAGAGCCTCTGTATGCGGCGGCTCGGGCCCTGGCTTTTCCGGCTGCTGACCCCCGGCGACGACACCCCCGAGCACCGGGTGTTCAGCGATTCGGGAGGAGAGCTGGCATGACGGCCGAACTGCGCCCCGAAGACACCAGGACCGAGATCAGTTGCCGCGCGGCCAAGGGGGTCATCATGCTCCTGCGGCGGGAGTACGGCCCTGCTGTCCTGGCCGAGGTCTTCTCCCGGGCCAGTCTGCCGGTGGACTATGTGAACGACGGCAGCAACTGGCTCAGCTTCGACGCCTTCAACCGGCTGCTGGCGGCCATGGTCGAGGTGACTGGCGATACCCAGTCGCCCTTCAAGGCGGGCACCCAGACCTCCGACCCCAGTACCTTTGGCCCCGTGCGCGTCATGGGACAGCGCTTCCTGAGCATCCTCGGGGTCTACCGGATGATGGCGATGCACAGCCGCTACTTCGTGAAGATCTGCGACTGGGCGCTGCTGGGCTACTCGCAGGGCCACGCCCGGCTGGAGATCACCTATCACGATGGCTACCGGCAGACCCAGTGGAACTGCGACAACATCCGGGGCCACCTCAGCTCCATTCCCACTTGGCTGGGGGCCGAGCCGGCCCAGATCTCCCACTACACCTGCATCATGCGGGGAGCCGACGTCTGCATCTACGATGTGCAGTGGGAGGAGGAGCCCTCCTACATGGTGGCGATCGTCGGCGCGCTCGGCGGCGTCCTGCTCGGGGTATTGGGGCTCGTGGTGCCCCATTCGCTGCGTTCCGCGTCGTGGCTGTGGGTCACGCTCACGGTGGCTCTCGGCGTGGCGTTCGCTGGTGTCTGCGCACTCATTGCCCGCCTGCGCTTTGTCCGGCGGCAGCACATCGAGGAGGCCGACGCGCTGATGAAGGCCACCGGGATGATCGAGGCGCTCAACAGCGAACTGCAGAGCAAGGTGGAGGACCGTACCCGGGCCCTGACCGAGGCCTTGGCCGACCTGAAAGCCAGCCGCGACGAGGCCCTCCGCAAGGAACGGGACGCCGCCATCGGTGTCTTGGCTTCAGGGATGGCGCACGACATGAACAGTCCGCTCAATGCCATCAATCTGACCCTTCAGGCTCTGGGCGAGGACCTGCCGAAGGACTCGCCCTCGCAGCCGTTGTTGACCAGCGCCGAACGGGCCGCCGCTCGCTGCAAGCGGCTGGTTGCCGACCTGCTGGCCTTCTCGCGCGAGCCCATGATGTCCGCCGACACCGATCTGGAGGAGGTGATCCGGCGTTGCTTGGCCCTCTTCGCCGCGGAGTCCTCCCCGAACGTGAAGACCACGTTCGAGGTGGTGGGCAAGCCCGCCCGCCTGAAGCTGGACAAGGCGCAGATCCAGCAGGCGATCTTCAACCTGATGACGAACGCGTCGGACGCGATGGAAGGCAAGGGCAGCATCCAGCTCCGCCTGCTCATGGCGGAGTCCGAGGTCGTGCTGGAGATTGCGGACGACGGCCCGGGAATGAGCGAAGAGGTGAGGAACCGGGTCTTCGAGCCGTTCTTCACCACCAAGAAAGCAGGGCATGGCCACGGCCTGGGCCTGCCGATCACCCGCCAATTGGTCACGCGCAACGGGGGCGTCGTCGACCTTGAGAGCGCGCTGGGGCGTGGCACCACGTTCCGTCTCCGCTTCTCAGTTCGTCCCAAGGTTGAAAGCAGCAAAGACGCAGGCGACAAATGATGAACGACGCTCTGAAAGAGGAACCGATCCGGCTTCTGCTGGTGGAGGACGAGACCGAATCTGCCCTGGCCATCCAGCGCATGCTGGACCGCCGCGGGGTGGGCGTGCATCCGGTGGTGGATGCGGAAAGCGCCCTGGAGGAATTGGCTGCCGGAGACTACGACATCGTGGTTAGCGACGTCCGCCTGGGGGCGGGCATGACCGGTGTCGACCTCCTGCGCAGCATCCGCGACCGCTACCGGGACCTGCCGGTGATCCTGATCACGGGTTTCGACAGCCTGAACTCCGCCATCGAGGCGGTGCGGCTGGGCGCGCAGGACTATATCCTGAAGCCCTTCGACCAGATCGAGGAGCTGCTGATTCCCGTGGAGAAGGCGGTCCGCACCCATCGGTTGGAGATGCAGAACCGGCGGTTGCAGCAGGAACTGAGAGCCAGCGAACGCCGGTTCCGCGATGTGCTCAAGAACGCCGTGGACGTCATCTTCCAGGTGGACGTGGCCACCGGCGCGTTCGAGTACGTGAGCCCGTCCTGCAAGGAGGTGCTGGGGCTGACGCAGGAGGATGTCAAGAAGCTCGGTATCGCGGGCATCCTTGAGTTGGTCTCCGCCCAGGACATGCAGCCTCTGCTCGAACTGGACGAGAAGGCATTGCGCAACCGCGAGATCCGGTTTCGCACCCGGGTCGGCAGCCCCCGTTGGCTGAGTATCAGCGCCTCCTTCGTGCGCGATCCGGTCACCAACCAGCCGGTCGCCGTGGTGGGCAGCGCCCGCGACGTGACCGACGTGCGCCGGATGAAGGAGCAGGAGCGGGAGTACAGACTGGCCCTGGCCCGGGCGGAACGGATGCAGTCGCTCGCGGTGCTCGCTGGTGGGGTAGCCCATGATCTGAACAACATCCTGATGCCGATCCTGACCCTTCCCGGGGTGATCCTCGACGACATCACCAGCGAGAACCAGCCCATCCCGGAGGCGCTGCGCGAGGATCTGGCCGTGATCTCCCGCTCGGGGGAACGGGCCGCTGCCGTTGCCCGCGACCTGCTCAGCCTCAGCCGCTGCCAGTTCCTGGAACGGACCCCGATGCCGATCAACAGCGTCGTCGATGCGGTGCTCAAGTCCGGCACGGTCATCGAGCTCAGGAAAGCGCTGCCCAAGGTGGAGGTGGAATGCGAACTCAGTGCCCAGGAGCCGTTGGTGAACGGCTCGGAGACGCATCTCTACCAAGCGTTGCTGAACCTCGTGATCAATGCCTTTGAGGCCATGCCCGATGGCGGACAGCTTCGGGTTGTCACCGACACCTGCCGGGTGGACTCGGTGCTGGCCGGCTTCGAGCGCATCGAGCCCGGCGAGTATGTGCGCCTGACCGTGACCGACACGGGACATGGCATCCCTCCCGAAGCCGTCGACCGGGTGTTCGAACCGTTCCACAGCCGCAAGCAGCGCAGCAAGCACAGCGGCACGGGGTTGGGGCTCGCAGTGGTCTATGGGGTCGCGAAGGGGCATGAGGGGTATGTGGACCTGCATAGCGTGGTGAACGAGGGAAGCGAGTTCCAGCTCTACCTGCCATTGTGCCATCAGTCCCAAGTCGTGATCGAAGAGGACGAGGGCGACATGGTGGGTGGCTCGGAGCACCTGCTCCTGGTGGACGACGAGGATCTGCTCCGGGAGGTGACCGCCCGGATGCTGCGGCAACTCGGCTACGAGGTGGCGACCGCGCGGGAAGGGCACGAGGCCGTGGAACTGCTCGGGAACCGCATGGAGGCGGGCAGCCCTCCCTATGCTCTCGTTCTGCTGGACATGGTGATGGAAGACGATTTCGACGGGCTTGACACCTATCGGGTGATCTCGCGGCTCTGCCCCAAGCAACGCTGTATGCTGATCAGTGGCTTTTCGGACGGCGACCGGGTCCGCGAAGCCCAGCGGCTGGGGGCCGGGGCCTTCCTGCAAAAGCCCTTCTCCGTAAACCAGTTGGCCCGCAAGGTGCGCAACGAGATTGATGCTGAAAACTAGAGCCTGCCAGTCGGAAAACGGACGGTGAACACAGTCTGCATCCATGGTTTCTCGGGTACCGGCAACACGTTGCTGGTCACCCGGCATCTGGCCCAGGCCTTGGCCGGGCACGGGGTGGCGGTGTCCTGTCGGCCGCTGCTGCCCGGGCTGCCTGTCGAGGCGGCCGTGGGCGACCTGGGACTGACGTTTCCCGTCGCCTGCCAGTCCACCTATCCGTTCGTCTGGGACTTCGTTGACGCGCTGCCGCCGGGAAATGGTCGGGGAGTGTTCGTCGTCGATACGCTGCACATGACCTCGGGCGGGTTGCTGGCCCCTCTGCGTCGCCGGTTCGAGGAGAAGGGCTACCATCCTCTCGGCGCGATCGAGGTCCGGATGCCCTCGAACCTCCGCCTCCAGGCCATCTCTCCCGAGGGGGCGAAGCGGGTGCTCGACCAAGCCCTGGCGAAGGTTGATGCCTTCGCTGCCGAACTGGCGGCCGGCACGGCGCGCTGGCCGCGCGCGGGTTGGTTTGAATCCACGGTGTATGCCCTGTCCCGTTGGCGGGGCACCTGGGCCTTTGCCCGTTGGGGAATGGGGATGCGTCTGGACCGCGCCCAGTGCAGCGGCTGCGGCCTGTGCGAGAAACTCTGTCCCGTGGGTGCCATCCGCTACGACCGGGAACCGGCGCTGGACCGCGGGGCCTGCCAGCTCTGCATGCGCTGCCATTCCTTCTGTCCAGTCGGGGCGATCCGCTCGCGACTGTCCTGGAACCGCTACCATGCCGTCACGGCCGCCGAGCTATTGGCGGCAAACAAGAGCGAGGGCGAGGAGTCATGAGCGAGGTTCGTGGCGACATCGTCCAGCCCGCCGCCGATCCCCGGCAGGCCACCTACGAGGCCCAGCCCCAATGGCTCAAGGACCGGCTGCAGTGGTTCCTGGACCTCAAGTTCGGTCTCTTCATGCATTGGGGGCCCTACTGCCAATGGGGCTGTATCGAGTCCTGGCCTCTGGTCCCCGCCGATACCTGGGCGCGTCCCGCCGACTTGCCGGCCTGGCAGGAGCGGGAGGGGGACATCGCCCGCTTCCAGCACGACTACTGGCAACTGAACCGGACCTTCAATCCGACCGGATTCGATCCCGGTGTCTGGGCCGACTTGGCGCAGCGGGCGGGCATGAAGTACGTCTGCTTCACCACCAAGCACCACGACGGCTTCTGCATGTGGGATACGGCCACCACCGACTACCGGGTCACCCAGGGGGATTGCCCCTTCCATGACCATCCCCGGGCCGACATTGTGCGGTCCGTGTTCGACACCTTCCGGGAACGGGATTTCGCGGTCTCCTGCTACTTCTCGAAATCGGACTGGTACAGCCCCTACTACTGGTGGCCGGGTGACCCCATCCGCGACCGCAATCCGAACTACGACACCGCCGCCCATCCCGAACGCTGGGAGCAGTTCGTCCAGTTCGTCCATTCCCAAGTGCGCGAACTGATGAGCGGCTATGGCCCCATCGATCTGCTCTGGCTCGACGGCGGGCAGGTGCGCCCGCCGAAGCAGGACATCCGCATGGCCGAGATGGCGGCGATGGCGCGCGGATTCCAGCCGGGTCTCATTGTCGCCGACCGCACGGTGGGTGGCGAGTTCGAGAACATTGTCACCCCCGAACAGCGCATCCCGGAAGTGCCGCTCGGCTATCCCTGGGAGTCCTGCCTGACCATGGGCAACGGCTGGGCCTTCCGCCCCAACGACCAGTACAAGAGCACGCGCACCCTCATCCACATGCTCGTGGACATCGTGGCCAAGGGCGGCAACTTCCTACTCAACGTGGGCCCTGATCCCAACGGGGCCTTCGATCCCGTCGCGGTTCAACGGCTGACCGAGATCGGCGACTGGATGGCGGTGAATGGCGAGGCCATCCACGGCACCCGGCCCCAGGCCCC
>QKCY01000055.1 GCA_003245525.1 Victivallales bacterium | reverse complement strand
GCGATGACCAGCAGGCGGTCGTTGCCGAGCCAGGAGAGCCGGAGCCATTGCGGGGTCTGTCCCAGCGTGGCCTGCACCGGCGAGAAGACCTCGGCAGTGGTCCGGGTTTCGAGATTGGCTACCTGGATGCGGTCGCGCTGTTTGGTCGCGAAGGCGACCCGCCAAGGAGGCTGGGGGGAGAGGGCGATGTCGACCAGCGACGGTTCGGCGATTGGTGCTATGCTGGTTGCCCAGCGGGCCTCCGCCAGGTTCCAGATGTGCAGGCGACCAGTTCCGGCAATCAACAAGAGAGCGGAGTCGGGGGTGAAGACCACCGTGTGATGAGCGCTTTCCCCCGGCAGTTCCAGATGGCGGCAGGAGCCATCGGCCAGCGAGACCAGCCACAATGGCAGTTCGTGGAAGGGTGTCCCGCGATATGACTCGAACTCCTCAATCGTCTTCGGGTAGTGGCCTTGCAGCATCTGCTCGGAGGTGGAAGACTGGCCAAGCAGGAGCCACTGCCCGTCGTTGGAGAAGCGAGCGCCGGGCAGGTCTGATGGCACCGCCGGATCGAGGGGGATGTCCCGCCGTTCGGTCCGGGGCAGTTCGGGGGCCGAACGCCAGTAGTGGCAGACCGGCTGGCCGGATTGGTCCTTGCCGACCAGCGCCGCGACGACGGCATGACCCTGCCGGGTCTTTATGGCTTGCCACCACTGCTGGTCGACGGGATCGTCGCTCGCAGGCAAGGCGCAGCGTTGCTTGCCGTCGGGACCGACGAACTCGCAAAACTCCCGGTGCCAGACCACCTTGCTGCCGTTGTCGAGTTTCCAAACGCCACGGGGCCCGCGCCGGGAGTTGTGGTAGTCCACAAACCTGACGTCCTTGGCCCCGGTGATCTTCCGCCAAACCAGCCAGGCGAGGAAGCGGGGGGACATCGGGATGCGGAGCACGGAGCCGCCGGTGGTCCGGACCCGGGAACTGTCCGGCGACCAGGAGCGGAAGTAAGAGTCCCGCCAGCGCGAGCCGACCCGGCGGATCTGTCCCGTGTCGACATTTACCGACCAGGTTCCACCTACACGGCCGAGCCAATCGTCCGGAAGGACAACGGATACCGACCGCTGCCGCGATGCCTTCGGGAAACGCTCTGCCGCTACCCAGATCAATACTGCGGTGCATGCTCCCGACCTCGCGCGGGTCCATTCGGGCGTGTCGCTGGGCGACGACACCTAGCCCGCAGAGGAGCGGAGTGATGGCAAGCAGCACCACGCCGACGGTAGTCTGCCGCCAACCGGGACGGAACCAGCGGCGACCGTGCCAACTGGCCAGCAACCAGAGATGCGCCAGGCTCCAGGCAAGGACTGCGGTGTAACAGGCGAAGTCAGTCAGTCGTTCGGGCTTGTTGAAGCCGAACACCCATTCACCGAAGTACACCAGCCCGGTCCAAGCCGCCCCCAGTCCGACGCAGCCGATCAGAATCCCCATTCCCCGGAGCCCCTGGCGAGCCAGCGCACCCGTCAAGGCAATGGTCGCCGTGGCGAGGAGCGGAACCATGATCAGCAGGAAGGCATACATGGGACTGTCGGCGGCGGGGGGACCAACCAGGAAGCGGGCGATGCCCGACGGCAGGGCGCAGAGCAGGACCAGCCCGGCGGTAACCGCGTACTTGACCAGCAAGGGCTGCCACGGCGAGACCGGCAGGAGCATGGCGAACCCCGCCGTCCGGTCGTCCACCTCCCCCGCGAAGACGCTGGCCCCCAGGCAGGGCGCCAGAATGAGGAAGACCAGCAGCCAGTCGGTCGCTTCGGGCCAGCGTCCGAGACTCCCGCGATATGCCAGCAGGCCCAGCAGGCAGCAGATGCTCAGCAGAGCGGCCGTAAGCCACTGCTGCCGCCACTCCTTCCAGAATAGCATAGCCCAAACTGAATCCGTTCCCCGTGCCATCGCGGTCTCTCCTCTCGCGGGGGCTTCCATTGCCGTTGCTGTCGCGATCCCGTTCATGGCAGCACCTTCCGGGGGTTGGAGCCGTCCGCGTTGACGGTCCACAACTGATAGGGGTACTGGTGCTCGATCAGAAGACGATCCTGCCCGGCCCACAGAACACTCACTTCCCGGCTGCGGTCGTGGCGCTGGACGGGGGGCGTGAACACCGGGGTGTCGGTTCCCTTCTCCAGATCGAGGACGGAGATTGCTTTCAGGCCGTTCGCAACGAGGAGGTGGGGGTTGTCGGGAAACCGTTGGATCACCAGATCGGAGGCTGGCTGGTCGAGGAATGGGAGGGGGATCGGGGTGCGCCAGTGACCGGTGGTCACTTCCTGGATTTCCAGGCGGTCGGGACGCCGGACCACCAAGAGCCGCGAATCCGGCGTGAAGAAGGGAGGAACCGACCTGGACTCCCCGGTCAGATCGACCGGTCGGTAGGTGCCGTCCGCCAGGGATGCCACCCACACCGGTTGCGAGCCCGGCTCGCGCACGGAGAGGAGCAGCCAATTGCCATCGGGCGAGACCGCTAGGGGATAGGGCGGAGCGGGGAAGAACACCAGCCGCAGGGGAAGCTCGCGGTGGCTGGCCTGGGCCAGTTCGGGAGATGCTTCCCAGGCATGGCAGGTGGCGATGCCGCCAGGGCTCAGGTCGAAAGCCACTACCAGCATGGCATGGTCGCACTGGAAAGAGCGGGGTTGGCTGAGTTGACCGTTCACCTGGTACCCAGCCGGGGGATGCAGGCAGCGATGCACCTCGCCGGTGGTGCCGTCGGTGAACTCCCAGGCGGTCGGGGTATAGACCGCTTTGGTACCGTCGGCCAGGCAGGAGATCCAGCGGGAGTCCAGTTCGCCCTTCGTCTTCTCCATGGCCCCGTCTGCCACCCGGATGGTCCACTGCTCGACGGCTCCGCCATCCCCGTTCGGCGGCAGGTTCTCCAGCCTTCTCACCGGATTGCCGAAGACCTGGAGTTCCTGGCTATCCCGCGACCACTCCATGCGGGGGGTATACGGAAGGCTGAGCCAGAAGCGTTGCCAGGGGGAACCCGCCCGCTGCGTCCGCCCGCTTGCCACATCGACCAGCCAGATGGCGTTCTTCATACGGCTGATGCTGTTGTTGCGCGCTGCACAGAGCGCAATGGTCCGCCCATCCGGCGAAACGGTGGCGTGGGCATAGGCGGGCTGGTGCCACCG
>QKCY01000529.1 GCA_003245525.1 Victivallales bacterium | reverse complement strand
GACGCAAGATCACGTCCTCGGGGCGATACTTAGCCCGGAACCGTTCGGGCGCGGTCTGATAGGGCGCGTGGGGCGGCCCCCAGGAGAGGAAGAGGGCAAAGGACCGGGCCGGATCGCGGTCCCGCAGATAGCCGATGGCGCAGTCGGTCTGGGCCTCGGCATCGTAACCGTCCCAGGTCAGCCGTTCCGGCGTGTCGGCATAGTAGAAGGACCGATTGTAGTCGTGGCTGCACTCGAATCCGCGCCAGAACTGGAAGCCCAACCGCCGTTCCGGCGGCACAAAGGCCGAGCGACCGTGCCCGTCGATGTGCCATTTGCCGATGTAGCCCGTCTGGTAGCCCGCCCGGTTGAAGCATTCCGCCAGCGGCACGGCGTCGGAGATGATCCCCACGTCGTTGACCATCACCCCGTGGGTCAGCGGTTCCTGCCCCGTCATGAGGGTCGCCCGGAAGGGGCAGCAGACCGGCGTCCCTGCCGTGGCATTGACGAAGTTCGCGCTCTCCGCCGCAAACCGGTCCACGCGCGGCGTCTGGGCGTTCGGATCGCCCGCATAGCCCAGCGCCTGGGCGCGCCACTGGTCCCCAAAAACAAACAGCAGGTTCGGTTGTGCCATCGGTTAGTCTCCGGGTTTCGCAATCCCCCGACCATAGCCGCCGGGAAAGCCTGCGGCAATGCAGAATGCAGAAGTCAGAATGCAGAATGGACTGGGATAGGTCCGGAAGGCTCAGTTCGGAGAACTCGCCAGGCCAAGCCCAGGCATATCCCAGCCGGGGAGCGGTCGCGGCCCCGCGACCACCTCCCCCCAGCCTTGCCCAACGAGAACCACGGGGCACCGGGCTCGCGCAAGGCATCCGTTCCGGGACGGGCCATGCGTCTCCGGCGCTACGCGCCGTGGTCCCGCTCAGCGGGACCGCTCCCCGCGTGACCCCGGTTCTCGCCAGCCCGTCTGCAAAGGGAACAACAATCGCCCTGAATGCAGAATGGAATCAGAATGCAGAATGGGCTGGGATTGGTCCAGAAGACTCAGTTCGGAGAACTCGGAAGTCGACGCTTGCGCTTGCCTGCCCCAGCGGGAAGAGTAGGGCACCTTCAACCGAGGACCGTGACCATGACCAAGACTCCCGCCCAATGGGTGAACCCCCAGATCGATTCTGCTAGCTCGCGCTGGATCTTCTTCTCATCAGCCTGCCGTCCCTTCGGCATGGTGAATCTGAGTCCTGATACGGACATCGCCGGGGCCTGGGGATCGAGCTACCTCTACTACTCGCCCACGATCTGCGGATTCAGCCACGTCCATGCCTGGCAGTTGTCCGCTGTTTCCGTGATGCCGGTGGGCGGGGACCATCCGGGCGGCCCGAACGTGGACGCGTACCGGTCGCGCTTCACCCATGGGGACGAGGTCTGCGAGCCGGGTTACCACGCGGTCAGCCTGCTCGACCACGGCGTCCGGGCCGAAGTCACCAGCACGGCGCGGGTGGGCGTCCACCGCTACACCTTCGCCCAGGCGGGAACCGCCACGATCCTCCTCAATCTGGGCGGCGAACTCGGCCCGAGCCGCATGCAGGACGCCTGCGTGGAGCGGGTCGGGGACCGCGAACTGGCGGGATACGTCGTCAACGCCCCCACCCGGCGGCGCCCCAAGGAGTGCGCCATCTATTTCGTCGCCCAGTTCGACCAGCCGCTGACCGGTTTCGACGGCTGGCAGGGTGCCAACCGCGTCGCGGGCGACACGGTACAGGGCGAGGAGGCAGGATGCCGGGCCTTGTTCCAGGTCCCGGCGGGCGGGCACGTCCAGGTGAAGGTGGCGATCTCCTACTGCTCGGTGGCCAATGCCCGGCAGAATCTGGCCGAGGAGTGCGACCACTGGGATTTCGACCGGGTCCGGGCCGAATCCCGCGCGGAATGGGACGAGGCCCTGGGCCGGATCGAGGTGGAGGGGGCCGAGGATCGCTACTTCGTCAAGTTCTACACAGATCTCTGGCACTCCCTGCTGGGCCGACGGCTGGTGAGCGACCGCAATGGCCAGTACATGGATCGCACGGGGCCCGAGCCTGTGGTCCGGCAAATTCCGCTCGACGAGACCGGCAAGCCCCGCTACCACCACTTCAACTCCGACGCCTTCTGGGGCGCGCAGTGGACCCTGAACACCCTCTGGCCCCTGCTCTGTCCCGACCACATGGGCGACATGGTGAACTGCCTGCTGGACTACTACCGCAACGGCGGCCTCGTCCCCCGCGGCCCCGCCGGCGGCAACTACACTTTCGTGATGACCGGAGCCAGTTCCACCCCCTTCGTGGTGGCGGCCTACATGCATGGTATCGGCGGGTTCGATCCCGAACTGGCCTACGAGGGACTGCGCAAGAACCACTTCCCCGGCGGGCTGATGAGCAAAGCCGGCTACGAGCACGACACGTGCATCGGCGGCGGCATCGAGCACTACATGGAGCATGGCTTCGCCCCCGACGGGCGCAAGCAGATCGCCTTCCACGTCAAAGGCGCGGCGCAGACGCTTGAGTACTCGTTCCAAGACTGGTGCCTGGCCCAGTTCGCCAAGGCTCTCGGCAAGGAGGACGACTACGCCCTGTTCATGCAGCGGGCCACGAACTACCGGAACCTGTTCGATGCCGAAACCGGCTTCATCCGCCCCCGCCTCGCGGACGGTTCCTGGCTGACGCCCTTCGATCCCTTCAGCGAGGACGGCTTCGTCGAAGCCAATTCCTGGCAGGACACCTGGTGGGTGCCCCACGACCTCCCCGGCCTGGCCCATCTCTTCGGTAGCGCCGACGCGGCGGCGGCCAAGCTCAACCAGGCCTTCGAGCAGGCATCCGCCTACGACTTCTCCTCCGACAAGCGTCCGGAGAAGCCGAAACCGCACGTGGCCATCAACTACGGCAACCAGCCCTCCACCGAGACCGCCCATGTGTTCAACTACTTCGGCAAGCCCTGGCTGTCGCAGAAATGGGCGCGGGCAGTCAAGGAACAGGCCCAGGGCGGCATCACCCCTGATTGGGGCTACCGGGGCGACGAGGACCAGGGGCTCATGGGCTCCCTTGGCGCCCTCCTGGCCATCGGGCTCTTCCAGATGAAAGGCGGCGCCGACGCCGATCCCGTCTACGAGATCACCGCCCCCGTCTTCGCCCGCGTCACCATCCACCTCGGCGCGAGCCAGGGCGGTGGCGAGTTCGTGATCGAGGCCGCGAACCAGGCTCCCGGCAACTGCTATATCCAGTCCGCCGAACTCAACGGCCAACCCCTCGGCCGCTGCTGGTTCCGCCACTCCGATCTGGTCGGCGGCGGCAAGCTCCGGCTGGTCCTCGGTCCCGAGCCCAACTGCGCTTGGGGCAACCAGGAACCGCCGCCCGCGATGAGCCAACTCTAAGGACCCAAAGGACCTAAGGGACAAAAAGGACAGGGGTTCCCCTTGCACGCTTCGTCCAGCGCACTACGCTAGGTAGAGACAGGGAGGAAGCGGCATATGACTGGGTTGTGGACAGCGTTCGTTTTGTTCTGCCAACTCACGGTTCTGCAGCGGGAACCGTGGATCGGGCCCGTGCCTGGCGTGAGTCTGGAGCCCACCCGTCCGGTCCGCCAGGAAACGGACTTCGGGCCGGACTCTGCCTACCGCCTGCTGGGGAAAGCGGCCTCCTCGTGGGAGACGGCCGAGTGCGACCCGATGGAGACCAGCGATCTCCTGGGCTCGCAGCCGTGGACCGACGAGCAGTACGCGATGGTCCGGCAACACCTGCAGGCGGCGGAACCCAGTCTTGTCCTGGCCCGCAAGGCGGCTGTTGCCGCCGATCCCCAGGTCCCTACGACGGCCATCGCGCAAGAGGAGCTTCGTGATTGGCATAACCAGTTGCGCTTTACCCTCGACCTGTTGACCCTCTCGGCCTATGCCAAGGAGCGGGAGGGGCACCCGGAACAGGCCATCGACGAGTTGTTTGCCGCCCTCCGTTGCGGGCAGGTTGCTGCGTGCGGCGGCTCCATGCTCGGCCGCCACACTGGCGAGAGCCGAATGCCCGTGATCTGCGAGGGGATATGGCGCATCGCGTCGCGCAACAGGCTGCAGCCGCCCGTGCTACGGCACAAAGCGCAGGAACTGCTCCAGATCAGCGAGGCGACCGAGCCACTGGCCGAGACGTTCCGCTACGAGATCATGACGATGGATCGCGAGGTGTCCCGGCCAGACCTGCTCCAGCATGTAGGCGTTCCGTCGGCCATCGCCCAGTCGGTGGCTCTGGCCCGCCTCCTCACGGGCAGTTCGCAGACCGCCGTCCAGCGCGACCTCCATTTCTTCTTCCAGCACTGTGTGCAACTGTCTGCCCCACCCTACAGCCGCAATCTGGATGCGTGGCTCGTGGCTTCCCACAAGATGCCGGAGGATACCGCCGGCCTCGCCCGGCTTGCTCTCGTCACCAAGGACCCGGCAGGACAGGTTCTGGTTTGGATGACGATTCCCGTCTATCGCCAAATGGTGGCGTACACCGCGACCTGCCATGCCCTGCTGCGGGGCACCGCCCTCTCTCTGGCAATCCGCTCCTACGAACTGGAACAGCACGCCCCACCCCCGCTGCTTGCTGATCTGGTCCCCGACTTCCTGCCGCAGCTTCCGCCCGACCCCTTTACGGGGGAATCCTTCCGCTACATCGTCCAAGGCATTCCCCAGCATTGGGGCAACGTTTCCTGGGGCATCTACAGCGTCGGCAGCGATTTCACCGACAACGGTGGCACGGAGACGAATCCCCTGGGCCGCTTCCGGATGGGGGGAGCCGGAAAGACCGGCGACATCGTCTGGCTGGCCCCGGAAGTGCCGCGCCGGTAGGCTCGTCCCTTTGCCCTCTCCCCGACCCATGGCTATGGTGTGCGCAGAGTCCGGTCTGCCGAGGAAGCTGCCATGGATGCCGCGAAACGTCTCCCGGTCGGTGCCGCCGAAACCATCATCACGCCTCCCTTGGGGACGGAACTGGCGGGCTATTTCCATACCCGCGTGTCCGACGGGATCATCTCCGATCTCATGGCCAAGGCGGTGGTTCTTGGGGAGGGGGCGGACCGGATCGCGCTGATCGCCTGCGACCTCATTTCCATTCCGAGCGAGATCACCGCCCAGGTCCGCTGCCGGGTCGAGGCGGAAACGGGGATTCCGGGCGAGCGGGTCATGGTCTGCGCCACCCATACCCACACCGGCCCCGAACTGCGCCCCAACCGCCCGATCAAGCGCAACGAGGCCTACGTGGCCGGGCTACCAGACCGCATCGCCGAAGCCGCGGTTGCCGCCGCCACCAACCAACGCCCGGCCAGCATCTGCATCGGGCGCGACCACGAGGAGGGCTTGGCCTTCAACCGCCGCTTCCGCTATGCCGACGCCAGCGAGCAGTTCGGGATGCGGGGCGACGATGTGGTCGGGGTGGCCGGTCCCACCGATCCCGAGCTCGGCGTTATTGCCTTCCGCGAGTCGCCCGACGCCATGCCCTTCGCGGTGATCGTCAACTACTCCATCCACATCGACGTGACCGGGGGCAACCACATCAGCGCCGATTTCCCGGCGGTTTTGACCCGGGTCTTGCGGGGCGTCTATGGCGACGACCTGATTGTGCTCTATGTCCAGGGAGCCTGCGGCAACATCAACCATGTGCCCTACGGCAAGAACTGGCCCTGGCCCACCAAGGGCGTGTGGAAATCCGAACAGATCGGGCGCACCCTGGGCGGCAAGGCCATCGGAATCATCGAGAAGGCCCTGCCCTCCGCCAGCCAGGTTGCCGCCTGTGCTCAGGAGATCCTCAACGTGCCGCGTTTCCCGCTCGACGATCTGGTTGCCGACCGGGTGGCCCAGGCCCGCGCAGGCCAGAGCCAGGGACTGACGAGCGAGGTGGACAAACGGCTGCTGGAGTTGATCGACCAGCACGATCCCGCCGGACGCGATCCCCGCGAGGTCCAGGCCCTGCGTATGGGCGATGCCGTGTTCTGCGGCGCACCCGGCGAGTACTTCGTGGAGTGGGGGCTGGAGATCAAGAAATGGTCGCCGTTCCCCTATACCTTCATCGCCGAGCTGGCCAACGACGCCGTGGGTTACATCCCCACCTACGAGGCGTTCCGGCGCGGCGGCTACGAGGCCACCCCCATTGTCAGCGTCCGTTCCACCCCCGCCCTCGGCCAGATGATCGCCGACGCCAACTTCCGCCTCGCCCGCACCCTCTGGAAGGTGCCCGGCGAGGGATAGGGTGGACGCTGTGGACACAGTGGACACAGTGGACCGTCCATGAAGTCCCCCGGGCAGCCGTTGGCCGTAACCGGGTGGGGACCTCGCGCAGAGGCGCAGAGACGCAGAGAAGAAGCCGAAAGCCCCGCCTCTCAGGCCTTCTGTCCTGCATTTCCTCCGCGCCTCTGCGCCTCTGCGCGAGGCTCTCTTGCCCGAAAGACAGGTTCTGGCGGGTAGTGGCACAACGCCACTGGGTCCACGGCGTCCACTGGGAATGTTGCAGTCATCACCGATCCCGGCTATTGTGAGCAAGGAGGGAGTCTCGGCAACCGGGAGGAGACGACGATGAGCGGATTGTGGACGGCTTTCATTCTGGTGTTGGGCACGTTGCCGTGGGTCCAGCCGCAGCCGGGGATACGCACGGAACCAGCCCGTCCGGCAATGACGCTGGAGGAGTTCGGCCCCGCCTCGCCCTATCGGCAGCTTCTGGCGGCGGGAAAGCTCCCGGAAGCATGCGACATCGTCGCAGTTGAGCAATGGACCCAGGCGGCAGAAAAGGGAAAGTGGAATGGCGAGACCACTGCCCAGGTGAAGGCGACTGTGGCCGTGCTTGAACCGAACTTGGCCTTGGCCCGTCAGGTGGCAATGATGCCAGAAGCCCGGGTGCCCACGACTGTCCCGTTCGACAAACTCGACGAGGCACCCCAAGCCGTGCGCAACTTGAATCGGGTGCTGAGGCTGTCCGCGTACTATCGGGAACAGGTGGGAGATACCGCCGGAGCCTTTGCCGATCTGCTGACTGTCCTGCGCCTCGCCAACGTGCTCACGCGGGGCGGTTCCACCACCCACCGGAGCACGGCCTGGGTAGTGTCCGCCATCGCCATCCCCGACCTGTGGCAGATCGCAATCCACCACCGGGTGCCACCAACGCTCTTGCAGAACACCGCATGGGATCTCCTGGAGATCGCCCAGGACGCGGACCCTCCGGGCGAAGCCATCCGGAACGCCGTGCCTCACACTCTGGCATGGTCCGATTTGCACTGGGATCCCCACGAAATAGCCCAGGCTTACGGCATGGACCTCAACAAGGCCAGGGCGTACTGCCTGACCCGTAGGTTCTACACGTTTCTGGCCGGCGGGACGCCCGCCGCCGCAAAGCGGAACACCATCGCGTTTGCCGGGCTCGTAGCGGGTTGGGCCGACGCACCCTACCGGCCCGAGATTGCCGACCGGCTGGCCTGGCTCAAGGGAATGATGGACCGCCACGACAACCTCACCCCCTATTTCATGTTCCAGGATATGATAGGCTTCGATTTCAGCCTGAAGCCAATGGTGCTGGTCCCCGAGATGGTGCGCGGCCATTCCGAACGGATGGCGCTGCTGCGGGGAACGGCGCTTGCCTTGGCCGTCCAGGCCTATCAGACAGAGACCGGAAGGACGCCGGGCAAGCTGGACGATCTGGTTCCCCAGTACCTCCCTATCGTTCCCGATGACCCGTTTGACGGGAAGCCCTTCCGGTATGTCACTGGCAAGACCCCAAGGGCATGGGGAAATGCGGCATGGGGCATCTACAGCATCGGCGGCGACTTCCGCGACAACGGGGGGAAAGCCACGGCCCTGGCTGGTGTCTACCAGCGCCCGCCGAACCATGGCCGCAACCCCGACCTGCTCTGGCTGCCCCAACCACTGTTCTGACGCACCTCCCTGGAACGCCGCTCTCCCGAGCGGCTCTTCGGAGCGCCCGGCGGC
>QKCY01000326.1 GCA_003245525.1 Victivallales bacterium | reverse complement strand
GGTGCAGATCGTCTTTACCCCCGGCCATACTCCGGGGCACCAATCGCTGCTTCTGGAACTCAAGGAATGGGGACCGACGCTACTGGCCGCCGATAGCGTCTACACGAACGAAGTGCTAGAGCCGGAAGGCTTCCCCGGCGTCTTCGCCAACCGCGAGGACACGGTCCAGACCCTCGCCATGATCCGGGAAATGCGCCGGAATGGCGTCCGAGTCATTGCAGGCCATGACCCGCAAGCGTGGGCAGGCTTGCGGCTGGCTCCCAGCTACTATGGGTAAGCGATTCTGATCTTCCGCTTGCGAAACCCGAAACCGATGGCAACCGCGACCAGCAGGGCATAGATCGCGAGAACAGGCGGATCGCGGGTCTGGAGAAAGAACGATTTGGGATCGGTCAGCTTCTTCGTCGACAGGGTGGTCCAGCCTGCCACCGCCGAACGCCAACTGTCGGCATCGGTGTAGGGGTACAGGCGATTGTCGCCCATATCGACGATGTAGTAGCCGCCGTCGTACTCCCCAATGATGTAGCCATCGTCTGCCGCGAAAGACGTGACGTTGTCAAGATGCAGCAAGGAAGGATACGGGAAGGCATTGTATTCGTGGATCGCTTCGCGCCACTTGTCTTCGTCCGTGAAGATCAGGAGATCGGCACCGCCTTCGAGCAGGTATTCCGGCTCGTTGGTCGCCGGATTGAGCCATTCAGAAGCCATATAGTCCGAGTACACCCGGTCGTCGTCGGATGAGGAATAGAAGAGGCCGCAAGGAGAGGACGGCGAGCACGCTATGATGCTGTATCCGTTGCCCAGGCTCACGTACGGATCGCGGTACATGCACCCGTCAAAGCAAAAGATGAGGAAAGCGACAATGGCGAGGTTCTTCAGGAATCTCATTGCTCATGCCCATGGGCAAGTAATAGGTCTCGGCGGAACACAATACACTGGGCAAGAAGGCGTGCCAGGCAAGGCAATGCGCGGGAAGGAGGCCCTCAAGAGCAGCCAGAGCTTGACCGTCGGAATGCACCCCGTACTGTGTCCCTGGTAACCCAAACGGCAGGAGAATCCAGCGATGCATCCCAGTGGCATGTTCTGCGCGATTCCTTCTCGGGTGGGAGTAGGCGAACCGTTTTGCCTGAAGCTCCGGTTGCTGGGCGAGCCGCGGGTGGTGCCTCCCAATTGCTGGTGGCCCCAGCCGCGGCCCAATCTGGCCACGCCGTTCAACCTGAACACGAGCCGCCAGATTCGCTTTCTGGACAATTGCCTGCCGGAATGGACCGGCGATCTCCAGATCAGCGGCGACGGGTTGGCCGGTCCGGCGACCATCACCTTCGACGGGAAACGCCAGGGGGTTTATGCGGGCGACCATCGGCCCGTGGCGTGCTTCGGCCCCTTCCGCTGGACCACGCCCGGTTTCCATTTTCTGCGCATCACCGATCCGGCCAGCGGTCTGAGCTGCCTGGCCAATGCGGCCTATGCCACACCCGAACCGCCTGCCTGGCGCATCCAGTGGGGCGATCCCCATTGGCAGACCTACTTCAGCGACGGCATCCGCGCCCCGGAGGAGCTGTACCAGTTCGCCCGCGACGAGGGCTTCCTCGACTTCGGGGCCATCTCCGACCACGTGGAAGCCATCACCGACCGGCAGTGGGACTACTTCGTGGCCGTGACCAACGACTTCAACGAGCCCGGCCGCTTCGCCACGCTGGTCGGCCAGGAGTGGACCAACCACCAGCCGGGGCACCGCAACATCTACTACCGCACCGACCATGGTCCCGTCCTGCGCAGCACCGATCCCCGCTACAACACCCTCCCCAAGCTCTGGCAGGCGCTGGACGGGTTGACCGACCTGACGCCCCTCGCCATTCCCCATCACAGCGCCAACCAGGCCATGGGGGTGGACTGGGAATTGGGCTGGAACCCCCGCTACGAGAAGGCAGTGGAGGTCTATTCGGTCTGGGGCAGCAGCGAGCGCCCCGAGGCGGACGGCAACACCCGCCCGATCCGCGCTCTGGGCGGTGAAGTCCGGGGGCAACACGTAAGCGATGCTCTGAACCGTGGCTACCGGTTGGGCTTGGTCGGCGGTGGCGATGTCCACGACGGGCGGCCCGGCGACGCGCTCCACGCCCGGAGCTACCCGCCCCAGGACCACATTCCGTACCCCCAGGGGCTCACCGCTTGCCTGACTCCCCATCTCACCCGCGAGGGGGTCTTCGACGCCATCGCCAATCGCCAGACCTACGCCACCACCAACAGCCGCACCTACTTGGATGCCCAGTGGCGACGCGAGGACAACCGGCTGGTGCTCTCCTTGGCTGCGGCCTCCCACCAGAGCATTCGGAGCGCGACGGTGGTCCACAATGGCCAGGACGTCGCCACCCTCGCCCCGACCCGCGACGACGGCCTCGTCCTCGAACGGGAATGGCGCAGCGAACCGCTGGCCCCCGGCGACTATCTCTATGTCCGCGTCGGCACCACCCAGGACGAATGGGCCTGGTCCAGCCCGGTGTGGCAATCCTGATTCATCTCAACAGGGATGGAAGCACAGCAATGACTGACCAGACCAAACCGGTTCCCCCTCAACCGCCAGAGCACTGGCAAGACGGCTACGTGCTGGCCAACGGCATCCGTATCCATTACTGGCGGACCGGTGGCGACAAGCCGGTGCTGCTCTTGGCCCACGGGTTCTCCGACGACGGGCTGTGCTGGACCGAGTTCACCAAGGAGCTGGAGGCCGATTACGACATCATCATGGCCGACGCTCGCGGCCACGGCCTAAGCGATCCCCCCGCGGCTACGGACACGGCCGATGCCCAGTGCGAGGATCTGGCAGGCCTCATCCGGGAGCTGGGACTGGAGAAGCCCATCGTCATGGGGCACTCCATGGGCAGCAGTTCCGCTGCCTGGTTCGCCGCCAGGTACCCGGACGTGCCCCGGGCCGTCATCTTGGAGGACCCCATGCTCGCTCCCTGGCCCGGCGGCGGCCCCGGCCATGGGACCAACGAAGCGGCGGTCCGGGAACGGCAAGCGAGTATTCTGGCCCAAAACAACCGGTCCTACCCCGAACTCCTCGCCGAATGCCGCGTGAAGAACCCGCTGTGGGAAGCCGCCGAATGCGAGTGGTGGGTACCCTCCAAGCGGCGCTTCCATCCCAACCTCGTGCTCCGGCGGCCCGGCGACCGTCCTCAGACGGCGGACCTCTTCGCGCAAATCACGGCCCCGACGCTCATTCTCAAGGCCGATGCCGAAGGCGATCTCCGGAAGCAGAACGAAGCCATCGCCAGCCGCCTGCCGAAGGGCCGGATCATCCACGTCGCCGGGGCCGGGCACTGCGTGCGCCGCGACCGCAAGGCGGAAGCTCTCCAGGCGGTCCGGGAGTTCCTCGCGGAAGTGTGATCGTTCGACGGCCACGAAATGCCTAGAGCAGCCGTTGCCGCAACCAAGGAAAGGTGGGCGTCCCCGTCGGAGTCCCGCGTTCACGCGGCAGCTGCCTCCGGTGCTTCAGCGCCGGAGGGAGACGGTTGCCATCGCCCCAGCGCGTCCGGTGCGCCCCGCGCTCGCTGAAGCTCCGCGCCGACTTCCGCCTGAAGGCGGGACTCCGACAACGCTTGCATTATATTGGGCGCAATCTACTTGCGATACTATTCCCGCCCGGGAAAGCAGGGTCCGGGACGGTAGTGGAACACAGACATACGCTTGACATGGCGGCAGAAAGCATACTTTGTAATTACATACAAGGAATGTGCGCCATGCGAGCCACTCTTATCCAAATCGGCAACTCCCGGGGTATCCGCCTCCCCAAGAGCGTGATCGAGCAAGCCGCTCTGAAAGACGAACTGGAGTTGGAGGTGACGGAGGGTGCCGTGACCATTCGCAATGCCCGTACGGCCCGTCAAGCATGGGCCGAAGCGGCTATGGCTTGCACCAGGGGGGCGAGGATGATCTCGGCGAGTGGGACGAGGTAACGGATGACTTCGAGGGGACGTGGTAATGCAACGTTTCCAGGTCTGGTTGGTCTGCCTCGATCCTACCGTCGGAAGCGAGATACAGAAAACCCGTCCCGCTGTCATCGTGTCGCCGGACGAGCTCAACCGCCATCTGCGCACGGTGGTAGTAGTCCCTCTCATCACGGGCAGAACCTACCCTTTCCGCGTCCCAACCTCTGTCGGAGGAACCGAAGGGGTCGCCGCCATCGACCAGATCCGAACCGTGGACAAGCAGCGCCTGGTGAAGCAGATCGGCATTCTGGATACCAGCGCCGCCCAAGCGCTGCTTGACGCTTTGACCGAGATGTTTGCCAGATAAGTCTGCCGTCCCCCGCAGGATCGTCCATGGGGGCTTGCCCGGAAGGGATCGCCGTCTTACCTTTCCGGCGCTGATTCCGCGCTGCATCCGCTCACCCCTCGCGAGGTACCTGTCCGTGGGACGATGGCGTTTTTGGGTCATCCTGCTGCTTGGCCTAGGGCTGCTCTGGCTGCTGCATCCGCGTCGCGAACTGCGCACGGATGTGCCCAGCGAGTCGGTCGTGGAGATCGTCTACATGGGGCCGGGCGGACCGATCAGCGGGGCCATGGCGGACGCCGTGCGCGAGTTCGAGCGGCGGAGCGAGGTGGCACATGCGCAGGACCCGAGCAAACCGATCTATCACGTCATCTCGGGCCAGAACGCGGCGCGCGACCAGGTGGCGGACCCCACCCGTTTTCTGATTAGCGTGGCGGGCGGCACCCCGCCGGACGTGATCTGGTTCGACCGCTATGCCATCGCCGAATGGGCGGCGCGTGGGGCGTTTGCTCCGCTCGATCCCTTTATCGACCGCGACTTGGCTGCCCAGCGGCCCGAGACCCCGTCGGCCGACCGTTATTTCGGTTCCTGCTGGAACGAGGCCCGCTACCGGGACCAAGTCTACGGCATTCCCACCAGCGTGGACGACCGGGCGCTGATCTACAACCGCGACCTGCTCAAGCAGGCGGGGTTGGTGGACGCGAACGGCGAGGCCAAGCCCCCCCGCACCTGGGAGGAACTGGCGGACTATGCGGTGAAACTCAGCGCCTTCGATGCCGAGGGGAATCTCACGCGCGTGGGCTTCGCGCCCCAGTTCGGCAATTCGTGGCTGTACATGTACGGCTGGATGAACGGCGGCCGGTTCATGAGCGAGGACGGCAAGACCTGCACCATCAACGAGCCCCGCATCGTCGAGGCCCTGACCTACATGACCGAGGTCTACAACCGGCTGGGCGGCTATGCCAAGGTGGCGGCCTTCCAGGCGGGATTCCAGGGCGGCGAGCTCGATCCCTTCATCCAGGGCAAGGTGGCGATGAAGATCGACGGTTCGTGGCAGATGCCATTCCTCGCCGCCTACGGGCGCAACGTGGATTTCGGGGTGGCACCACCGCCCATGCCGCAGAAGGAGCTTGACGCGGGCAAGCCCCAGGTCACCTGGAACGGCGGTTGGGCCTACGCCATCCCCGCCACCGCCAAGAACAAGGACGCGGCCTGGGAGTTCATCCGCTATATGACCTCCGACCGGGCCATGACCATCTGGATGGAGAGCGAGCGGGAAGTGGCCGAGGCCCAGGGACGGCTTTTCCTGCCTCGCCAACTGCCGATGAAGCACCTCAACGATGCGTTCTTCGAGCGCTATGTGTACAGCAGCCCGCTGATTCCCGACCGGATCAAGGATGGTTGCCGGGTCTACAACCGCTTGCTGCCCGACGCCAAGTTCCGCCCGGTCACGCCGGTGGGGCAACTGCTCTGGAACCAGCACGTCAGCGCCATGGAAGCCGCGCTCTACCAGCGCGTCACCCCCAAGGAAGCCCTCGATACCGCAGCCGCGATCGTCCAGCGCGACCTGAACCGGGTGTTGTCCCCGCCCAAGGGGCGGACGGTCCAGTGGCGCTGGTTCTTCCTAAGCTATGCCGTCATCCTGCTCGTGCTCGGCACCGCCGTGTACCTGCTCGACACCCATCGGGGCTGGCGGCAGCGGCTGGCCCGGATCTTCCGTCTGAAGCAGGTTGACGCGGTGCTGGAGGGCAGTTCCGGCGGGTACTTCCGCTCGCAATGGAAGACCGGGTGGCTCTGCGTGTCGCCCTGGCTGATCGGGTTCATCGTCTTCGGCGGCGGGCCGATGCTGTTCAGTCTCCTGATGAGTTTCTGCGAGTACGACATTCTGAATCCGCCCCGTTTCGTGGGCCTGGCCAACTACCAGTGGCTGTTCACCAACGACCGGCTGTTCCCCGTGTCGCTCTACAACACCCTGTTCATGGTGATCGGCGTGCCGCTGGGGATGAGCGTCAGCCTGGGCATCGCCCTGTTGCTGAACCTCAAGATCAAGGGCATGGCGATCTGGCGGACCTTCTTCTATCTGCCTGCCATCGTGCCCATGGTGGCGGCCAGCATCCTCTGGATCTGGATCTTCAATCCCAGCGGAGGGCTGCTCAACCGAATGATCGGCTTCCTCGGCGTGCAGGGCCCGCTCTGGCTCCAGTCGCCGGTCTGGAGCAAGCCCGCGCTGATCCTCATGGGGCTGTGGGGGGCAGGCGGCGGCATGATCATCTGGCTCGCCGGTCTCAAGGGGATCAGCGAGCAACTCTACGAGGCCGCCAGTCTCGACGGGGCCAACGCCTGGCAGCAGTTCCGTCACATCACCCTGCCCCAGTTGACCCCCTACATCTTCTTCAATCTGGTCATGGGCATGATCGGCACCTTCCAGATCTTCGGTCAGGCCTTCATCATGACCCAGGGGGGACCCGACAACTCGACCCTGTTCTACGTCTACCACCTGTTCAACTACGCCTTCCGCTACGGCCAGATGGGCTACGCCTCGGCCATGGCCTGGGTGTTGTTCCTCCTCGTGCTGGTGGTGACCGTGTTCCAGCTCAAGTTCTCGAAGCGCTGGGTCTACTACGAGGCCGACTGATTCATGGCACGACCCCTCTCCATCCGCCGCCTGCCCGTCTACGCCCTGCTGCTCGTGGGGTCGGTCTTCTTCTCGTTGCCCTTTCTCTGGATGGCCGCCACCAGCGTGAAGGTGGACAGCGAGCTCTTCAAACCCGGCCTGAACCTCTTCCCCGCCCTGCCTGATCCCAAGCTGGTTAGCCCGCATCTCGACCTCCGCCCGCTGGAGGACATCCCCGCCGTCCCGGCCGAACTGGAGGCCCCGCTCGGCGAACTGGTCGCCCGGCTCGCCATCGGCACCGCGCCCGATACCCTCCCCCAAGATCAGTGGTTGCCGCCCCTCGTCCAGGCCGCCTACGGCAAACTCCGCGACTCGTTGCCGCCGGACACCTGGGGGAAACCCGTCGCCGACGTAATGGCCGCCGCCACCGCCAGCCTCAATCCCCGCACCATCCGCGAGCTGTTCGAGCGCCAGTACCGGGAGCTCTGCCTGGGCACCATGCGGGCGCGCAACGCGGACCTGACCGAATGCACGCTGGGCGGCGAGGTCTCCCCTGCCGAACGGTTCCACAACGAGACCGCCAACGTCGCCCACTTGGTCGACCGGGGCGCGGGCGCCGTGCCCTATGCGGCGGTGGTCTACAACTTCGCCCAGGGCGACCAGATCACCCTGACCCAGGACTTCCCCCTGAACTTCGACCCCGCCACGCTGGAGCGTCTCCAGCTCTACCTCAAGCCCGACGACACCTGGCACGAGCTCGATCTCACCGTCGAGGCGGCGGGGGTGCTCTACCGCAGCGAGCGGGTGTTCCCCCTGGCCAATGCCAACTGGACCATGGTGACCTGGCAGAAGCCCGGTCCCGACGACCACTCTACCAAGATCAAGACCTGGCTCCTGCTCCACCCGGACGAGAAGGCAACCAGCGCCTTTGCCGATCCCGGCAAGATCCGGGTTTCGCTCACGGTCCACCGGAGCCCCTTCCTGAGCGCCGTCGGTGCCAAGTTCGCGCTGAACTACCTGCGGGTGCTGGAGCACATCCCCTTCTGGCGCTATGTGCAGGTGAGC
>QKCY01000324.1 GCA_003245525.1 Victivallales bacterium | reverse complement strand
GGCAGGACAGCCTGCCGCCGTGCTGGTGCTGGATCGCGAAGGCCAACCGATCGCCCGTGCTGCCGCCGTGACGGATGGCCGGGTGCGCCTGACTGCCCCGACAGAGGTCACCCGCTACGCTTTGCTGGTGGGGGCTCCGGCCAATCGGCCTGACGTGGTGGTGGCGCTGAGTCTCGCCGCCGACGGTAAGACCGTCGATCCAGCCCAGTCCCTGCCGCAGGCGGCGACGCTGACAGCCAGTGTGCGGCTTCGCAACCTGGGGCTTGCCGCCGCCACCAAGGTCCCGGTGACGGTTCACCTGGACGGCCCCGATGGCCCCGTCCTGCTCGATCAGGTCGTTCCCACGCTGGCGGCGGGACAGGCCACGACCCTGACGGCGACCATGCCGGTCGGCAAGGCCGACGGCAATCGGGGCATCGTCGTCTCGTTGGGCGACGGCTTCACCCAGACCGGCCCCAAAGAGGCCTCTGCCCGTTTCTCCGCCGCCGTCGACCGGGAGCGGTTCCCCATCCGCGAACCGCTGACCGTTCCGGTTCCGGCGGGCGATGCGGTGGGGATGCCCGTCGAGTTGCCCTTTGTGCTGCCCGAGAAGGCCGATCCGGCCAACCTGCGGGTGCTGTTCCCGACCGATGCCGCGACGCCCGCCCAGTTCGAGCCCAACCAGCCGAACGGGCGCGAAGGCGTCCTGGTCTTCGTGCTTCCGGTGGGGTTGCTGGCAGGCGAAGTGAAGGCGGAATTGGTGGCCTTGCCTGCGGGCGATTCCTCGGTCTACCCACCCACTTCCCGGTTCACCGTCGCCCCCGATGGCTCGCGGTTGGTCTTCGACACCTATTCGGCCACACTGACCCAAGGCACGCTGAGTGACATCGCCGTGTTGCAGCCCGACGGTAGCAGGTTCCCCGTCACCAAGTTCATCATCGAGTCCTCCAAGGAGACCGGTTGGTCGGACGAGAGCGGCGAATTGACCGATTTCGCGCTCGTGCAGAGCGGTCCCGTCCGGGCCGTTTTCCGCATGGCCAAGACCCTGCGGGGTGACTACAAGCTGAGCCGGACGTTCCTCTTCTACGGCGACCGTTGCGAGCTCATCTCCACCTGCCTGCCCCATCGCGGCCTGCTCACCCGTACCATGTACGCGACTGATGGTACCGCTTTTAACGAGTTGGGCGGTCCCGTGGTCATGGATGGCAAGGGGGAGAACGAGGATTTTGGCTTCAAGGGCAATTCGCCGCAGTGGTTTGCGGCCTTTGGCCCCCAGTACCGGAGCGGCTGCTTCGCCCTGACCCCCGCCGTCGGCTTTACCTACTGGGACAGCGGCCCCTTCCGGGGGCAGATCGGCCTCGGTACGGCGCTGGATACCGAGCGCCGGGTCTATGTCTGGGGGCCGGGTACGGACAACGTGGACTTCGCCCGCAAGCTCTGGGAGGCCTACGCTCCGCAGGTCCAGAAGTAAGGGCGCCCCCCTTCCTGGGAACGCCGAGCACCAGCTCGGCGTCTTCCGTTACTGCGCCTTCCACCAACTGGACAACAGCCATAGAGGAATGATGGCTGTCTTTGCCGCTCCGAAAAGCAGGAGGACGCCCCCGGACGGAGCATTTCCCATTCGTACGCCCACTGGCACGGCATGGTCGCTGACGGGTAGTCGCTGGCTCGATGAGCCTGCGACAGAGGACGGGGTGTGCGGGCGGGGAACCGGCGGTCGGCAACCAGGGACCGCGCGTTCATCGACCGCGCGGCTACCCGGTCGGCATGACTTCAGGACTCGTGACGGGTAGAGAGAACCGGAGGCACTCCACCAGCAGGACGGGGTGGGTGGGGGGATTGTCCAGACCAGGTCAATACTCTGCGAATGGCGTCAACCTGGTATGAAAACGGGAGGAATACCGCCGAGCTGGTGCTCGGCGCTCCTAGGGGGCCGGAAGTCTCGGCGCTCCCAGGAGAGTCATTCGTTCACGTCACCGGCGTCAGGGCGTTGGCCAGGGCGATGGCGCGGCCGAGGAGCTGGTGGGTCTGCTTGGCGGAGAGCAGTTTCTCGCTGATGAAGACGAGGAGACAGTCGCCCCGGCTATCCAGGTAGATGGGTTTGCTGTCGCGCAGGAGAGTGGTGGCGGCGGGGAAGAGACAGGCGCGGATGGCGTCGGGGTCGGGACCGTTCACGTACCAGCGAAGGCCGAACTGCTCGTCCTTCTTGAAGAACACGCCCCGTTTTCCCTCGATCCTCCGCCGGAGGTCCACCGCCCCGGTGAGGGGCTCGACGGTGAACCGGGGCAAGACCCAGCCTTGGCGCGAGAGGGCAAGGGTGGTCTGGGTTTCAAGGGGTTGGTCTTCCTCGATGTAGTCGGTGGAGTTCTCGAAGATCTGGACCCGGAACCCCTCGTGATCCCCAGCGATGCGAAGCATGGCGGCCCGCAGTTCGGGTATCGGCTCGCCTGGCTCTGGTTCCACTGTCGCGAAGCCAAGCTCCGCTGCCAGCCGGTCATAGGTCTTGGGCCGCCGGGCCTGCAGCCAACGACGGAAGAGCTGTGCCCCCGCTCCCAGCCCGATGAAGACCGGGATCAAGGCGAGAAGCAGCCGGGGATTCATCGTCTGCATGGCCATATATCGCGTTACCGATCCGCTGGAGGCGTGGGTCTTCCAGACTGGGGGGGCGTGAGTTTGCCAGCGACCTGCAGGGCGAACTGTAGGACCTGGTGAATCTGCTGCAACGAGAGCAGGGCCTCGGGTTCGTAGAACAGCAGGGCGTGCCCGCAGCTTTCCACCCGGATGTCCCCGCTCTTGCGGAGCAGTTCAAGCACGCCGGGGGTCAAGGTATGCCGGATCGCGTCGTGATCGGGACCAGTCACGAGATGGGACGCCTCGAAGGTCTCGTCCCGTGGGAAAGGAACTGGGCGTTTCCCTCCGACCCGCTCCGTCAGGCTGGTGGCGAGACCACGTGGCTCCACCCGGAACAGGGGGAGTTGCCACCCGGGACTCGATACCAGCATGATCGTCCGGGTGTCGATCTCCTGTCCCGGCTCGACGAAGTCGGAACTGTTCTCGAAGACATGCACCTCGAAGCCGTCGCGTTGGCCCCGGATATGGTCGGTGGCTCCCCCCATCTCTGGCACGGAGACCGTTCCCTCGCCGGGGATCTCGAAACGTAGATCGCACCGGAGTTGGTCGTAGACCGCAGTGCGTTCCCCGGCCCGCTGGGATGCCCATACTCGGTAACCAATGCCAACTAGGCAGACGGCGACAGCAATCAGCAGATATTCCATGATGCCTATCCCCCCTCCACCATGGGAGCGGCAGGACCGCAGTGGCAGGGATAGCCGACGGGGTGGGAACGTCGGCCTTCCAGGTGTAGGAGAGGAAGGGGTCGGCGGTGGCGGCGAGGTGCTGGTCAAGCAGGGCCCGGTGCTCGGCAAGGATGTCCGTGTAGGCGGGGTCGTGGGCGAGGGTACGGGTCTCGCCGGGGTCGGCGGCCAGATCGTAGAGTTCCTCGCCGTTGCCTTCCAGATAGCGGGTGTACTTGAAGCCAGGAGTGCGGATCAGGCGGCCGGGGGAGATGGTGAAGCCCCATTCGGTGTGCCATTCGCTGGCTACGTAGGCGTGGCCGGGACCCTCGGGCTGGTCCAGCAGCGGAACAAGCGACTGGCCCCAGAGATCGACGGGCGGCGCGATGTTGGCGAGTTCGCAGAGGGTGGGGACGATATCGAGATGGGAGACCAAGGCCGGGGAACTGCCGGGAACCAGGCCGGGGCCCGCGATGAACAGGGGGGTACGGGTGGTTTCGTCGTAGAGGCTGACCTGCTTGGTAACCATGCGGTGGCAGGCCATGCCGTCCCCGTGGTCGGCCACGAAGAGGATCAGCGTGTCGGCGGCATCGGCGCGCGCGGCGAGCGCATCGAGGATACAGCCGACCTCGTCGTCGAGCCTTCGGCAGTAGTGGTAGTAGGCCGCGAGATAGTGGCGGTAGTTGTCCTCGGTCCAGACCGCCGCCTGGGACAGGCGGTTGTGGGAACAGCAGATGTATTGGATCGGGATGGGGCGCTGGTCCAGGTCCGCGATCTCGAAGTTTGTGGGCAGGGGAGGGAGCTCGCCGGGGGGCGGGATGTCCGTGTGCTCGCCCTGGTTGGCGCCGACCCAGTTGCAGATGTCATGGGGATTCTGTAGGTCGGCCACCAGCAGGTAGGGCGCGTCCTCGGCGTACTGCTCCAGCCATTCCACCGTGCGCAGCCGGGTGTAGCGGTCCCGGAAGGTATCGTAGTTCAAGGGCCAGGCCGGGTGGTCGGGTTCGAGCTCGATGCCCTTCTGGGGTTCCACGTGCTGGAAGCCCCGCAGGCCGCCCATGTCGTGCTGTTTGCCGAAATGGACCGTGCGGTAACCCGCGCCGGTGAACAACTCGCCGAGGGTGGGAATGGCGGTGCTCAGCGGCTCCACCGGGAAGTTGCGGCCGTTCGACAGTACCCCGGTTTCGTGGGGGAACCGCCCCGTCCAGAGGGAGGGGCGGGCCGGCTGGCAGAGCGGACAACTGGTGTAGCAGGCGTCGAACCGCACGCCGCGCTCGGCGATGCGGTCGATGTGGGGCGTCTTCAGGAAGGCGTTCCCATAGGCGGGAAGCGCCTGCGCGGAGAGCTGGTCGGCCAGGATGACGAGGATATTGGGGCGAGGCATGGCGATCCGTCTAGCGGGTGACCCGAATGGTGGCGCCCTGGGCGTCGGCAATGACCACGCCGGGGATGGTGAAACGGCCGTCCGCGCCGACGGTCACGGCGAGTTTCT
>QKCY01000240.1 GCA_003245525.1 Victivallales bacterium | reverse complement strand
CCAACGGCTTCCGCCGAGAGATCGAGCGGCTGGACCAGATGCCGGGTGCCTTCCGCCAGATCGTGTTCCACCAGAAGCTGGACGGGGCAGAGAGTCCGGCCGCATTCCAGCATGCCCTGCCCGATGCTGGGATGCTGGCCGGTGAAGGCGGCGATGGTCATGGCCTTGTGGGCCTTCTCCAAGGCTGACGCCAGACCCGGCTCCCGCGCCGCGCAGTATTCGCCGCCACCCACGGCGACCCGGACCCCGGTCCAACGCCGGATGAACTCATGGCAGGCGATCCCGTAGGACATGGCATCGAAGGCCGAATAGCTGACCTCGCCCGAGGCCATGTCGAGAGTGGCGGCCCAAATGCTGCCACCCACTCGGCACGAGGGATTGAGCGCCCGCCCCGCCAACCAGACCGCCAGAAACTCCGCCGTGGCCACGGTAACGAACCCGGCCAGCGTCACCGGTGTCGTCATCCCGGCAACCGGCATGGCGGTCAGGGTCGCGGCATCGCCCTCGCGGATGCGGCGCACAAACTTGTCCGCCACCACCCGGTCGAACCGAAGCGGATGGGCAAAGCAGTTCGCCCCGTAGGTAAACCAGTGCGGGATGCCGAGGATTTCGCCCATCTCCAACAGATAGTCCACCTGTTCCTCGTACCAGGCGAAGGGTGGCTGGGGACGCTGGGCGTACTCGGCCAGGACCAGAGCCGATTCCAGGCTCTCCATCCGGTCCGGGACCTCGGTCTGGACGAGACAATGCCCCACCCCTTGAGCTCCGTGCAGCGCGTCGCCCAGCTTCACTGCGGTGATCTGGTCCCGGCGGTTGCCGTTGCGGCGTTCCCCGCTCGGCCAGTCGTAGTAGATCTGGGCAATCTGGGTCCCGAGCCCCGGCAGACCGGGCATGGGGAAACTGGGAGCCGCTTCCGTCCGGTTGCGCGCCAGATCGGCCACGAGTTCCGCCACCAACCCGCGTGGGAAACGGACCCGTTGCCGGACCAGATCGACCTGCGCCCCGCACGCCGCCAGAGCCTCGGCTAGAGCCGCATTCTCGCACAACACCCCCACCTTCTCGAGCGTGCGATACACGCCCTCGATCAGCGGTTGCAGATCCACACCCTCGAACCGATCACCGGCCAGCATGGGTGGCCTCCTGCGTCTAGGGTTGGGCAGTCAGAAAGCGGAACTTCCGTAGGTTGCAGATACCGTTGGTCCCCGCGAAATACCAGTAGAGCACATGGGTGCCCTGCACGGCGGCGAGGTCGAAGCGTTGGGTCTTGAAGACGTGGAAGCTACCGGTGCTCTCCCAGGTCACGGTGGCGACCGTGGGACCGTCGGGCGCATCCAGCCGCAGGTGGGTCTTCTGGCGCGCGTAGTTCGGGTCGATGCCGACCTCCGCCTCAATACCCACGATCTTCGCCAGATCGAAGTCGAAGGGGCCGAAGGAGACCCAGTCACCGTTGTCGCAGTGGCCAATTTCCTGGGCCACATTGACCCCCTGGAAGGCCAGGATCTGCCGCGTGCCAGTCCAGCCATCGGGACTGCTGCGCAGCGGATGCTGGGGCAGGATGCAGCGCACGGTCACCGCGACCGGCGTCCCGGCTTCGCTGCCGTCGGGGCGGAAGGCCCGCACCGTCAGGACATCCTTGTCCTTGACCGGCAACGGATTCTGCACCACCGGCGAAGCGGCATCGGGCAGGAAACCATCCAGCGTATAGCGCAGCACGGCCCCCTCTCCCCGGTAGCCCACCCGGATGGTCTCGCCCGGCAAGAGAACGCCATCCGTGGGCAGAATGACCGGTTCCGCCAAGGGCAGCGACCGCCGCCAGCCGTCCAGGCGCAAGCCGATCTCGCGCTCGGGAATGGGCAGGAAACCGGGCACCTTGCCATAGACTTCGCTATCGGCCGGAAGGCTGAAATCAAGATCGGCGGGACTGGCAAAGCCAGGATCGCGCTCCAGGTTCAGGTTGTTCTCGACCGTGGCCCGGCCCGCCGACACCTCGCGGGCACCGACCAGGATGTTGCCCACCAGCCGGTTCGCATCGCGGGTCGCCGGGTCCTCGCCAATCCCCGCCAGCCGGGGGTAGTGCTCACGATAGGGCGGCTGGTCGATATGGACGTGCTGGTGCAGACGGCTCGCGATGAGCCCGCCCTTCAACCAGTCCGCCCAGCGTTTCTCGTCCCACATGCTCAGGCGCAGAGCCCGGCCGCAGTCCACGAACAGGTTGTTCGTGATGGTGTGGTAGGTACCGCCGTGGACAAAGACGCTGGCCCAGCCCTTCGAGCCGACGAAGATGTTGCCAAGGACCTCGACCCCGCAGGCCCCGTCGTCGAAGTAGATGTCGCAGAAGCTGCTCGACAGGTCAGACCCGTTGCGATACCACAGGTTGTAGCGGATGACGTTGCCCGCCTCCGAGGGGTCGCGCCCCATGTAGAAGGAGCCCATGTCGTCCGCCTTCAGGCAGGTGTGGCGGATGTCGTTGTATTCGATCACATGGTCGTTGCCATGCAGGTAGATGGCATTGTTCGGACAGTCGTGGATGAAGCAGTGCTCGATCCGGTTTCCGCAGCCATCGATGTTGACGGCGGCCTTGTAGGAACGGTCCAGACGGTTGAAGTGGTGAATGTGGCAGTTTCGCACCACGTTGCCGGCCGGCGTCAGGGACACCCGGTCGCCGCCGCCGAGACTGACGCCACCCGCACCGGTCTGGTAGATGTCGCAGCCCACCACCAGGTGGGAACTGCCCCCTTCCCGGTTGTAGGCCGGGTTCTGGTAGATGTGCTCGTGCCAACTGCCCAGTTGGCGGGAGACGGGTTCGCCCGTGCCTTCATGGGCGTAGACCGGCAAAGGCGCGATGCCGCGCCCGATGCAGACACCTACCGTGCCCAGATTGCGTAGCTCGCAGCCCCCGACGATGCAGCCCTCGCCCCGTTCGATATAGACGCCCATGCCGCGCGCCATCTCCAAGGTGAGGTCGTCGAGGATCACATGACTGGCCCCTTCCAGGCAAACCAGCGGCTCGTCCAGCAGGCTCACCGCAATCTCCCGGGCGGTCCCAGCGGGCGGATAGAAGTAGAGGATGCCGCTCTGCCGGTCGAGGAAGTACTCGCCGGGACGGTCGATCTCCTCCAGCAGATTCAGCGCGTAGTAGGCTTGCCAGCCATGCCCGGACTTGATCCCGTACATGTGGGCCTGGGCCATGGCGATGGTGTGCTTCTCCAGGTCGATGCTGGCCACCCGGATGGTGTCATCGGCATAGCCCACCCCGAAGAGCCCGGACAGCCAGAGGTCATTGGCCTGGGTCCAGAGGCGGGGTCGGTCGTAGTCGAATTCGAAGACCCCGCCCCGGTCGCTGAAGTCGCCATTGCGCGGGACCGAGCCGGCATCCAGCACCTTGCCGATGGGCACGGTGCCCTCGTTCGGCCAGCGGGCCAGTTCCAAGGGCGTCCCGTCGATGAAGACCTCCAAGCCAGGATTCACATAGGGCCGCCGGAAGCCCCGCGCCCGCATCGCGCCGTAGTCCGTGATGCCGAGCTGCCCCAGATCGATCTGGCGAATCTGGGGACGGGCTGCCGGATCGATGATCCGGGCCAGGATGGCCGGATCGGTCACCGGTTGGGCCGCTGCGGCAGGCAAAACCCGGCCGCCCACGAGACGGGCACGCCCGCCTGGCAGGGAACGGTAGATTACGGGCGCAGTCGCCGTGCCCGAATCCCGCTCGTCCAACTCGAATGGAACGCTCCGCTCGTGGACGCCTGGTGCCAGCCAGACGGACACGGGACGACCGGCAGGCGTTTGCCGGGCACGCAGCCGGTCCCGCGCTCCTTCGAGCGTACGCAAAGGACCATCGGTGCGCCCTGCGTTCGGTTCGGGGATGTTCCCCGACCAGGCATCGTCGCCGCGTTGGCTGACGAAGAGATCGCCGGGGCCAAATGTCTTCGGCACTTCCGGAGGGGCCGCCATGGCTACCCCGACAACGCTCGCGAATCCAAGCACCCAGCGGGCCATGGCGATCCTCCTGGAGTCAGCCGAAATCTCTAGTACTGGACGATGACCGCCACCATTTCCAGCGGTTCGTCGCCGATGGACTCCACCGCATGCCCGGCACCGTTGCCGGTCAGAATGGTGTCGCCGGGACCAACTTCGGCGACCTCGTCGCCGTCCTGGATGCGGCCCTTGCCCTTGAGGATGACGAAAATCTCCTCCTCGCCGCCGTGCTCGTGGAAACCAATGCTTGAGCCGGGAACCAAGGTCAACTTGGCGAAGAGCCGGGTCTTGCCCTTCATATCGTCCTTGCTCCACATGTGCTCGATGCGCACAGTGCCTTTGCCGCCCCGCATCTCGCAGCGCTCGTCAATCGGATAGGTGCCGTTCCGTCGGATCATGGTCTATTGCTCCTGTTTCAGGGTTGCCAGAATCTTCAGCAGTTCGCCGGCAATGAACTCGCCCTGCAGTTGGGCGCCCATGCCGTTGTAATGGTACTGGTCCTCGGGCTTGGCCCGCAGTTCCGGCTTGTTCACCACCAGGCCGTAGAGGTCCACCACCGGGATGTCGTGCTGCTTCATCACCTCGGCGGCCAGGGCGTTGCGCTCCACCACCACGGGGTTCTTTTCGGGGTCGAGCACCGCGTTGTCGCCGAGCTGGTTGACCGGCGTGGTGGAACACCAGACGATGCGGGCCTGGGGAGCGGCCTTCTGCATCTCGGTCACGTAGTTGTCCAGCAACTCGGCATACTTGCCCTCGGGAATGCGGTTGCCGAAACCGTGCAGGCCGTGGTTGAAGTGGATGACATCGTACTGGGTCTTGGCCAGGATGTCCTGCAATTCCTTGAGCAACTGGGACGTCGCGATGTGGTAGGGGGTAAGCCAGACATCCACATTGGCCTTGCCGGCCAGCTTGGCGATCACCGTGCCGTGATAGCCGTTGCAGATCGAATCGCCGATGAGCAGCACCCGCGGCAGACCGGATTGCGGGTCCTTCGCTGGCTCGAACCCCCAAGCTCCCGCAAAGCAGGCGGCGAACAGGCAGACAACAAGGAGAAACCGATAGCAGGCAGGCATGGCAAGACTCCGATTGCACTGGCGACGGACCCAGCGGCCTAATCTAGGGTTTTCCACCCGCCCCGGCAATCCCCGGAGGCAATGAAACTCAACTGGAAAAACCGAGTCCGTTGTATCCATATTGTCGGTGGCAATCCCCTACCCGCAGGTCGCAGCACCAGGAAGCATGGCAGACAGAAGATGAAGAAGTGTCCCCTCTGTGCGGAGGAAATCCAGGACGAAGCCATCAAATGCCGCTTCTGCGGCGAGTTCCTGGACCGCCGGGACCAGCCCGTCGGGAAGTGGTACTTCCGGACCTCCATTGTCGCCATTGCCCTGCTTTCGGTGGGTCCGTTCGCCTTGCCCCTGGTCTGGTTCCATCCGCGCTACCACCTCGTCACCAAGACGGTACTCACGGTCGCGACCATCGCTTTGACCATTGGGTCCTGGTACCTGACCAAGGAGCTCTACACGGTGTTGATGCAGCAGTTGAGGCAGCTTGGCGTCTGGTAGCAGCCGATCCCCAGCGACTGGCTGGACATGCCGCGCCCGGCCGACCACATTACCGCAATCCGTCGTGGCCCCCTCTGCGGGCTATGTGTCTGTCTTTCCCCAGCAAGGATGCACTGCCATGAACGTCTCGCGCACGCTGTTGCTGTCCGCCTTCGCCTCCGCCGCTTCCCTTCTGGCGGCCGACTATCCCCTGCGCGACGCGGTCGAATGCACGCCCCGCGGCGGCATCCCTAACTTCCTGGCCAAGGTGCAGGCGGGCAAGGACGTGAAGATCGCCTATCTGGGCGGCAGCATCACGGCCCAGAGCGGTTGGCGGCCCCTGACCCTGAAGTGGTTCCAGAACGAGTTCCCCAACGCCAAGATCGAGCAGATTCACGCGGCCATCGGCGGCACCGGGTCGGACCTCGGCGTCTTCCGCCTGCGCAAGGACGTGCTGGACAAGAAACCCGACCTGCTGTTTGTCGAGTTCGCGGTCAACGACGGCGGGGCGGCACCGGAGCAGATCGTCAAGAGCATGGAGGGCATCGTCCGCCAGACCTGGGCCAGCGATCCCACCCTTGACATCTGTTTCGTCTACACCGCCACCCAAGGCATGCTGGGCGACCTCCAAAGCGGCAAGTTCCCCCGGGCCGCGAGCGTGATGGAGGGCATCGCCGACCATTACCAGATCCCCTCGGTCCACATGTGCCTGAAGGCGGCACAGATGGAGAAGGAGGGCAAGGTGATCTTCAAGGCCCAGAAGACCACCGAGGAACGCAAGGCCGCGATGGCGGAGGGGACCTACTACTTCTCGGGCGATGGTGTCCATCCCTACGAGGACAGCGGCCACATCCTCTACCTCGAAGCCGTGGCCCGCAGCATGCCAGCCGTCTTCGCCCAGGGGAAACCGGGCCCCCACGAACTGGTCGCTCCGATCGATCCCGACAACTGGGAACATGCCAGCATGGTCCCCTTCGGCGAGGCCAAGCTCTCGCCCGAATGGCGGTTGCTCGATCCCGCGACGGACGAGATGGCCAAGCGGTTCCAGAACAATCTCTCCCAACTCTGGATGGCGGAGACGGCAGGAGCTACCGCCACCTTCAAGGTCAAAGGCTCGACGGCCCGCGTCTTCGACCTCGTCGGCCCCACCTGCGGTAGCGTGAAGGTGACCGTGGACGGCGTGGAAAAGGGCGTCCGGAATCGGTTCGACGCCTATTGCACCTACTACCGTCTCCAGCAGCTCGGACTGGTCAGCGGGCTCGATCCGGAGCAGATCCACACCGTCCAGCTCACGATCTGCGAAGAGCAGCCGGACAAGCGCAAGATCCTGCAAGGCCGGGCCGAGGCCAACACGAAGGTCCTGGCGCTCGACGATGCCGAGTTCGCCAAGAAGTTCGATGGACGGCAGTGGTTCGCAGGCTATATCATGTACATTGGCGAATTCGTCCAGGAGTAGTACCGAGGCTCTCGGCCAGAGGAGATTGACCAATGCAACGCGGGCTTTTTGTCGCCATCCTGTTGTGCGGCTCCGGGCTCTTGGCCGCAAACCGTGACTTCGTGCTGCCGATCCGGCTCGCCAACGCCCACCTAGGCCAGATCTTCCTGGGCTGCCAGCAAGGAGCCACCGACGCCTTCGACCGGGGCATCGACGATCTGGCACCGCCGCCGGGCATCCAGACGGGCTATGTGGGGTTCATCTCCACCTTGTCGAACTCCCTCCTCTACAAGGACATCAAGGCCCATGGCGACCTGAAGGAGTGGCGGCTCAGCATCCAGGTCTACGAAGGCAAACCCCTGAAGATGAGCTGGCAGGAGAGCCAACTCCCCAGATTCTATAGCCTGTCCCTGCTCACCGGCGACGGCGAAGTGGACATGCGGAAGATCAACCACGTGGAGTTCACCAAGGACGAACCCGTGGCCATCGTGGCCGCGCTTGACCTCGCCGCCGTGGCGGCCGCCGAGACGGAAGAGGCGGAGGCACCCAAGGCGGAAGCGGCCGCTCCGGCTCCCGCGCCGCCTACCGCCACTCCGACACCGACTCCGCCCAAGCCGGAGCCAGTCGCCAACGTCTCGCCCGAGAAGGTGAGAAGCGGGGTTGGCATCCTGGTCCTGGCCATGGGCGGCCTGCTGTTGCTCGTGGTGATCTTCGCCGCTGTCCGGCGGCAATAGGAAGGCGCCACCATGCCACGCAATGCGGTCATCTTCGGGGCCGGCAACATCGGCCGGGGCTTCATCGGCCAACTCTTCTGCGAGTCCGGCTACCGGGTCACCTTCGTGGACGTGGACGCCGACTTGATCCAGGCTCTGAACGAGCGGGGCGAATACCACCTCCAGACGGTGTTCTACGAGGACATGCGCGACTATCAGGTCGGGCCGGTACAGGCCGTGAACGGTCGCGACATCCCCGCCGTGGCGACCGCCGTGGCCGGAGCGGATGTGGCCGCCACTGCAGTCGGTGCGGGTGCCCTCCCCCATATCGCAGCGGGTCTGGCT
>QKCY01000465.1 GCA_003245525.1 Victivallales bacterium | reverse complement strand
AGAGAGAGGATGCTGGAGAAGCGGCGGGCCTCCGCCGCGAGGGCATTCCGTGGCCGGAGCCGCTGGCTCCGGGGTGTTCCGGAACGGGACGTTCCGGCCACGAAGGGTATCTCGTGCCCGAGGCCGGGCATGGCGTTTTGCCTTACGTGCCGGGCTTGCGGCGGTAGTGAGTCCAGAGGATCGCCGCCATGATGGCGAGGATGGGCAGGCCGAAGCCGAGCAACAGGCGTGGCGCAGGCAGGAGCCCCCGGTCCCAGCGCCGGTCCACGATCATCGTTCCTTTCGGGATCTCGTACCGGTACTGCGAGCGGGGCAGGGATTCGTTGACCCCGAGATAGCGGATGGTCTCGACATGGCCGCTGTCATCCCAAAGCCTCTCGTACCGGGTCGGCAGCCAGATGCCGGGGGCTGCCTCCTGGATACCCCGGAAGACGAAATCGGCATGCAGGGGTGCGACCTCTGGCATCTTCCCATGGTTCAGGTACTGGGTGCGCACCATGGCGTAGCCGAACGCCGGGCAGACCCAGACGATGTAGGCAGGGAAGGGCTTGCCGCTCGGACTCCTCGGCGGAATCGAGAGCCGTAGCCGGTAGCACTCCTGCCCCTCGTGTTCGGCAGGCGGCAGGAAGTCGCTGTGCCAGTGGGGCAGGTCGCCTCGCGGTACCAGCGCTCCCTCGTCGCCGAAGAAATGGCGGACAGGATCGGCCCCGTCCAACCGGGGCATCGTAGGCCGCCGGTGTCGCAGATAGGCGGTGCTTCCACGGCATACGGTCCAGGTCCAACCATCGGTCGCGCAGACCGACTCTGGACTCCCCGAGCGGGCCCATTCCGGAGGATCGACGAAGGTCATCAGACCGCAGTAGTAGCTCTCGGTCACTGAAGTCCGGTACCGGTCGCACATCCGGTAGGAGATAGACTGCCTATGCTCCTCCAGCACCGGGCTACCTGCTACAGGCGGCGCGGTTGTCGGCCCGGAGGGAGGCGAATGGATCGTCATCTCCACCTCCATCCGCAGATCCACGATGGCCTTGCCGCTGGCAGCCATGCGCTCCACGATCTCGGCGACCGTGATCGGAGGCAGCTCGGCAACGGCGGACACGGCGAGCAGGATGGTACCGAAGACCAGTCCTACAGCCTGCCGTGTCTGCCCCATGTTTCCCTCTCTCCCTGTTGGTTACTCCACGAGCTTGTACGCGGCGCTGGTGCGCTGGCCCTTCTCGCGTTCGTAGGTGGCCTTGATCTCGGCCTCGGTCAGGGCGCGCTTGAAGATGCGGACTTCGTCCAGCATGCCCAGGAAGGGATGCCAGTTGGAGCCGATGGTGAGATCCTTCCCCGCCACATCCACCGGACCGGTGAAGGTGGCCGGGATCTCGCGGGCGCAGTCGAGCGCGCCGTTCAGGTAGTAGCGGACCTGGCGTTTGGCGCGGTCCACCACGACGGTCACCAGGGTCCAGGCGTTCTCCGGCACGGCCCCGGACTGCTGGCTGCGGCAGCCAGCCTTGTTACCATCGACCAGCTCGACAATCACGTTCCCCGTGTCGGTGATGTCCATGCCGAAATAGGTGGCGGGGTAGGCATTCTTGCTGAGGAAACGGCGGCGGGCATCCGAGTCGCTGATCTTGAGCTGGGTGGGGCACATCCAGAGCTCGACCGAGAAGTCGCCCGTGCCGAACTGGAGAGTCTCGTCGTCGCTCACGGAGACGTGGGTGTTGCCCGCATCGCAGTAGAGGGCGCTGCCGAAGCTACCGGTGGCAAACTGGGCCCAGCTCTCGCCGTCGTTACCGAATCCGGAGTGGTCCCGGATCGTGTAGCCCTTGTCGTCGTCGAAGGTCCAGTAGCCCATGAGCTGCTGGTCGTTGCCAGGGCCATGCGCCTTGCGGGCTTGGGCCCGGCTTCTGCCGCGGTGCTTCGGCGGCTGGGCGAGTTCCTCGGCGGTGCCGAGTTGGAGGTTGTCGATATGGAACACGCTGGCGGCCTCGGTGGTGCTGGAGATGCCGAGCCACTCGATGGTGCGGAAGGCCGGATTGCGGTAGGGCAGTTCACGGATCACGGGACTCTGGCCGGGGGCAGTCAGGGCGAGCCGATAGGTCTTGGGCGCACCCTCGCCCAGGGCGATGTCGATTTCCACGCGCGCCCACTGGCCGAGGGGAATCGTGCCGATGGCCTGCTCGCCAGCGGTCACCTTGCCGTCCTGGGCTACGGTGACGGTGGGACCGACGAGGTAGGGGGCTCCCCCGGTGTACTGACGGAGCTCGACATAGAAGCTGGCCGGACTCTCGGCGCTGTTGCACATATCCCAGGCGAGCTTCACCTGGCCGTCGCTGCAGACCTTCTTGTAGAAGATGTGCGGCGTCCAGGTGTTGTGCTGGCCGGGGGCGTCGGTGAACGCGAGGCTCTGTTTGCCGCTGGCCGCCGTATCGTTCGCGACCAGGATGGAGGCCCCGTTCTCCCCCTTGATGATGCTGCCCTCGAAGGGCTCGGAACCAGCCTCCTCGCCATCGAAGTCGAAGTTGATGACGAGGGGCACTACCACCGGCGGGGGGACCTTGTTGCGCGCCCGGTTGGGATACTTGCCGGGCAGTGCGGTCCACGCCTTGTCGCCGTAGAGGCCGGTCTGGCTCAGATCGATGGGTTGGAAGCCCACCTTGAGAGCGGGGGAATTGGGTTGGAGCCGGAAGTCGCCGTTGGCGGGGTCCACGAAGAGCGGATCGGCGACCATGGAACCCTCGTCCTTGCCCTTCACCTGCCAGGTGGCGAAGTCCATGCCCGCGAAGGTGGGGGCACCGGCGGTGCTCCAGTAGAGATTGTGTCCGATCTGCCAGTCGCCGTTCTTCCAGGGGCCGTCGAGCATTCGGTCATGGTCGGCATAGACGATGTTGTGCTCGGCGATGTAGTGGCAGCGCTTGTCCTCGCGCGACCGGCGGAGCTGGCCCGCGTCCCCCAGCGCCAGGATGTTGTTGCGCACCGTGCATTCCTGCCCGTAGTGCATGAAGAGGGGGCTGGTGTCCACCCGGTAGACCACGTTGTTCTCGATCAGGATCTCGCTGCTGCCCTCGTCAGGGTAGATGCCCGAGCCGTGGGAGACCGGCGCATAGTTGTAGACATCGTGGATGTGGTTGAAGCGCTCGGTGGTGCCGGGGGAGACACCGAGGGTGTAGATGCCGCCCATGTCGCTCAACCCCTCGCCGTTGCTGAGGTGGTGAATATGGTTGTAGTCCAGAATGTTGTGGTTCGCCGTGGTGGGCTGGAACCCCCAGGACCAACCGCAGGAGATGCCGGAGTAGTCGAAGTTCGAGATCTCGTTGTGGGTGATGGCGTTGTAGGAGCTCTTGCCGATCCAGACGCCGTGGGCACCGTGGAAGAGATAGCCGCCGTCGTGGATGAAGTTGTTGTCCACGGTGATCTGGCCGGAGGGCGTGTTGTCCTGGATGCCCCAGCCGCCGCCGATGTAGACGCCGCCGCCGCCGAGATCGTGGATATGGCAGCGTTCGAGCCGGTTCTCGGAACAGCCCGCCGCGAACCAGATGCCATGGACGGCCGTGTGGGCGATCTCGCAGTCGGTGAAGCTGGAGTGGCGCAGGCCGACGGCCTGGACCAGCCCCGGCTGGTAGATCTCGCCCTGGCCGGGATTGCGCAGCCGCCGCAGGTTGGCGTTGCTGTGCTGGAAGGAGATGCCCCGGAAGTTCAGGTAGTCCACGAACTTGCCCTGGGCGGGTTCGCCCTTGAACTCGACCAGCGTGGAGGTGAGGATCGGAGCGGTGGCGACCGTGGTTGCAGGCTGTTCGCCGGGCATGGGGTAGTAGTAGAGCGTGGCGGTGCCGGTGTTCAGGTACCACTCGCCCGGCTCATCGAGCCCCTCGAAGACGTTCTCCACGTAGTAGCGCTGCTGCTTCTCCCAACGCCCCATGGGCCAGGGCGCGGGTTCGCGCAAGGTGACCTCGCCGCTCTCGGTGTCCAGGGAACGGACATGGTGGATGGAGGTCTCCCAGGAGTGGTAGATGACGACAATGGCCTCGCGGAGATCGCCCTTGAGGTCGCCCTCCTGGCAGTAGAAGCTCCGGTTGCTCTCCCGGCCGTGGGGGCCGTCGGTACGTAGGAAGGAGCCCTTGTTCGGAATACGGGCGCGGGTGCGGCGCTCGCCGTTCACGAACAACTGGTTGAAGCTCCACTCCGCGCCGCCTGCCAGTTTGGGGACACTGGCCTTCCAGAGCTTGCCATCGGGCTGCCAACCCGTGATGGTGGCACCGCCGCTGATGACCGGTTGTTCGCCAGGATAGGCCGCATAGGTGATCGGGCTGGCCTCGGTCCCGGAATCCTCGGCGGTGAAGACCAAGGGTTCGGCCTGCGGATAGACCCCACCGCGCAGCAGCACGGTGACCGGAGCCGTCAGCCCGCCCGCCGCCTTCCGCGCCCGGACGGTGGCCTGCGCTTTGGCCACGGTGGCGAAGGGACCATCCATCTTGCCCGCGTTCGGCGCTTTCAGGGCACCGGACCAGGCATCGTTCCCCGCCGGGGAGACGTACAGCGTGGCTCCCCCCGCCTGGGCTCCGGTTTCCGGCACACAAGCCAGGACCGCGAAGGCAGACGTGCAATAGGCCAGAAGACGCAGGGTGTGCTGTCGCATGCGAATCACCTCTCGTTGCTGCCGGAACCGCTCAACCACGATCCAGACAAGAGCTTGCAGGCTGGGAAGACGAGCACGATAGCATCATCTGCTCCTGCGCGCGAGCGATCCGAGGCGGGGTCCGGAAAAAGGCAAAGGCGATTGCCGGTACAACGTGGCAAAAGCACGGCGGCGAGGGGAGATTACCCGGTCGTCCACCCTACCAGCCGCGAGGTCCCATGTGAGCCAGCGTTTCATCACCCCTGCCAAACTCTTCGGCCCCCGTTTCCCCGACTCGAATCCGCGTCCGCAATGGGACGCGGCGGTGATCTGTTTCCGCGATCCGACCGGTTCGCGGCTCGTCGTGGAGGAACTGGGCGGCGCTCCCTGGGGCCGCAAGGTGTTCTGGGGTATCGACGAGACGCCCGCCTTGCCGCGCGTGTTCGAGGCGACGGTGGCCGGGCGCAAGGTGGGGATCGTGACCCACTGCATTTGGGGCGGGCCGCAGGCCTCGATCCTGGTGGAGGAGCTGGCCGAGTTGGGCGTGCGCGACATTCTGGGCTTCGGAGCGGCGGGGAGTTTCGACCCCACCTTGCCGCAGGGCACCCAGTTGGTGGCCTGCGTGGCTCCGGCTACCGATGGCACCAGTCGCCAATACGGGTCTGGGCCATTCCTGCCCGATCCCTCTCTCTTGGCCCTGGCGGACGGGGCGGAACCGGTGGCGGTGGCGACGGTGGACGCCGTCTACCGCGAGACTCCTGACCTCGTCGCCGCTTGGCGGGCGCTAGGCACCCAGGTCGTGAACATGGAGTCCGCCCCCTTCTACGCGGCCGCCAGCGCCTGCGGCGTCCGTGCGCTCTGGCTGGGGCAGGTCAGCGACATGCTCCTCGACACCTGGCACGACTGGCACTTCGACCGCCAGGAAATGACCCGGGCCACCGTTGCCCGGTGCCACTCGATCCTGGAACGCCTCCCCGCCTAGAACGCGCTGGTGCAGGCACCGTAGGGGCAGTTGCTGAGGCAGTTCAGGCACTCCACGCAGAGCTCCTCCGTAAAGGTCACCCGCATGGTCTTGCGGTCGTCGATATGGAGGGCGTTGGTGGGGCAGTGGGCGATGCAGTTCGTGCAGTGGGTGCAGCGGTCCTCGATCCAGCGAACGCCCTTGTTGATGGGGTCGATGGCCACGCCGAAGGCGCGGACGAACTCCACACCCCGCTCGATGGACTCCTCCTCGCCGGTGACATCGAGGACCATGTAGCCCTCCTTGTTGTCCGTCACGCGGGCGCGGAAGATATTGATGATGAGATCGTAGTCCTTCACCAAGTGGTAGACGATGGGCTTCTCGATCTCGCTCTTCGGGAAGCGGAAGAACAGCTTGCGGGTGATCACTTCGGTTCCTCCGTGATCTTGAGTCCCTTCATGGACTGCTGGCGGGGGAGGGGGGCGAGGGGCTGGGCGAGGAGGAAGTCACCCCGCCGGATCTCGTCCTTGAGCCGTTCGGCAATGGCCAGGGCCTTGCCGTAGGAAGACATGGCACTGACCCGGACGGTGCGCCCGTCGAAGGTGATCTCGCCGGTCTTGAGGGCGGCATAGCTGACCTGGCCGAGCACCCGCCCGGTCTTCTCGGGGTAGTCGTGGCTGTAGTCGATCAGCGGGGCCACGATGTCCTTGTCGCGGACCGTGGTGCGCTTGAGAATCTGCTCGTTCAGGATGGGAATGGGCACTCCCACGCCGAGGGAGAGCGAGACGCCATAGCCCGGCAGGCTGACGCCGCGGACGAACTCGGGGTCCATCTGTTTCATGTCGCCGGTGAGGGCCAAGGTGCCCGCGCCTTCGCGGGGGACGCCGTTGGGGCTCCGGTCGCAGGTGGGCGCGTGCTGGGTGCCCTCGGCGTAGACGTGGCCCCGGGCTCCGGCCAGCCAGACGGCGGTGCCGACTCCCACCGTTTCGTACAGGGGGTCGTTCAGCAGGGGCGAGAGCTGCCCCGCCGAGCAGTAGGTGGCGTTGCGCATGTAGGGTTCGAGGATGCCCAGGTAGGTATGGATGCGCCGCGAGGAGCAGTTCACCGCCACGTTGTAGTTCTGGTAGCAGTTGCGGGGGTTGACCATGATCGCCTGGTTGAGGTCGTCGATGGTGAACCAGGTGCGGATCTCCCGCCGGGGATAGTCGTCGGTGCCGTAGGAGAGGCCGAAGAGCTGGACGGTTTCCCCCGCCACGAGCTTCTCGATCACGTGGGCCCCGCCGAACTCGAAGCGGCCCGGGTAGTTCATGTTGGCCGGGTCGTTGTAGCGCAACTGGGTCGCGCCGAGGAAGACGTCCACGGCGGCGATGCCGCTGTAGGCGGGTACGTCGTCCAGCCAGGCCTCGCTGATGCGCATCTTCGGCTTGCTGTGCCCGAAGTTGAGGAAACAGCCGGAGGAGCACATGGGGCCGAAGGTGGCGGTGGTCACCACGTCCACTTCCTTGGCCGCCGCGTCGAGACCTTTCCGGTCGACATAGTCGATGATCTCTTCGGCGGTGAGGACCACCGCCTTGCCGGTCTCGATCTTCCGGTTGATTTCCTCGTAGGTTTTCATCGGCTCACCGTCATTGGTTTGCAGAGGGATTCAGGGAGTGTCATCGGCGGCTGTAAGCCGGATTCTGTGCTCTCGCCGAAGCGAGGCGACGACCATTCATCTAAGCGACCGAAACCCGGGACTCAAGCGATACGGGCCGCATCATCGTCCCCTATTTGGTCTTGCTCCGGAAGGGGTTTACCCTGCCCCGGCGGTTGCCCGACCGGGCGGTGGGCTCTTGCCCCACCCTTTCACCCTTACCCCCGAAGGGGCGGTTTGCTTTCTGTGGCACTTTCCTTCCTGCGGCGTATGGTCCGCAGTATCCCACTTGAAGGCGGGACTTCCTGCCCTGAGGAGTCCGGACTTTCCTCCCTCCAGGCGAGCCTGGAGAGCGGCCGTCCACCGCCGATGACAAGCCGTACCATACCGTCGGCACCGTCCCTTGCCAGCCTCGTCCGCAGGATGATGGGCGAAAGCGGTTCGGTGGCCTATAGTGTCCTGTAAAGCGGGATGGCCATGGCTCGCCTGGGCGGACGCCTGCGGAGTTCGTTTCCCACCCGCGGAACAGAAGGTAGGATGCCATGCGCGCGTTACCGAGAACGCTGGGATGCCTGGTTGGCGCGGTCCTCGTCATGGGCGGAGTCTGTCGGGCTGCCGAAGGGGAGAACTGGGTGACGGACTGGGAGGCCGCCAAGACCCAGGCGGCGAAGGACCAGAAACTGCTGCTGATCGACTTCAGCGGCTCCGACTGGTGCGGCTGGTGCAAGAAGTTGGACCAGGAAGTGTTCTCCCAGGAGGCGTTCCTGACCGAAGCGAAGAAGAAGTTCGTGTTGGTGCTGCTGGACTTCCCGCGCGACAAGAGCGGCCAGTCCGAGGCCTTGCAGAAGCAGAACGACACGTTGCAGGAACAGTTCGGCGTCGAGGGCTTCCCCTCGGTGTTTCTGGCTGCTGCCGACGGCACGCCCTTCGCCCAGACCGGGTACCAGGCGGGCGGCCCCGAGAAGTACCTGGCCCATCTGGACGAGTTGCTGGAGCAGCACGCCAAGGTGGCGAAGCTCCAGGCGGCCCTCCCCGCCGCCAAGGGCCTGGAACGGGCCAAACTGCTCGACGAGATCTGCACGAACCTAGGCATGGACACGCCCGAGAAGACGGCCTACATGACCGAGATCGTGACGCTGGACGCGGACAACCAGGCCGGGCTCAAGGGCAAGTACCTGGTCGCCGCCGCCATGGCCTCCCGGACGAGCTCCCTGCGGGCGGGCAAGCCCGACGACGCCATCGCTGCCTGCGACAAGGTCCTGGCCTGGGAGGGGCTGTCCGCCGACGAACGGCAGACCATGCTGATCGCCAAGTCGGAGATCCTGTTCGGCACGGGCGACAAGAAGGCGGCCAAGGCCTTGCTCCTGGAGGCGAAAAAGGTGGCCCCCGAGAGCCCCGTCGCCGCCCAGATCGACCGGATTCTGGCCGGTCGGTGGTTCAAGGATGTGGAGTAGCATCCCGTAGGCGGTTGCCCTTGGGCATTGGTTCTCTATAGTACAAGACTTCACGTGATGGATCGGGAGCGGCGCGTGTCGCGACACGTGCCGCTTTTGCTGTAACCCAAAACCGACGCCAGGATAACATGCGCTATACCGACGTCTGCATCGAAGCGGTGAGCCATTTTCTGCCTCCGCGCGTGGTTTCCTCGGCCGTGGTCGAGAGCTGGCTCAAGCCGGTCTACGAACGGCTGCACCTGCCCGAAGGGCGACTGGAACTGATGACCGGCATCCGGGAGCGGCGCTTCTGGGAGAAGGGCACCCGCCCGAGCTCGGTCGCCGCTGCCGCCGGGCGCCTGGCCATGGAGAAGGCGAAGGTGGCCAAGGAACGGATCGGCTGCCTGATCCACTGCGCGGTATCGCGCGATTTCCTCGAACCGGCCACGGCCTCGGTGGTTCACCGGTTGCTGGGTCTGCCCCGGTCGGCCATGAACTTCGACGTCTCGAACGCCTGTCTCGGGATGCTGACGGGCATGGTCATGGTGGCCAACCTCATCCAGGGGGGCCAGATCGAGGCCGGGATGGTGGTGACCGGCGAGACGGCGGAGCCTCTGCTCGACGGCACGGTCACCAAGCTGCTGGCGGACGAGACCCTGACCCGCCGGACCATCAAGCCCCAGATCGCCTCCCTCACCATCGGTTCGGCGGCGGCCGCGGTGCTGCTGACCCATGCGTCGGTCAGCCAGTCGGGTCACCGCCTGCTGGGGGGCGGACACTCCTGCGACACCAACAGCAACGAGCTCTGCCAGGGCGGCAGCATGGGCGAGGGGATGCTGGTCATGCAGACCAACTCTCCCGAACTGCTGGCGCGCGGCATCGATGTGGCGGAAGCCACGTGGCAGGTGACCAAGGCCGAACTCGGCTGGGACAACGCCACGCCCGACGTGATCTGCGGCCATCAGGTGGGGCACGCCCACCGCGAGCAGCTGTACAACCGTCTTGGGCTCGACCACACGAAGGATTTCTCCACCTTCGAGTACCTCGGGAACTGCGGCTCCGCCTCGGTCCCGGCAACCGTCTCCCTGGCCGAGGAGGCCGGCCGCATCAAGCCCGGCGACCGCGTCGCCTGGCTGGGCATCGGCAGCGGCATCAACTGCACCATGTTCGGCATGGAGTGGTAGTTCTTGGGGGAAATGGGACCTATGGGACACATAGGACCCATGGGACTTAAGACTCCCTTCCCATCCGTCCCATCAATCCCATTCCCCCAGTCCCTACCAGTTCTCCGGCTGGCGCAGGACGAGGGTTTCCACCAGGCTCTCGGCGCTGCGGCTGCCGGGGGTGAGGAGTACCGCCAGCTTCAACTCGCCGGACTCCGGGAACACCGCCTCGAATCCCAGGATGCAGCTATTCGGGTTCGGGGTGTCCCATTCCTGCGGAGGCCGGGCGCTCTCGAAGGCCTGCCAGACCGTCTCTTCGGGTGTCAGCCGGGTCACGCGCAGGCTCTTCTTGCCTGACAGCAGGGTCACTGCGGGAGCCGCGAGGCTTTCCGGCTTGCCCTTGGTGAGGAACCCCCAACGGACCTTCGTACCGGGCTTGCCGCCGGTGAGATGGTCCTGGATCAGTACCTCGCCCGAGGCGAGCATCGCCACGCCCCGGAAAGCGGTCTTGACCTGGTTCCGATAGACATCGCTCATGTCCACGACCGTATGCGGGAAGTCTCCCTGGTCGCTGAAACCTACGATCTTCGCCTGCCCTTTCACATACTGGAGAGCGCCGTCGATGACCAACGTGTTGTGGCTGGTGTTGTTGAGGCGGAAGATCTTCCAGCGGTCCGAGTCCTGGGCACTGCTCCAGAGATTCATCCCCCGGGACTCGATGCCGTGGTAGCTTTCGGCCCCGAGGTCGATGGCCCAGCGCAACCCATCGGCATCGAAGACGAAGGAGCCGATGTCCATGTGTCCGTGGCTGGCCGAGGGGGAACCGGCCTTGATGCCGACGAAGGAGGCGTTGGGGTCGGTCCAGGAGGAGCGATGGAGGGTGATGGGCACATGGCCCTCGCTCTGCCAGTTCAGCGGCAGGCGGATGTCCATCTGGGCGGGGGAGGCCTGCATCCAAAGCAGGGCCAGGGGCAGCAGGCGCTCGCCGTCGCTCTCGGCGCTCCTGGCGGAGCCCATGCGGGGCAGGTAGGCCGCGAGGATCTCGTCCTCGTGCAGCAGCCAGTCGGGTCGGTCGTAGCGCTTGGCGAACCAGTGGAGGACTTCCTGGGGGCCGCGCCCGGCCCCGCCGTCGGCATAGTTGAAGGATTGCCCGCTCGGCCCGTAGACCAGCGGGACGTATTCCGCCGTGGTGGCGAAACCGGGGGCCAGATCGAGTCCGAAGGACGTACCGAAGACACTCTCCAGCGAGGCCACCAGCACCACGTTGAAACTGGTGCCGTAGTTCCAGTAGCCCGGTCCTTCCGGGTAGCTGCCCTTGGGGGCGAAGGCGCGCAGCGAGACGGTCACGTCGCGCAAAGCCCGCTCCACGGTCTTGGCGGCCAGTTCGGGATCGTCCTCGCGGGTGACCAGGGCGCCGGCGACCATGCCGGCATGGCAGACCTGGCCCCAGTTGTTGCCCGCCTTGCTCCAGCCCGCGTACTTGGGATTCTCCCACGGCACGCGCACGCCCTTGGCGAGGATGGCGTCGCGGATCGCGGCCCGCGCCGCCGGATCGAGCTGATGGTAGAGCCAATCGTAGCCGATGGCCATGCCGAGGGTCATTTCCGCCACGTCGAGATAGTGGCTTGGATTCCAGTCGCTGAATCCGGCCACCGCCAGCATTTCCTCCTGGCCGCGTTTCGCGTAGGCGTCGTCGCCGGTGAGATGGTAGGCCATGGCCAGGGTGAGGCAGCGCTTGAGACAGCGGCGGGATTGGCCGAGCAGGCGGCGCCCCTCCTGCTTCCGGGTGATGGGAGCGACGGCCAGCATTGCCTTGGCGTCGCGGATGACTCCTGCCGCCAGTTCCGCGGCCTGGGGGGGCAGGGCGGTGGTACGCAGGGCCGCCAGTTCCGCGCCCGAGGCCAGCAGGCGTGGATGCTCCGCGGTGGTCTGGGCCAGACGCGCCTGAATGGTGGCGAGATCGACGGCGGGAGGATAGGTGAACTCGGCAGCGGCAAGGGAACCGGCGGCGACGATCATGGCGATGATTCCGAGGTGCATGACAATCCTGGGCGGGGGGACGGGAAATGGCGCAATGTAGCGGGTCGGGCCTGCGGGGCAACCGGCATGCAACTCCTTTGCATATCCGGGGTCCATCCGCTAGAGTCCCATTGCCAGTATGGAGGGCGAACGATGCGCCGCGTGATTCTGCTTCTTCTCGGGTTTGCCTGTGTAGTTCTGGTCGGCTGTTGTCCCCTGACCCTGAGCCGGGAGATTCCGCCCGGAATGCACCCGGTGGGATCGGCCCCGGCACCACCCCCTCCCATGCACCAACCGTCGCCGGTCCGTCCCGGTCCGCCGTTCCAGCCTCCCCTTCCGCTGGTTCCCTGAGCGCGATCTGCTGGCAAGCTCCTTGGCCGACCGCCAATGGCGGTGTATGCTCCAGCCTGGAAGTAGTTCCATCGGCAGGAGTATATCCCCATGCGTTCGACCGTTGCTCTCGCCCTGTTGGGCGGCATTCTGGCAGGTTCCTTCGTCCGTGCTCAGGAGCCCCCCGCTCCGAGCTTGGTCCTCTACGTGTCCTTGGTCGGCAACGATGCCTGGAGCGGCACGCTGGCCGCCCCCAACGGCGACCGGACCGACGGCCCCTTTGCCACGCTGGTCCGGGCCCGTGCCGCCATCCGTGCGCTGAAACAGGCGGGCCCGCTGCCGGCGGGCGGAGTGGTGGTGCAGTTGCGCGAGGGCGTCTACGAGTTCCCCGAGACGTTCCGGCTGACCCAGGAGGACGCGGGTAGTGAAGCCGCTCCCGTGGTCTACCGTGCCCAGCCGGGCGAACGGGTGGTGCTGACCGGCGGCAAGAGCATCACGGGATTCGTGCCTCACCAGGGACAGATCCTCAAGGCCGATGTGGGGGCGCAGGGCTTCAAGGGCATCCGTTTTCGGCAACTGCTCTTCAACGGCAAACGCCAGATCCTGGCCCGTTACCCGAACTTCGACCCCGAGAATCCCCATGGCGGCGGTTTTGCCTACGTGGACGGCATTCCCCTCGGCATGTACAAGCCGTTGCCGGGCGGGGAGAACGTCCGGGTCATCCAGTGCAAGCCCGCCGATGTGCGCCACTGGGCCCGGCCGGAGCTGGGCGAGGTCATCATCTTCCCTCGCTACAACTGGAACAACGTGAGCGCCGCCGTCGCCAGCGCCGACCCCGAGAAGGGCACCATCACCCTGGCCAAGGATATCGCCGATCCCAACCATCCCCAGAGCCGCAGCATCCGGCCTCTGGACCGCTACTACGTGCGCAACCTGCCCGAGGAGCTCGACTCCCCCGGCGAATGGTTCCTGGATACGGATACCGCGACCCTCTACTTCTGGCCTCCCGCCCCGCTGGCGGGCGCGCTGGTCCAGGCCCCCGTGGTGGAGAACCTGATCGACCTGGGCCCCAACGCGGACTGGATCACCTTCCAGGGCTTCACCATCGAGGGCTGCGACGGCGTGGCCATCAATATGAACGACGCCTCGAACTGCCGGGTCGTGGGCAACACCATCCATGACACCGGCGGCAGACTGGGCTACTTCGCCGCCGTCAACATCCGGGGCGGCACGAACTGCGGCGTGGTCGGCAACGACATGTTCGACATCTGCAACCACGCCATCCGGTTGGAGAGCGGCAAGGCCGAACGCGAGACGCTGAAGCCCACCGGCCACTACGCCGACAACAACTACGTCCATCACATCGGCGAACTGAACGGGCATGGCTGCGGCATCTACCTGGGCGGGATCGGCCTGCGCGTTTCCCACAACCTGATCCACGACACCACCCGCTGCGGCATTTTCGGCGGCGGCATCGACTGCGTGGTCGAGTACAACCATATCCGCCATGTGAACCTGGAGACCGAGGACACCGGTGGCTACTACGTGGGCGGCAACTGGCATATCCGGGGCGAGGTCATCCGCTACAATTACGTGCATGACGTGCTCGGCTACGGCCGGATCGGCAACACCTGGACCAGCCCCCTGTTCTGCTGGGGCATCTACCTGGACGACGACCACAGCGGCGCGCACGTCTACGGCAACATCGTGGCCCGTACCGTGCTGGGCGGCTCCCATATCCACGCCGGGCGCGACAACATCCTGGAGAACAACATCTTCGTCGACCACCAGAAGCAGCAGATGCAGTTCTCCGGACACGAGCATGGCTCCTGGGTGGTCGAGAGGCACCTCAAGGACTTCCAGGCCGCCATGGCCAAGCCCGCCTACCAGGAGAAGTATCCGGAACTGGTCAATGCCGACCCGGAGACGATCTGGCACATGGCCGGCAACGTTTTCCGCCGCAACATCGTCGCCTACTCCAATCCCACCGCCAAGCTCTACCAGTGCGGCACGCGCGACGAGAACCAGTTCACCGAGAACACCTGCGACGGGAATCTGGTCTGGCACGCTGGCCTGCCGGTGACGGTCGGGCAGTACGGGCTTGCCGGCCAGCCGTCGACCTTGTCTTGGGAACAGTGGCAGGCGCTGGGCTTCGACACCCATTCGGTGGTGGCCGATCCCGGGTTCGTGGACGCCGCCCATGACGACTACCGGCTGAAGCCCGATTCCCCCGCCTTCAAGCTCGGCTTCGAGCCCATCCCGGTGGACCAGATCGGGCCCTATGCCAGTCCCCTCCGCGCCTCCTGGCCGATTGTGGAGGCCGAAGGCGTGCGCGAGAAGCCGCTGGTCAACACCACCGTGGAGGTGCCCGAGGCCCCGCCTCCGGTCAAACCCAAGGCCAGCGTTCCCCGGGCGGCTGCCGCCCCGGTGGCCGATGGCGTGATCGGCGATGGCGAATGGCCCGGCAAAGCCATGGCCGTGAGCCAGACCACCAATGGCTCCCCGATCCGCACCGCCCCCGGCGAGCTCCGCCTCTGCCATGACGGCACCAACCTCTACGTGGCTCTCACGGTCCCTGTCCCTGACGCCGCGAAGCTGAAGCTGGGGACAGTCTGGACCAAGGACGATGCGGGTGAAGTCTGTTTCCGGGTCGGCAAGGGTCCCACCTTCGTGATCCATGGTTTCGCCTGCGGCAAGCACGAAAGCGTCAGCGAGGCCGGGGCTCCCGCCGACTTGGCCAAGGCCGTCGGCGAAGGAACCCGGTTCGCCGCCAAGGTCGGGAACGGTACCTGGACTGGCGAATGGACCATTCCCCTCGCGGCGGCTGGGATCGCCGTCAAGCCCGGTCTCGAACTCGGCTTCAACATCGGCATCCGCCGGACCGAAACCAACGAGTGGATCCAGTGGGTCGGTTCCGGAGCCACCCACACCCTCGACCGCGCTGGTCTCCTCCGTTTGGAGTAGTCCACCGGGAGCACCGGCTTGCGGACGACGTCCTCTCTCTCCGGCTGTCGGTTGGCTCGCGGGCGAGATGGCGGTACAGTGGGCGGTTCTTGCCGTCCAGTGTAACGCTACAAGGAAACAACATGCGTCGTCTGCTGCTCGCTCTGCTGTCGGTGGTTTCGTTTTGGGGAGTCGCCGTCCGCGGTGGCGTGGAGTCGATGGCGGTGATGGTTCCGGGCGAGAAGGGGGAGGAGTGGATCGGCGGCGAGACCGATCCGGCCGTGCATCTGGTGGGCGAAGCATCGGTGCGCTGGACGCACGCGACGACCCCCGGTCTGCGGCTGGCGAACTGCCCGGCGGACTGGACCGCAGGTTCGGCGATCCGGTTGCGGGTTCATAGCGAAGTGGCGACCGGGTCCAGTTTCATGGTGATCTTCGAGTCGCAGAACCCGGACACCGAGGGTATGGACTACTGGATGCATCGGGTGGTCCTTGACTTCACTGGCTGGAAGGAAATAGTCCTCTCCCGTCGGGCGCTGGGTGCGGCGCGCAAGCCCCTGGGGTGGGACCGCATCGGCAATGTCATCCTCACGGCGACGGGTTGGGAGCAGACCCTCGATCCGCGGGCCGTGGTCCATATCGACCAGATGGAGCTAGTGGATACCGTGGGACCTCGCACGACCGACCAGGAGTTGTTCGCCGCCCTCGACCTCTCCCGTCCCGAACTGGCCGCCGTGCAGACGGCGGCGGCGAAGGAGGACTGGCCCGCCGCCGCTGCCGCGTTGGCTGCCTACTACCGGGAACGCCGCTCGGTGCCGTGGTACTACGACCCCCACCAGATCGACCGCACGGTGGGCTACTCGAAGGGCGCTGCCGAAGAGACGGTGGCGGGCAAAGTGACGGTCATCTATGTCCCGCACCAGTTCCCGGACGGGAAGTTCGACTGGTTCTACAACCCCACCATTGCCCGCGCCGATCTGCCGGTGAACCACGAGTGGCAATGGCAGTTGGGGCGCATGCATTACTGGCCCAACCTCGGCCGGGCCTATTGGGCCACGGGCGACGAGCGCTATGCCCAGACTTTCGTCCAGCAACTGCGCAGTTGGGCGCGGGACTGCGTGCGTCCCGACGCCAGCGGCAACGGTGCCGGCTCTGCTTGGCGCACCATCGAGTGCGGCATCCGCATGGGCGGCGCCTGGCCCGACGCGTGGCACCGCTTCCTCCATTCCCCCTCCTTCACCGACGCCGATCTGGCGCTGTTCCTGAAGGTCTGCTACGAGCATGCCATCCATCTGGTCAACCATCGCACCACGGGGAACTGGCTGACCATGGAGATGAGCGGGTTGTACACCATCGGGGCCGTGTACCCCGAGTTCCGGGACGCCACTGCCTGGCGCGAACTGGCCACCCAGGCGCTCTACGAGGAACTGACCACCCAGTTTCTGCCCGACGGTGCCCAGATCGAGTTGACGACCGGCTACCATCAGGTCGCCCTCGACAACGTGCTCAAAATCCCGCGCACCGCCAAGCTCGTGGGCCGTCTTGACGAGATGCCCGCCGACTACATCACCAAGGCCGAGGGGGCCTTCGGTTTCAATTTGAAGATGATGACGCCCGAGCGGGATCTGCCCCACGTCAACGATGCTTGGCATGTGGGCGTGGCCGGTTCCCTGCGGGCGGGATTCGAGCTCTTCCCCCACCGCACGGACTTCCAGTGGGTTGCCACCGGAGGCAAGGAGGGGACGCCGCCAGCCTTCACCTCGGTCCTGCTCCCGTACGCCGGGTTCGCGGTGATGCGGTCCGACTGGGGCCGGGAGGCAAATTATCTCGCCTTCGACGGCGGCCTGCTGGGCTACGGTCATTACCACCAGGACAAGCTGAACGTGATCCTCCACGCCTACGGCCGGGAGATGCTCTACGACGGCGGCGGCGGCAACTACGAGTCGAGCAAGTGGCGGCGCTATTCGGTCGATACCTTCAGCCACAGCACGGTGCTGGTGGACGACCTGCCTCAGCGGCGGGGAAGCCGCGACCGTTGGGCCGGGGTGGCGCGCGAGCCGCTGCCCATTGCCTGGCGTTCGGGGAGCGTGTTCGACTACGCTGCCGCCACCTATGACGAGCCCTATGGCTCTCCCGAGAACCGCCCCGCTACCCAGCGCCGCGAAGTCCTGTTCCTGAAGCCCGACCTCTTCCTGGTGGTTGACCGGCTGGTCCCCACGGACGGCAAGGAGCACCGTTACGAGGCCCGTTGGCAGGTGAACTCGACCACCCTCCAGCCCGGTGCCACCCCCGGCAGTTTCGTCAGCAGCGATGCCGACAAACCGAACCTGGCCATTGTCCCCTTGCTGGCTGACGGACTCGTCTGCAAGGCTGTCTCGGTCCAGGAAGACCCCGAACTGCTCGGTTGGCTGGTCCACAAGGACAGCAGGCACATCCCCACCACCACGGTCTGCCACCAGCGGCAGGGTGGGGATACTCAGACCCTCGTCACGCTCCTGTTGCCCCTGCGGCCCGGTACGGTCTCCCCGGTCCAGTCCGTGCGGCAGGAGGGGGACGAGACGGTGGTTGAGCTTGGCGGGCGTTCCCTGCACGTGCAGTTGACCGACACCGGTATCGTGGTCCGCGAGACGGGGCCGGCAGGGGAGCCGATCCGGGTTGTCAGCACCGATGCGCAGTAGGCGTGGGCGTCCGGACGGCGGGAGACGGGCGGGGCAAACGGAGGAAAAGTGAGGTGGTTGGTGTTTTTTTTCCTACCTGGCAGCAAGGCGGGGACGGAGAGGCCTATTGCGCCATGTATGGGCCGGAAATACATTCTATTCTTTGGTTTTGGCTGCAGACTCAAAAGGGGTATAAACGGGCAGGGACAGGGACGGGTGCTTTCGTAGCAGGCTTGGCACAACCATGAAACGTCCGAATATCCTTGTTCTCTACACAGACCAGCAACGCTGGGATGCGCTGGGCACGGCGGGCAATCCCCACATCCGCACCCCGAATCTGGACCGGTTGGCGGAGGATGGCCTGCGGTTCGACCGGTTCTATGTGCAGAACCCGGTCTGTATGCCGAGCCGCTACAGCTTCCTGACCGGGCAGTACTGCTCGACCTTGCGGGTGCTCGACAACGGGGTGCCCGTGCCCGAGGACGCACCGACGCTGCCCCTTCTGCTGCGACCCTACGGCTATGCCTGCGCGAATATCGGCAAGCTGCACTTTCTGCCCCACGCCAACCGCGACCACCGCTCGGCCCATCCCTCCTATGGGTTCGACCATTTGGAGATCAGCGACGAGCCCGGTTGCTACGAGGACGCCTACCGCGCCTGGATTCGGGCCCGCAATCCGGACGAACTGGCCTTCGCCAGCCTGGGGCTGCCCCCGGCGGCGACGGAGTTCGAAACGGTGGTCCGTCCCGGCGACCGGGTTCCCCATCCGAAGGAGCGGTTCCCGAAGTGCGCCCAGGCCTACCGGGGGGCGAGCGACTTCACCCATTCGGCCTTCGTCGCCGAGCAGACCATCGAGTACCTGCGGCAGCGGCGCGGGCAGAAGAATCCCTTCCTTTGCATTGCCGGTTTCTACTCGCCCCACAGCCCGTGGGTGGCACCGCAGGAGTTCCTCGATCTCTACGATCCCGCCACGCTCCCCATCGCGGAGTTCCCCGAGGGCATGAGCCGCGAACGCGGGGGGCACGTCTACAGCGACGAGGAACTACGCGGGGCCGTACACGGCTACTACGCCATGTGCAGCGAGGTGGACCACCACGTGGGACGCATCCTCCATGCCCTCGAACAGTGCGGGTTCAGCGAGGACACCATTGTGATCTTCACGTCGGACCACGGCGAATTCCTGGGCGAGTACCTGAACTACGGGAAGGGCTACCCGTCGCCCGACTGCATTGCGCGGGTGCCCTGCATCATGCGCTGGCCGCGTGGCATCCAGGAACCGGGCCGGGTCTGCCCCCATTTCGTGGAGGCGGTGGACATGCTGCCTACCCTCCTGGGTTGTGCCGGCATCCCGATCCCGCGCCATATTCAGGGGAAGGCGCTGCCCTTGGCTCCCGGCGCGCCCGCCACCCGCGAATCGGCCCTCACCGAAATGCGCGGTGCCCGGTCGCTGCACACGAACTGCTACCATTACCTCGTGCGGCAGAACGGGACCGAGGTGCTCTACGACCTCGACCGGCCCCACGGCCAATACGAGGACGTGGCTGGCGAGGCCCGCTACCAGGGGTTGTTGGCGGAACTTCGCCTGGCCATGCTCCAGCGCCTCCTGGCGCTCGAAGACCACGCCCCGCGCACCGTCCAGTACTGACCTCAGGGCAGGGTGAGCCAACGGGTCCGGCCGAGGACGAGTCCGCCAACCAGCAGGACTAGCGCCGCCATGAGGACCGGGGTGGACAGGTCGGTGGCGTGGCGGGTGACGAGATGCTCGACCGGGACCCGTTCGAGTTCGTCGATCCGGCGCAAGGCGTCGGCGAACTGGCGGGCGTCGGCGGCAGGCAGATAGAGTCCGCCGGTGCGGTCGGCCAGTTGCCGGAGCAGGTCCTCGTGCAGTTCCGATGGCACCGGGGCGAAGCGGTCGCGAACGAGACCCGGCCGCCGCAGGAAGGCGGTGCCGCCGCCGATGCCGACCGTGTAGAGCACCACCCCTTCCCGTTCGGCCAAAGCGGCGGCTTGCCCTGGCGACAGGGGGGAGTCCACGTTGTCCTCCCCGTCGGTGAACAGCACAAGCACCCGGCGGGGGGCGGGGGACTCGCGCAGCTGGTCCAGGCCGCAGACGATGGCTGCCGCGAGCCCGGTGCCGTCGGGGACCAGGCCGGTCTCCAGGTCGGTTAGCCGTCGTTGCAGGAATTCGTGGTCGAAGGTGAGGGGACAGGCGAGATAGGGACGCTGCGAGAAGACCAGCAGGCCGAGCCGGTCCTCGGGCCGGGCTTCCGCAAAGCGGGTCAACTCCTTTTTGGCCACAGCCAACCGGGTCCGCAGGGTTCCAGCCTGGACTTGGGAGGCCACCTCCTCGGCGGCGAGGCCGTCCGGAGCGTCGTAGGCCCCCATGCTCCCGGAGATGTCGAGGGCCAGGACAATGTCCAGGGCTTCGCGCCGTTCGTGCTCGACCGTGGCGATCCGCTGGGGACCGGCTAGGGCGACGAGCAGGACAATGCCGCCGCAGGCCTCCAGCAGGAAAGGGGGCAGGGGTTGGCGGGGTACCGTGGTCGCCCCTTCGAGGCCGGCCAACGCGGGCAGACGGACCGCGGGCGGGCGACGGCGGAAGGCCCACCCGGCCAGGGCGGCCAGGAGAGGAAGGGCAAGCAGCAGCCAGGGTCGGGCCAGGCTCATCCGTGTCCTCCCAGCAGGGTTTCCGCCGCGCGATAGGCGGCGCGGGCCTCATCCACGGTGGGGGCCTGTCCCGCAAACCGGATCGGTTCCGCTGTCCGCCAGAGTTGGACGAGGGGCTCGGCCACCCGCACCGGCAGGGTTTGGGTCTGGGTCAACCAGGCCGCTTGTTCGCGCAGAGTCAGACCGGCGGGGACCCCATGGCAGGCGTGGAGGTGGTCGGCGACGAGATCGCAGAGCCGGCCGAAGAACGCCGCATCCGGGGTCTCGATCTGGCCGCGCAGGGCGGCCAATCGTTCGGCACGCGACGGGCCGGAAGGCGGATCGGCTGGGGGCGCGGCAAGCTGGGATCGCCGTCGCTGGTAGCGCCAGACAAACCAGGCAATCGCTGCCAGCAGTACCCAGCCGAGCCAGCGGGCAGGCGGGGGCGGGGGCGGCAGCGGGGCCGGTTCGGGAGCCCCGTCGGCGGGGGATGGAACGGTGACCGTGAAGGCGGGGAGGGGCAAGACCAGGCTGGTCTCGCCACAGGGAATCACGACTTGACCAGCGGGCATTTCGCCCGGACGATAGGCGCGGAACTCAAGAAGCAGCCGCCAGCGGAGCGCGCCCCAACCGACCGTATGGAAGCTGGGGGTGGCACCAGGAGCAACCGCGAGTCCTTCGGGCAGCTCCAGGCGGATGGAGCCGTCCGGACGCTGCCACCAGGAAGTCTGGATCTGGCAGTCGGCCAGGATCGGTTCGCCGAGAGCCACGGTATGGTTCTCGGGCAACCCGACGTGGCTGTCCAGCATCCGGGGGGCGGGCCGGCGCAGGGCGCCGCCAACGAGGAACACTAGGAGCAGGAGAGCCGACAGGCTACCCCAGGCAAGGTGACGGGCGCGCTTGTTCATCGCCGTCCTCCCCGCGCGTGGCGGCGCTGGCCGAGGAACCGGGCGAGGAGCGGGACGGGATCGTCGGTGTCGTCCATGGCCAGGACTTCCGCCCCGGCGGCGCGCAGTCGCCGGTCCAGGGCATTTCCCCGGTCCAACGCAGCAGCTTGGAGGTCGGTCGAGAGGAGGGCGGTCTGCCCGGTCTCGGCATCGGCCAGCGAGATCCAGAGTCCGGCGGGCGGACGATGGGGCCGGGAGGCATGGACCCGCACCGCCACCAGATCGTGGCGCAGCGACACTCGGCGCAGGGCGCTGTCGAAAGCTGGATCGAGGAAGTCGCTCAACAGAACGAACACCGTGCCCCGGCGGGCGGCACGGTGGGCAGTCTCCAGAGCGGTTCCCAGGTCCGTGCCCTGGCCCGCAGGCTCGTGGGTGACCAGTTCGCGGAGGAGACGGTGGGCGTGATGCCGTCCCTGGCCGGGGGCGACGATCCGCTCTGGCTCCGAGGTGAAGAGCATGGCTCCCACCCGGTCATGGTTGCGCAGGGCGCTGAAGGCGAAGACGGCGACCAGTTCCAGCAGGCGTTCGCGGGTCTGCCCGCAACGCGCCGAAGCCGAACCATCCACCAGCAGCATGAGGGTCAGTTCCCGCTCCTCGACGAACCGCTTCACCACGGGGCGTCCCAGTCGGGCGGTGGCGCGCCAGTCGACGATGCGCGCATCGTCCCCGGTCTGGAACTCGCGGATGTCCGCGAACTCGACCCCGCGACCCCGGAACAGGCTCAGGTAAGCCCCTGGCGCGAACTCGTTGACGGCGCGCCGGGTGCGGAATTCGAGCCGCCGGATGCGGCGCAGGATGTCGCTGGCTTCCATGGCTTCAGGGCGTCCGCAGATCGCGCAGGAGACGGCGGACCAGTTCGTCGGCGTCGATGCCTTCCGCTTCCGCCTCGTAGGTGGGGATCAGGCGATGGCCCAGGACGGCAGGGGCGATGGCCTTCACGTCGTCCGGGATCACGTATTCGCGGCCCGCGAGGAATGCCTGGGCCTTGGCGGCCAGATGCAGGGCCAGACTTGCCCGCGGCGAGGCCCCGAGCTCGATCCGGCCAGCGTACTGGTCACGGGGGAAATCGGCCTGGCGGGCGGAAAGCTGGTCGGCGCAACCGGGCCGGGTGGCAACCACCAGATCCAGGATGTACTCCTCGACGCTCTCCTCGACATGGATGCGGTCCATCGCCTCGCGGGCGGCCAGGATGTCCGCCAGTCGCACCACCTGCTGGGCGGGAGGATAGGCGCGGGGATGGCCCATGCGGTCGAGGATGAGCCGCTCCTCGCTGCGGCTGGGGTAGGAGACCACGGCCCGCAGCATGAAACGGTCCATCTGCGCCTCCGGCAGGGCATAGGTGCCAGTGTGCTCGATGGGGTTCTGGGTGGCCATGACCATGAAGGGGGCGGGGAGGGGAAAGGTCTCGCCGCCGATGGTCACCTGATGCTCCTCCATCGCCTCCAACAGCGCGCTCTGAACCTTGGCGGGAGCGCGGTTCACTTCGTCCGCGAGAACCAGATTGGCGAAGATGGGGCCCTTCTCGACCACGAAACTGCCGTCTGCCGGACGGTAGACCTGGGAGCCGACCAGGTCCGCCGGTAGCATGTCGGGGGTGAACTGCACGCGGGCCACGACCCCGCCCACGGCGCGGGAGAGGGTCTTCACGGCCAGCGTCTTGGCCAGTCCCGGCACGCCTTCCACGAGGACGTGACCACGGGTCAGCAGACCGATGAGCAGGGCGTCCACCAGGGGCTGCTGCCCCACCAGCGTGCGCGCGATCTCCTCCCGCAACGGGGCGAGAAAGGCGTCCGGTCGTGGATTGGCGGCGGGTTGGGGGGTGGCGTCCATGCCGGGGATGGCTCCTCGCCGGTTGGGTAGTTCGGGCTACGGAATATAGCGGGCGGCGGCCCGCCGGGCTAGTCCGCGGCGGATGGCAAGGGATCGGGTTTGGGCGGGGCGGCCTTGATGACGTCCTGGAACGCCTGCCCCACGATGATGGGCCACTTGCGCTGGACCGAGACGGCCAGGGGATCGCGGGCGCGGGCGAGCAACCGGGTCAGCTCGTCCTCGGTGAAGGTGGCGGCGGCACTGCGCACGATGCCGTCGCGGACCCGTTCGGCCACGGTGTCGGCCAGAGGGTCGGCCGCGACCAGTTCGCGGGCCAAGTTGACGCGGGCGGGGTCCAGTTCGCTCTCGGCGGGGAACTTGCCCACCAGGCTGGTCTGGATGATCTGCTCCTGGAAGAGCGCCTCCTTGGCTCCGAGTTCGCTGCGGGCGAACCGGAGGGCGTCGTCCAGTTCCTCCGGGGTAAGCCCTTTGGCGATGGTCCGCACGCAGGCCTTGACGAAGGCGTCCTCGTCGGCCTGGCCCAGGACCATGGCCGTGGTCGGACTGGCCCGCACGATCTCCAGCAGACGCCGTCGCTGGATCAGTTCGCGCGCCTGCTGCTCGCGGGATGAACAGCCCACGGCCAGCAGGAGCGCGCCCAGGGCGAGGAGAGGATGGGCAAGGCGGAACATGGCGGTCTCCCGGATATGCACGGAGCCCACAGTAAACGCTGGGGGCACAACCGGCAACCGGCGTTCCCAGCCTTGTCTTGAGCCGGAGACGAGGCAGAGTATAGTCTGGGCTTGGTTCGAATCCGTTCCCATGCAATGGGGCCTGCATGACATTCCGTGAGTTCTGCGAACATGCCGAGCAGTATGTCGTGGAGATCATCGGCGGTCGTCGTCGCACGACTTACGATACGATCTTCCGCGGCTTTCTGTTCTGCCTGTCCCGCCTGTACCGCAACGTGGTCCAGCTGCGCCTGACGCTGTACTCCGAACGGGTGTTGCGGCAGCGCATGCTCGGCTGTTTCGTGGTCAGCGTGGGCAACCTGACGGTGGGAGGCACGGGCAAGACCCCGGTGGTGGAGGTGTTCGCCCGGACGCTCTCCGGCAAGGGCCGCAAGGTGGCGATCCTGAGCCGGGGCTACCGCAGCAAGCCCCAACCCCTCTGGGTGCGGTTCCTGAGCCTGTTCCTGAAGGACTACAAGAGCGTGCCTCCGCGCGTGGTCTCGGACGGCAAGCATCTGCTCATGGATTCGTCGCTGGCAGGCGACGAGCCCTACATGCTGGCCGCCAACCTCAAGGACGTCTGCGTGGTGGTGGACAAGGACCGCGTGAAGGGGGGGCTCTACGCCATCCGCGAGCTCGGCGCCGACACCTTGCTGCTCGACGACGGTTTCCAGTACCTGCGGCTCAAGCCCACGGTCAGCATCTTGCTGGTGGACTCCACCAATCCCTTCCACAACCATCATCCCCTGCCACGCGGGCTGCTCCGGGAACCGATCAAGAATGTCCGCCGGGCCGATTTCATCTTTCTGACCAAGTCCTCCGGCGGCAGTCACCTGCGCCACCTCAAGGAGTTCATCCGCAAGCACAACCCGAAGGCCGAGATCATCGAGTGTACCCATCGGCCGAAGCATCTCCAGGATGTCTACACCGAGGAGCGGGAGCCCCTGACCCACCTGCAGGGGCGGCGGGTGGCGGCCATCAGCGGCATCGCCGTGCCCGAGAGCTTCGAGAACTTCCTGCGCGAGCTGGGGGCCGAGGTCGTCCACTACGCGCGCTATGCCGACCATCACCGCTACCACCAGCAGGAACTGATCGACTTCGTGAATGCCAGCCAGGAGGCCGGCGCCGAATTGATCGTGACCACCGAAAAGGATGCGGTCCGCTTTCCCCGCCTGGACCGGCGGGACGTGCCGATCCACTTCCTGCGGGTGGAAATCGACATTCTCAGTGGCGAGGAGAGCTTCAACGAATGCATCTCCCGCATTTGCTTCGCAAACCGGATCGCGGGGAATCGCACCGCCGTGGCAGGGGAAAAGCAGGCGGTAGGATTGCCGGATGGTGGTTCCTTAGCTAAACTACACTAATGTGAGAACTCGCACGTGTCACTCCGTGGCCTCGCTGTTCAGAACTCCGTTTTACCTTCCCATTCGGAGACCGCGATGAAGTTCCTCCCGAACCGCATCTGTACCATGCTGGCCACAGCGTGGCTTGCCTGCGTGGGCCTGGCTCCCCACCTCCAGGCCCAGGAGGAAGGCGATGCGTTCGCCGTCTCGAACCGGCGCGTGGAGTTGCTTCAGCGGCTGACCCGCGAATACCTCGCGGACGCAGGCGTGGCCGCGAATGACGCCCAGGCGACGCGGGAGATTCTGCGCCGCTTCGCGCAGGGCGAGCCGGATTGTCCGACGGGGACGATCTCGACTGCCGTGCGCACGGATGCGGATGTCGAGCAGGTGGCGGAGCGCATTGTTGCCGGACTCCTCGAGAAGAAGTTCCCGCCGCTCGTGGTGGCGAATCTGGTGACCGAGGCCCAGGCGCGCTACCCGATCTACCAGAAGGGCGATCTGGTCGAGTTCTACTACGCCACCAATCCGCAGAACGTGCGGAAAGTGCGCGGGGTCTACGGCGGGCGCAATGCCCGGCTGGTCCAGATCGGCGCCGCCGCCATCCAGCTCGAGGACATCGTCCGGGTCAAGGGCAACGACGATCTGGTACTCCGGTTCGATCCCGCCGCTTCCGAGGAACTCCGGAAGACCTACGTGGCCGATAGACTGGCCGCCTACGAGGAAGAGAAGGAGACCTACCAGGCGCAGGCCACCACCTACACGCGGGCGAAGGAGCGCGAACGGACCTGGCACGAGAACCAGGCCGCCGGCTACCTGTTCGTCAACCAGGATTGGACCACTGCCCGTGACCTGGTGGGTTCGCTGATCGCCGAGGAGAAAGCCAATATCCGCAGAGCCATCCAGGCGGCGGCCGAGCGCGAACTGGCCGAGAAGCGGGGGCGGCTTGCCGTGGCCGCCCGCCAGCAGGCAGTCCTGGAACCCGTCATCGCGGCCGCCGTCGCGGCGGACGTGGAGGCCGAATACGCCGCCTACGCGAAACGCCAGGCGGATGCGGCGGCCGAGCCCGTTCCCGTGGCACCCGAGACGACTCCCGAAGCGACGGAGAACGACGACGACTGGGCAGCCGGAATGGCAGCGGCGCCTGCCGCTCCCGCCCCCGTGGCCGCCGAGCCTCCGCCCGCCCCCGCCAAGTTGATGCCGACCTGGGCCTATGCGGTCATCGCCGGGGTCGTCCTGGCAGGCGCTGTAGTGGGTTTCCTGATCTACCGCCAGCAGGCGGGTGGTCCCAGTCGGGAGCTGAAGAAGTTCTTCCAGGGGAAGGGCAAGGTGCAGCGGACGTTCTGGCAGATGGCCGACGACAATCCGCAGACGTTCAAGTACGTGGCCTACCGCTACACCACCGCCGAGGAAGCCCGACAGGCGCTGCTGCAACTGTCCTACGTGAACGAGCGCGTGGGTGGCGATCTCGTCTGTCGTCACGACGTCTACTTCGGCTACGGTCCCCACCAGGACAAGTTCGTCTCCTTCGTCGGCGGCGAGAAGCTCAACTACGCGCTCTGGCGGGAAGCCTCCGCCGTCTTCCCCGAGTACCCCGGTGCGGAGTACTTCCGGGTGAGTACGGCTCCCAGCGTGAACCTGGAGATCCCGAACCTCGACTCGCTCCTGGCCGATCCCGAGCTCCAGATCGAGCACGTGGAGAATCGCGAGGGCGAAGGCACCGACTACTCGCAGTACTACGTGTACCGGGCTCCCGCCAAGGAGAACGCCCTGGAATTCCTCAAGCACGCTTCGGTCCAGGAAGCCGGTCTCCACGTCATCGTCCTCACCAAGGAAGGCGTGTTCGGCAAGGACGAGAACGGTATCTACGAGGAAGCCATGGACCTCTGGGCCGAGCGGTATCCCGAGATCTTCGACGAGGAGATCTGATCCCGGGCTCGTTCGGCGGACGCCAGCGCTAGTTCGCCGGAGGCCTCGTACCGGGTGACACCACCCAGATCGTTCTGGGGCCAACCAGAAGCGAGGAAGGTGACAGGTTTCCTCTGTCGGCTCCACCCACCTGGTAGCGCCGAGCACCAGCTCGGCGCCGCCAGGCGTTCCCCGCCCTTCGTCTCCGCCGTGAGCAGCGTCCTGGGAACTCCGGCAGTCTGTCCTTCTGGCGAAGACAGGGGAACGGGGGCTTCTCGGTCCAGACTCGATGCCGACCGGGTAGCCGCGCGGTCGACGAGCGCGCGGTCCCCGGTTGCCGACTGTCGGCTCCTGTCCGCTCTTCCCGCCCCCATCGCGGGCTCGTCGATCCCGCGACTACCCGTCGGCGCCCATGGCGGAAGGGGGATGCCGGTCCGTCCTTCCACCCCTCATGTCAGTTTGACATGCTCTGTATTGTCTTGGTACCAGCCAGGAACGAGGGAGGTGGCCGCTTGTATCGAGCAACCGGGAGCTCTCCTGGCCGAAGCCCCTGCCTGCGGCGGGTGTGGAGAGCGGGACCATTCTCGCCGACCTGCAAGGCAGGAACCGCAGAAGGGGTTGGTTCGCGAAGGCAGGCGCTCCGGAACCGGCGATGCGCTTCTATCCGCGTGGCCCTGGTCCGGTACCCGTCCCGGGGCTAAGAGGAGCAATCGCCTCAGCTTCACGGGACGTCCCCAATGCTCCATGGCTATTGCCCAACTGGCGTCATACAAGCCAGTGTATCCCCAACAGCCAACAGGCTACTGCCTGGACCACCAACCGATTGCCGCATGCCAGCCTGCCGACCGTCTGCGCGGGCCGAAACGAAACCGCCCGCCGGACTCCGAGGAGTCGGCGGGCGGCGAAGAGACGGGAAGAGGTAGCTTAGTACTTCCAGACCACGCCGAAGCTGAGCAGATCGGCGCTGCCGACGTAGGTGCCGCTCAGGGTCTGGTGCGTGTTCTCGTCCTCATAGTTCGCATTGCCCTTGTCCATGAACAGGTGCATGTAGGCGAGGTCGAGTTCCAGGTTCTCGCTGAACTTGTAGGTCAGACCCAGGCTGGCCCAGTAGCGGT
>QKCY01000544.1 GCA_003245525.1 Victivallales bacterium | reverse complement strand
TGCGGACAGCGCCCTGTTCCGGGTCTATCTCGGCTTCGGCAACGTCATCGAGCAGCCCCAGAGCTTCCGGGTCGGCGGTGGCGGCTTCGGCCTGAGCACCCGCCATATCGGCGCGGACTACGCCAACGGCCTCAGCCTGCTCCAGGCGAGCGATGTCTTCCCCGATGCCGCCGTCTGCCAGCCGCAGGTCAACGCCTTCTCCCTCCAGGTGCCCCACGATGCCACCTTCACCTTCATCCCCAGCGTGGATGGGGCCTTCGCCGCCGCGCGCCACTACCGGGACGTGAACGGCTTCAAGCCCAGCCCCGGGCACGAGGCCCTGGTCGGGCGCATGTGCCTCGACCAATGGGGCGGCGACTACGGCGAGGCGGCCAAGGGGCTCCTGCTCGCGGGCAAGTATGGCCTCAACCACGCGATCTTCGTCAAGCACGCCTGGCAGCGCTGGGGCTACGACTACCGTCTGCCCGACATCTACCCGCCGCGTGGCGGGCTCGAACCCTTCCTCGCCATGCGGGACGCCTGCCGCGAAACCGGCATCCTCTTTGCCCCCCATGACAACTACATCGACTTCTACCCCGATGCCGATGGCTTCAGCTACGACCAGATCGTCTTCACCCGCGACGGCAAACCCCACCGGGCCTGGTACAACAAGGGTCGCCAAGCCCAGAGCTACCGTTGGCTGCCCCATGCCTTCACCCCCTGGCTCGACCGCAACATGAACCTGATGCACGACGGCATCCGCCCCACCGGCCTCTTCATCGACGTGTTCTCGGCCATGCCGCCCATCGACTACTACGACCGCGACGGGCGTTTCTACACCCGTGTCCGCACCGCGAAGGAGTGGTCCGACGCCTTCGACCGCGCGCGCCGGATGCTCTGCCCCGGCATGCCGATGGTGAGCGAAGCGGGACATGATGCCCTGGTTGGTTCGCTCGACGGTTGCCAGTCGGACCACTATGCCGCCAGCCGCTGGGGTGCCAAGGGCATCGCCGACGACCGCACGCCCTGGCACGACATGGCCACCCACGGTTCCTTCGTCCTCCTGGCGGGCGGTCTCGGCCACCGCTACGGCGATGGCGACGAGAAGCACACCTACGGCACCGACGACTATCTCACCGACACCGTCATGGGCGGGCGCAATCCCATGTGCGACGGTCCCTTCTCGCGCCGCGCCGTGATGACCTACTGGCTCCTCCACGATCTCTGCGACGACCTCGCCCGCGCCTCCTTCGAGACCCACGGCTTCGGCGAGTCGGTCCAACAGCAGCACACCACCTTCGGCGACGGCAGCGAAGTCTGGACCAACCGGGGCGAACCCGCGTGGGAAGCGGCGGGCTACCGCCTGCCCGAGTACGGTTTCTATGCGAAGAGCCCCAAGGCCGAGGCAGGCATCGTGGAGATCGACGGCCAGCGCGCCGCCTTCGCCAAGAGCGCGGACACCCTCTTCGTGGACGCCCGGCCCGCCTACCGCTCCGGCAGCCTGCGTCCGGCCAGCACCCGGGTGCTCAAGGGCGAGTACCTGGGCGACGGCAAGTTCAAGGTGCGGATTGGGTGGCGCGCCCTCCAACCCCTGGAATCCGGCCTGCGCGCCTTCGTCCATGTCTGCCATCCCAAAGCCGCCTCCGGCGAGAAGATCGCGCTCCAGGGCCAGACCACCTTCGACGGCGAGCTGATGACCAAGACCGGCACCTACGAGGCCGACATCAACGTCACGATCCCCGGCGACTCCTTCGGCGGCACCTACACCATCCGCTACGGCCTCTACAACCCCGGCAAGGGCGGCTACCGCATCACCCCGGCGGGGAACATCGAGGGCACCCGCGCCCGCGGCGGCCAGCTCAAGGTGGAGATTGCCGACGGCAAGGTCGTCAGCGGCGAGTACCTGCCCGAAGGGGAATGGGACGACCATGTCGGCCTCAACCTCAAGGGCAATCTCGTCGACTTCGGAGCCGTCGCCACCAACGGGGCCTTCCGCCTGATCCATCCCGCCGACGGCGAGTGGATGGTGATTCCCCTGCCCGGGAGCATCGCCTTCCGGGCCACCCTCGACCTGGCCAAGCTCGGTTGCCCCGCCACCGAGGCAACGGTCGAAGTCATCGACCCGCTCATGCCCGACGCCGCCGCCCCGCACGTGCAGATCCAGGACGGAGTTCTCAGCCTCCAGGCCGAGGGCACTGCCTTCGCCTACCGCATGGTGCTGAAATAGACGTCCGGATATCGCGCGCGAGGAGAGCGTCCATGATCTGTCGGTGTCCCTGGTGCGGGAGTGCTCCCGAGTACATTGCCTACCACGACCATGAGTGGGGCGTGCCTTCCCGCGACGACCGGCATCTCTTCGAAATGCTCGTGCTGGAGGGTGCCCAGGCCGGTCTGAGCTGGCTCACCGTACTGCGGAAGCGCGCCCATTACCGGCTGGTCTTCGACCAGTTCGATGCCGCCAAGGTCGCGGCCTATGGCGAGAAGGACATCAAGCGCCTGCTGGCGGACCCTGGCATCATCCGCAACCGGCTCAAGATCGAGTCGGCAATCCAGAACGCCCAGCACGTGCTGGGCATCCAGGCGGAGCACGGCTCCCTGGCCCATTACCTCTGGCAGTTCGTGGACGGGCTGCCCCGGCAGAACGCCTGGTCCTCCCTCGGCCAGATTCCCGCCCGCACCGAGCAATCGGACCGGATGAGCAAGGACCTCAAGAAACGGGGGCTGAACTTCGTCGGTTCGACCATCTGCTACGCTTTCATGCAGTCGGTCGGCATGGTCAACGACCACCTCGTCACCTGCTACCGCCACCCCGAAGTGCAGGCCCTGGGCCAGCGGATTTGACGAAATGACCACGCCCTTGTATTAGTTCCTTGTCGGCCAGTCCCCAGCGGGATGCGACCATGGGACCTGAGCGTTGCCGGGAGGCAACGGGAATACGGCAAGCGGTCCAGTTCATCTGCGGCGGAGACCGGAACGGAGGTCGCACCATGGGTACGGACGGGGCGTCGGCGAAGAGCGGGCATCAGTGGCGGTTCCAGCGGGTCGGGGGCTTCGACCAAGTGGTCGTCGATAGCGGTGGCGACATCGCCAACCTCGACCAGCTTGACCAGAAGCTCTGGGTGGCCTTGGCCTGCCCGGCCCGTGATATCCATCTCGATGCCAAGACCCTGGCGCTGATCGACACGGATGCCGACGGACGGATTCGCCCACCGGAGATCCTCGCCGCCGTCAAGTGGGCGCTGGGGGTCCTCAAGGACCCGAATGTGCTGGCCAAACCTGCCGCCGAACTGCCGCTGGCCGCCCTCAATACGGAGGTCCCCGAAGGAGCCATGCTGCTGGCTTCCGCCAAGCGGATCCTGGCCGGACTCGGCAAGCCCGAGGTGACGAGCATCAAACTGGAAGATGCCCTCGACACGGCCCTCATCTTCGCCAATACGAAGTTCAACGGCGACGGCATCGTGCCGGTGGCCGCCACCGAGGACCCCGCCCTGCAGGCGGTGATCCAGGACATCATCGCCTGTGTCGGCAGCGAGCCGGACCGCTGCGGTGCCCCCGGCGTGTCGCAAGCCAAGGTGGATGCCTTCTTTGCCGCCGCGCAGGCCTATGCGGCCTGGGTCCAGCAAGGGGCTGATAACGCCGCCACCATCCTGCCCCTCGGCGAGGGAACCGCAGTGGCGGCGGAGAAGTTGGCAGCCGTACAGGCCAAAATCGACGACTACTTCACCCGCTGCCGCCTGGTGGCCTACGACGGCCGATCCGCCGGGGCCATGAACCGGGGCGAGGCGGACTATGCCCCCCTCGGTGGCGGCGAACTCTCCGCCGATGGCCACGAGACCCTGGCAATGCCCATTGCCCTGGTGGCCGCCGACCATCCCCTCCCCCTGAACTCGGGCCTGAACCCCGCCTGGGCAGCGGCGGTCGCCGCCTTGCGGGCCACCGCAATCACCCCGCTCCTGGGCGAGCAAGAGACCCTCACGGCGGCGGAATGGAGCGCGCTGAAAGCCCGTCTCGCGCCCCATGTGGCGTGGCAGGCCACGAAGGGCGAGGGCGCGGCAGTCGCCGCGCTCGGAACCGAGCGGGTACAGGCATTGCTCGCCGGGCCCGGCCGCGAGGCCATCACCGCCCTGATCGCCCAGGATCTGGCCCTGGAAGGCGAGGCCAATGCCATCGCCTCGGTGGAGAAACTGCTGCGCCTGCACCGCGACCTTGCCGTGCTCCTGCGCAACACCGTCACCTTCGCCGACTTCTACGGCCGGAGGAAAGCCGTGTTCCAGGCGGGTACTCTCTACCTGGATGGACGTAGCTGCGACCTCTGCATCAAGGTCGTCAACCCCGCGCCTCACGCGACCTTGGCGCCAAAGAGCATGATGCATCTGGCCTATTGCGACTGTACCCGGCGCGGTGCCGCCGCCGAGAAGATGACCATCGTCGCCGCCTTCACTGGCGGCGATTCGGACTTCCTGATGGTAGGACGCAACGGCGTCTTCTACGACCGGCAGGGACAGGACTGGGATGCCACCATCACCAAGATCGTGGAGAACCCGATCAGCGTCCGCCAAGCCTTCTGGAAACCCTACAAGCGCTTTGCCCGGTTCGTGGGCGACCAGTTCAACAAGTTCGCCGCCGCCCGCGAGAAAGCAGTCGAGACGAAGGGCGAAGGGGGCATCGCCACTGCCACCCAGAAGCTCGACCAGGGCAAGGGGACCGCTCCGTCGCCCGCCTTCGACATCGCCCGTTTCGCTGGCATCTTCGCCGCCATCGGTCTGGCTCTGGGAGCCTTGGGGACCGCCGTCGCGGCCATTGTCAGCGGCCTGCTCAAGATGCCCGCCTGGCAACTGCCGCTGGTGGTGGTCGGGATCATTCTGGTGATTTCCGGCCCTGCCATGCTCCTGGCCTGGTTCAAGCTGCGCCAGCGCAATCTCGGCCCCCTGCTCGACGCCTCGGGCTGGGCGGTCAATGCCCGCGCCCGAATCAACCTCCCCTTCGGCCGGTCCCTGACCGGTGTGGCGCAACTCCCAGCCAACGCCAAGCAGACCTTGGACGACCCCTATGCCGAGAAGCCAAGTCCGTGGCCGAAGGTCATCCTCGTCGCCATCATCCTGCTCTGCTGTCTGCACATTCTCAACCAGACCGGCAAGCTGCGCGAGTGGTTTGGCGTGGGCAAGCAGATCGAGGTGGAGCAAGAGTTGATTCTCGACGTTCCACCGTCCCCCGAGCCACCGACCAAGTAATCCCGGTTCAGTCCCAGACCAGCGGAGCGATGCTGATACCTCGGACGGGCCACTCGGCGCTGGAGATGAACCAGTCGCCCTGTTCGTCCTGGAACACCTCCGGGGCATGGGCGTCGAGCCGGGTGACTTCGGCTCCTGGGAAGTGGTCCGGGCGGTCGGACCGGAAGACATAGGTCACGTGCTGGTAGGCCCCGGCCACGTCCCGTTGGTCCCAGACCCCATCCCAGCCGCAGACAAAGAGGTAGAAGGCGTCCCGGTGCCGGATCAGGACCGGCGACTCGGGCGCGATGCCCTCGGGCAGCCGCAGGATGGTGGTGGACTCGCTCCAGGTCAGCAAATCCCGCGAGGTCCGCAGCCGCACCTCGTCCAGACTACAGAAGACGAGATGGTAGACGCCATCCCAGAACAATACGTTCGGATCGCGCGCCCCGTCCTGCTCGGCAAACAGCGGCCCAACCGGCGTCCACGCCATCAGATCGGTGGACGTGGCTCGGCGGATCGGGCTGGGACCATAGAGCATATGGTACTGCCCACCGTGCCAGACAATGAACGGCGCGTGGTTCTCCAACCGTTCCCCCGGTCGCTCGCCCGGCGGCAAGACCTTGGGCAAGTCGGTCCATAGCCCATCCTGCAACACCTCCCGCAAACTTCCCTGCGGCGACCGCGCATGGAAGGACAGGAACTCCCCGTCGTGAACCCGCGCCGGACTGGTCAAGGGATGGGTGATGCCAAAGGCATGCCACGCCCCGTCCGGCCCCGGCAGCACCATATGGTCGTTCGGCACCCATTCCGGGTACCATGCCCCGGCCTTGAGTTCCGCCGTGTCGGGCCCGGGAAACACATCCCCGCCCGGCCGGTAGACGGTCACATACTCGCCTGCGATGCGGGGAACCAGAACAGGAGGGTTCATGGGGATAATCCTACGCTGGGAAGGGGGCGGAACTTACGTCGGTACCATAGCCGCTCCGTGGCCGCAAGCTTGAACGTCGCGACCAGAGCGGTAGTGTGATTGGATTCGTATCCCCAAGGCTTGGAGGCAAAAATGGAAGACAACGACCAGCCAACCACAGACCGCCCCGCCTCCAATGTGGCCTGGCTATTCAGCAGGCTTACCGGAACGGAACGTGCTATGCTGATCGTCCGCATGGCAACGGGCCTATTCGTACTCGGTGTGGTCTGCCACCGGGAGCTCTCCACCGGGCCGGTTGCCGGTGCCTCCATCATGGCTGCCATAGGAGTGCTTTTCATCGGCTCCGGCGTATGGCATGCCACGGTCTCCGCGCTGCGGAAACGGTGATATGGGCCTCCAGTTCGTCTCCTCCTTCGTGCCCTTCGTGCCAGCGTGGTGAACCCTATCTTCCCCGCTTGCGGAAGGCGGTGGGGCAGGTGCCAGTCTGGCGGGCGAAGAGGCGGCTGAAGTAGAAGGGGTTGGGATAGCCGACGAGGGCCGCGACCTCGGCCACGGGCAGAGCGGTCATGAGCAGGAGCTCGCGGGCCTGGGCCAGTCGCCGATTTTCCAGGTAGCGGAGGGGGGAGACCCCGACCTGTTCGCGGAAGGCATGGGCGAGGCGAGAACGGGAAAGACCCGCGACCTGGGCCAGACGGGCCAGAGTCACGGTGTCGGCCACATGGTCGCACAGGTAGGCCAAGGCGGCCCGGACGGGATCGGAGAACTGGGCTTCGGCATTGGCGGGGTTCGCCGTGTCGCACCAGAGCAACACCTCCTCGATAGCGTTCATGGCGAAGGCTTCGCGGCGGGGGCTGGGACCATGGTAGACTTCGATGGCCTGATTGAGCAGGGCATGGACCCGCTCCCGGGCTCCGGACTCGGCCAGATGGATTCCCCGGATACCCGGCGCGCGCTCCGGCCACCGCAACCATTCGAGCCAATGCGGCCGGGGAGTGAAACAGATCCACTGGTGATGCCAGGCGGCGGTTTCCGGATCCATCCCGTAGTCCTGCCGGACACCCGGCTGGAAGAGCACGGCGTCACCGGGCAGAACCGGTGAGACCGAGTCGGCATGACGGACCAAGCCCCGACCGCTCACGCCATACTCCAAGATCCACACGTCGGTTCCGCGCGGTCGTTCCACCCAGTGCGGTACCTCCCGTGAGTTCCTCCCCTCGCCCACGAGGAAGGCCAGGTGGCGAACCCCAACGGTTACAGCAATATCGTGCATTCTTTCGGCCATTGGATGCATTCCAGTTGCGGAATTGCAGCAGTATTCTGAATGCAGCGTAATCACTTGCCCGCATCCCTGCAAGCCTGACCGGAGACCTCCGCGTATGAATCCAACGATCCAATGGGGCATCCTGGGCCCCGGCAGCATCGCCCGCAAGTTCGCCGAAGCCGTGAACGCCCTGCCCGACGGAGCCCTGGCCGCCGTCGGCTCCCGTTCCGCCGAACGGGCCACGGAGTTCGCCGTCAAGTACGGGATTCCACGCGCTTATGGCAGCTACGCCGAACTGGCCGCCGATCCGGCAATCCAGGCGGTCTATGTGTCCAGTCCCCACGTGGGGCACGCCGACCACGCCTGCCTCTGCCTGGAAGCTGGCAAGGCGGTGCTTTGCGAGAAGCCCATGTTCGTCAATGCGGCCGGCGGCCGTCGCATGCGCGACTGCGCCCGCTCCAACGGCCAATTCCTCATGGAAGCCATGTGGACCCGCTTCCTGCCAGTGACCGTGGGCGTGCGCCAGTGGCTGGCCGAGGGCCGGATCGGCGAACCGCGCGCGGCGATCATCGATTTCGGTTTCCGCTGCGGCTGGAATCCGGCGAGCCGCCTGCTGAATCCCGACCTCGCGGGCGGTGGCCTGCTGGACGTAGGCGTCTACACCATCTCCTACGCCT
>QKCY01000532.1 GCA_003245525.1 Victivallales bacterium | reverse complement strand
GAGGCGAAGATGGAGCGCAACCAGCTCCTCCTCGCCGACCTCGACCGCCGGGTCGAAGCCAGCAACCGCCGCTACGTGGGCCGCACCGTGACCGTGCTCGCGGAAGGCCCCAGCAAGCGCAACCCCAGCCGCTGGTCGGGACGGAGCGACACCAACAAAGTCGTCCTCTTCCCCCCCACCGCCGACCTCGAACCCGGCGATCTGGTGACCGTAAAGGTGGAACGCACCACCTCCCACTCCCTGTTCGGCGAGATTGTGCCGACGGCGGAATGAGGGAAACGGGCTGGCGGCGAGCCGCCAACCCGCCGCATGCAGTGTCAGGACCTGTCACGCCAAGCCCGCCCAGTCCCCACGCCATCCCTCTTCCGCCACCTTTGGCAGGCAATCGCGGATAGAACGAGCCCTAACGCAAGAGACCACGCAGGGACGACATCGCGCCAAGGTCGGGGAAACCATCGCAGGAACACCCTAACATGCGATGAACAGGCACGTTGCCAGGGTGCGTCCCCATTTCGGCGTCCGGTGTTTCCGCTCATTCCATGTGGAACACTTCCGTGAGCGTGGTGCTCGCCACGGCGTTTCCTTCCGCGTCGGACTCCATGATGTCCAGCATGTAGTCACACCAGCGCGCAAACACCGGGGAGCTCCTGAACTCCGCCATGTGGTCGCCGTCGGCCACGGTCCGAACGGCGAACAGGGAATTCGTCTCCGGCTCATGGAAGATCGTGTAGTCCGAGATTCCGGCCTCGCGGAGCCCGGCCACCAGTTCCGGCCAGATTCTATCGTGCCGCCGCCGGTACTCGTCGATCATCCCCGGCTTGAGCTTCATCCTGAACGCCTGTCGTCTCATCGTGGCTCCACAATACCTCACGTGGTGAACGGATAGCGCCCAACCCGGCGCAAGCCGGAAGGGCCGTTTGCCGTACCGGCACCATCATGTGGGGAAGCTCCCACGTCAAGGTATGATGGCCCCCGGATTTCGGACCATCGGCTAACGCAGAGCAGCAGCCGGTGGCGGCCGTGCGACAAGGAGTCCCCCTCAGGCCGGAGCGGGCGCCTCGGCGCGCCGCACTGAGCCGGTTCCTAGTCCTACACCGGGTCCAGCCGGAAGAGCCGGGTCTCGAAGGCCAGAAGCGTCAGTTCGACACGGTCGGCGACGAAGCTGTCGCCAGGGTCGAGCAGAGGGGTGATGCGGCGCGGTCCAGCAAGACGGAGGCATTTCGCGCCGGCGGCAGCGGCATGGATCGCGAGGTAGTGGGGGCTGGCGCAGACGACATCGTCGGTATCGCACCAGCAGTGCAGATCGTGCTCCCGGTAGAAACTCCGCAGGGCAGCGACGGAGAGGTCGGGCGAATCCTCGTCGGCGACTAGGAAAGGCAGTTCAGCTTGGCGGCAGTGGTCCATGGCCTCGGCCATGGCAGAGGTTCGGAAGGGGCAGAGGAAGATGAAGGCGCGGTAGCGCACGCGGATGGCGGTGAAGTCGGCAACGCCGTAGATGTCGTAGGGCGTGCCCGTGAGACCGAGGGGACGGCGGTTGTCGTAGAGGCAGCGCCGAGCGAGCCCGGGATTGTCCAGATGCGCGTAGGCCCGCTCATCGACCAGGACCGCCACCTCGGCAACGCTGGCGCGGGAGGGCGCACGGAGCGCTTCCTCACCGATGGCGACAAACTCGGCCATTTCGCGTAGAATCGCTTCGTCGGCGAACCAGCCCCCCCACATGTCGAACCACCACGAACCGGTGCCATGGGTGAGTTGCCGGGCGAAGTTGGCACGCAGCACCCAGCGCGACACGTCGGGCGACTGGGGCCCGAGCCAGAGGCCGTCGCAGTAGGTGCCGGGTTCGCAGGAGTCCTGGCGGCATTCGGCAAGGGGCTTGGTGAGGTGGGTACGGGTATCGTACTCGGCGAAGTAGAGCTTGCCGTGGAGTTTGAGCGAGTCGAGGACGGTCATGTTGGCCCAGTCGTAGCCGGGCTGCCGTTGGTTCATGTAGGAGGCGGGGGAGCAGAGGAAATCGACGTCCGGGCATTCCAGCAGCCGTTGCAGGGCGTGGTGTCCGTTGTTCCAGGAGGGGCACTCAAGGGTGTAGCCGTAGAACGAGCCGACCACCAATCGGTGGCCCGTGCATTCCTTGGCGACGGCCGCGAAGTGCGCAATGGCGTCGGCGACGACCTTGCCGAGGAACTGCCGGTACTCCGTCTCCGAACCGCCGGGGCACTCCCGCGCGAAACGTTCGCGGGACGCAGGTCCCTGGCTGCCTTTTTGGTCGAAGGAGAACCACTCCTCGGTATTGCCGCCGGCGATCTGGTAGCCCACGATCTGGTCGCGATAGGGACTCTCCGCGACATGGGCAATGAGAGCGCGGAGACACCGTTCGGTTTCCGCCCGCCAAACGGGCGAGGAGAAGCAACTGCGGGGATGGACCCCGCGCAGGCCCGTGTCGTTGCACGCCTCGGGATGCGCCAGCTCCCACCAGGCGGGCAGGGCCATGTTGACCCGCGGCAGGATCAGGGCGTCGGGGCGGTGTTCGAGAATCAGGTTCACCGTGGCATCGAACCGCGAATAGTCGGCCTGTCCCTCCTGATCGAAAATGCCCGGCGAGAAGGGGTGGATACCGGTGACGGCGTTGATCCCCTGGTCGCCGAAATAGGCCGTGAAGGAAAAGAGCCGGTAGCCTGCGGCAGCGAAATCCGCGTAGCAGTGCCGTTCCTGCAGGTAGGTGATGTACGCCAGCCCCGGCTGAGGAACGTCATCCACGAAGAGCGTGGGGACACCGCCGAGAGGTTGGACGGAGGAAGTGACCATGGCGTGCGTGACCGTGTGGTTTTGGAGACAGATGGACGAGGCCTTAGCGGCTTCCGCGCAGGCTTCCTTCCAGTTCGAAAACGAGGTTGTCGCCGCGATGCACGGTTCGGCGGACGAGGTCCGTGTCCACGGCAACGGTGTCGCCGGTGAAGGCGTCACGAAGCGTCACTTTGTCGGGGAAGCGGAGTTCCAGTTCTCCATCCCATTTGGCGTGGACGGCGACCCAGTTCGCGGCATGGAACACCTGGCTGCCGCAGCGGCAGTAGAGATGCACCCCCGCCTTCTCGGCGAACATTGCGAGCAGGCCCGAGGGCATATTCGGGCTGCCGCTCCAGACCGAGCGGAATTCCGGGAACTCCCTCATGGCGAGCATGGCCCCGTCGGAGCCCTCGCGGAAGGGCGTCCACGTCCCCTCCACCAGATAGCCGAGGGAGGTGGCCTGCGGGTCGGCCGCAACCAGACGGGGGTACACATTCCGCTGGGTGCCGTAGCTGAAGCGCCTGCCGTCCACGAGGACCTCGGTGATCAGCGACGCGCGTCCGCCGGTCTGCATGACGCAGTGTATCCCGGTCAGCTCGTTCGACCGTTCCGGAGAGAACCGGCCTTGGTGGATAAGGCCGGGCGCGTGGAACCAGAGGATGGTCCGCTGACCGGTCTTGAGCTGGGTCTCCACCAGCGCCCGGACCTCGTCGGAGATGACGTGGACATTCAGCATGATGGCGAACTTGTACTGGGCCAGGCGGTTATGCCGGACCAACTCGGGCAGATCCTCGATGCGGAAGACGTCGGCGCTCGCCCCGATGGCGGCGATCTCGTTCAGTTGCTGCTTGATCAGGTTCCCGGTGAGGAAGTTGTTGGTCTTGGCGTAGGACAGGCTGGTGTCGGAGAAGAAGACGGCGATCTCGGCCGTGCTTCGGCGGTCCTCCAGATGGCGTCCCGCGAACGCCGCCAGCCGGTCGATGGTCCCCATGATCTCCGGATCGCGGTGTTCGCCTTCGCCGAAGAGATCCATGAACCACTGCGTGCCGCCGCTGCGCCAGACATCCAGGAACCCGCGGGTGATCATCTGGCACGACTGTGCGGCGGTTGCCGCCATGGTGTTGTGGCGGGTCTGGGTGAGATGGGTACCGGTGTCGTCCTCGGCGAAGTAGAGCTTGCCGGCGAGAACCACACTCCCCGGTTGGGTCTGGCCCGTGCTGACTCCGCCCGGCTGGCGGGCGGAATAGCCGACCGGGGCCGAGATGTAGTCCAGGTCGGGACAATCCAGAACGGGCTGGTGGGCATCCTGCCCTCCGGCGTAGTGGGAAATGCTGTTGGCCGGCAGATTGGAGTAGCAGTAGAACGCCCCGAAGAGTTTCCGGGAATCCCGCGCTCTCAGCACGTCCTTGACGGTTCTCGCCTGCCGGACCACCAGTCCGGCCATGTGTTCGGAGTGGAACCGCAGCATGTCGATGAGGGGCTGGTCCCGCTCGGGATTCATGAGGGCGGCGCTGGACGGGGTGAACTTGGCGAAACGCTCCGGCGCGGGGAACTCCGCCGTCCCGAATGTGAGTCCCGGCTCCTTCCAGGCGGACCCGAGCGCGCTTTCGGTCCCATACCGCTGCCTGAGCCAGTCCCGGAACTGCTGCCGCATGGCCGGATGGTAGTCCGCAATGACGGGACCCCACCACGAGACGTGTTCCGCACAGTGGCCGAAGCCGGAATGGTAGCCGGCGATGTGTTCGCCCCAGCGTTCCTCGCAGTAGGCAACCGAACGGGCCAGGGCTTCCAGGGCGTCGTCGATCCACGGCCCGAGTCCGAGTGAGGCCATGGTGCCGTCCGTGAACTGGTTCGTTTCAAGGTCGAACCAGCGCATGAGGCACCCCGGATTGCTCTCCTTCCACACATCCGAAGCCTGGAGGCGGAAACGGGGAATGAGGAGCGCGTCCGGGTTTGCGGCCAGCACCCTTTCCATGACCGAGTCGATGTACTCCGGGGTCATGATGGTGCAGAGTCGGCAACCGTCCTGAACCAGCGTGCCCGCCGGATCCCCGAGATCGATGTTGCCGAGGAACGAGTAGAGCCGGACTCCGGACTCCCCGAACCGGCGGATGTCCTCCGTCTGTAGATTGCGGCTCCAGTACATCAACCCCGTGATGGGCGAATCGTTCACGAATATGGTGGGAGCGTCGCCATGGCGCTTGATCTCTGTTCTCAGCCGGGACATCTCGTTCTCCTGTCGGGGAGGAACACCATTCGGTTGGGCAGGAGGGCCGTCAGGCTTCCTCCCGCCGGGCCCCCCAAGTTGGTCCGCAGAGAGCGTGTCGTCAACCCCCGTGCATACGCATCTTCGCAAGGAAGAGCCCGCATTCCCAGATGGGGAACGTGACAGGGATACACGGTACCGACAGGGCCGGGCGACAGTGGGAACAGAGCGTACCATGCCCCCCCGGCTTGGGGGGGGACTGTGGCCTTGGTGGACGAAGTGGACTTGGTGGACCACTTCTGTCCACTTCGTCCACACCAGTCCACCAAACCGTGTCCGACTATTCGCCGTCGGGGTTGAGCAGGGCCCAGTCCGCCGGGGGATCGCCGAAGTCGGGCACATCCAGGGGAATGCTGCCCTGCATGGCGGATTCATGGCCGAGCAGACCCGGCAACATGTACCGGGCGGCAGCCCAGGCGTGGTTCGGGGGCAGCTTGTTCTCGGTCACGCCCTTGACGAAGTCGTCCACCAGGAACTGGTGCGAGCCGTTGTGCTGGAAGCCCGTGAAATCGGCGAATTCCTTGGGCAGGCGGGCGACGTTGTGGATGCGCGAGAACCCGCTGTCGTACTTGGCGTTGAGGCTCCGCTGGTAGTAGTCCGGCAGCGCGCGTTCCTCCTCGAAGAGGCAGGAGTTGATCTCGGCGCTGACGTCCGTCAGAGTGGTCGGCTTGCCCTCGTGGATTTCCTGGAGAACATGGTGGCGCGAGGCCATCTCGTAGGCCCCCTTGTCGCCGTAGAGTCCGGTGATGTAGGAACTGGGGCGGCGGGTGCCGACACGGCGGAACTCGTTGATCCGACCAATGCCACCACGCGAGAGGGTGACGAGCATGGTCTCGTTGCTGAAGGGGTTGCCGTAGTCATTGTCGCCGTCGGTGTAGATGCCCTCGTCACCGTGATCGCGGTAGCCCATGCCCACGACCCGGACGGCATAGTCGTCAACGGCCGAGAGCAGCATGGCGGTGGAATGGGTCGGGTAGAAGAACGGGGGCAGACCGGCGGCGCGCTTCCAGTTGTCGCCTTCCTCCCGCTTGTAGTAGGGGAAGAACTCGCTGATGTCGTGGTAGTACTGCGCCTCGCCGTAGACGAAGGTGCCGAACCGACCCGCGCGGAACGCCTGGCGGCAGAACATGGCGCAGGGGAAGTAGTAGCAGGTCTCGCCGATCATGTAGATCCGACGGGTCTTGGTCACCAGATCGATAATCTCGCGAATCTCCTCGACCGAGTTGCCGGTGGGCACCGCGCAGTAGACATGCTTGCCCGCCTTGAGGGCTTCGATGACGACCGGGCCGTGGAGATGACGGGGCACGAAGATCGCGACGCTGTCGATGGACGAGTGAGCGAACATCTCGCTCGCGCTGGCATAAGTCTCGGTGATCCCGTGCTTGGCGGCCTTCTCGGCCAGCCGGTCGGGCTTGAGGTCGCAGAGGACGACCTGATCCACCAGAGGGTGGCGTTTGAAGAGCGGGACGAACGAATCCGCGAACCCCCCGCAACCGATGAAGCCAACTTTCATGCCCATGTTCTCGCCTTGTTCTCTTCTTGCGTGCGTTTCACTGGTACTCGGGAAATGCGGTATCGTGGAAGCCAGGGATGGGGAGTGTATCCCCCATCCCCGGCCGGGTGTTGACTAGATGCCTTTGCCGCGACGTTGCTCGAACACCTTGACGCAGGTGCGGATGCATTCGCCGAGGGTGGCGGTCATGCCGTTGGGGCCACTATACTGGAGTTTGTCGGTGGCCATGGCTTCCTTGATGGCTTTGTCGACATCCTCGTAGGTGATATTCTCCGGCGGGTCGCAGTCGTAGGTGAGGCCGTAGTACTCTAGCCCGTCCACCTGCTTCAGGCGGTACTGCTCGACCCAGGCGCAGCGCATGTTGTCGAGGGACGGATAGGAGAACGCCTGGCCGCCGATGCTCAGGTGCTGGGGCTTGCTGCAATCCATGCAGCTCAGGGGACAGGCCTTGACGCACGCCTGGCAGGACTCGGGACAGAGCGCCTTGCCGCCGTACATGGGATCGGGCTCCAGCTCGGCGTCGGTCAGGATGGAGATGAAGCGCTGCCGGGGACCGAACTCGGGCGTCATGACGAGCGTATGCTTGCCGAACACCCCCATGCCCGCCGCCACCGCCGCGTGGCGGTGCGAGAACATGGCCTGCAGGGGTTGCTCCATGTCCTTGTAGGGACGGACGCGCCAGCCGATGGGCCAGGTGACGGGAGCGGACAGGGCCAGGGCGCCCCGGTCTTCCAGCCAACGCATTACATGGAGCGAGATGTCCTCCAGCTTCCGGCAGATGGCCCCGGCATAGTCGATGGACGGCAGGGCGTAGCCCGGCGGTTCGCCGATCCGGCGGACGCCTTCCAGCGGGTAGCGCACCGCCGCCACGATCACGCTGCGGGTACCGGGCAAGAGATCCTCGGGACGCCGCATCGGCGGCGCTTCCGAGAACCGATCCACCGACGCGATCCCGACCAGATCCGCTCCGGCTTCCTTCACGACTGCTTTGACTTCCGCACTGGTCATCATTGCTGTTCTCCTACACTTGCTGGTATGACCAAACCTCGGACCCGGTTCAGCGCCCGGTTCCGAGCTGCACAGCCAACTCGTCCAAAGCCGCGAGAATCGCAGCCCGATGCTCCCCCGCAAAACGGAACGCGGGCAAGTGGCACCCCACCGCCGCCACCACAGTCTCACCTTGCCGGATCGGGTAAGCCACCTTCGCCACCTCCCCCGCCGCATCCTGGTAGATGCAGAAACCATCCTCCCGAATCGCCGCCAACCGGGCCTCCAAGGCCGCCGTGTCCGCGTAGCCCTCCGGTTGGCCATGGAACTCCAGGAACCGCCGTCGGGCAGTCGGCTCCAGATGGGCCAGAAACAGCCACACCGAAGCGGAATCGTAGGCCCGTTCCGCCAACCGCAAGGCGACAGCATCGATCTGCACCGCCCGGGGAGATCCCTTTCGCTCCAGCAGGACCAGTCGCCGCAGCCCGGCCATCTCGGTCAGCACCACCCGCTCGCCCAGCTTCTGGGCCGCCCCCTCCACCAGCGGCAA
>QKCY01000467.1 GCA_003245525.1 Victivallales bacterium | reverse complement strand
AGGCGTACAACCGCGAGCACGGTATCGTGCCGCACACCGTCCGCCGGGCGGTGCAGGCCAGTCTCTACGACGCCTCGGCGGAAGAGGTGGTCGAGTCCATGGTCCAGGAGGAGGGCGGGGACTACGATGTGTTCGAGACCATGCACCAGCTCGAACGGGAGATGTACGAGGCGGCCGAGGCCCTGGAGTTCGAGCGGGCCGCCATGCTGCGCGACCAGATCGCCCAGTTGAAGACGACCTTGGGCTAGCCGCGACCTCATGCCAACTGGACAACAGCCATAGAGTATTGGGCAGTCTTCTGGGGCTCCGGCGGTTGTCCCCTTGGGCCTGAGGGCCGATACCGGACCGGGGTCACGTGGGGAGCGGTCGCGGCCCCGCGACCACGGGCGCGTAGCGCCGGAGACGCATGGCTTGTCTCGGAACGGATGCCTTGCGCGAGCCCAATATCCCAGGGTTTCCGTTCGGCAAGGTCTGGGAGAAGTGGTCCCGCTGGGCGGGACCGCTCCCCGTCCGTGATATGCAGGGGTTCCGGCTGGGAACTCCCGACCATGGGTGAGGTGCCAGGTGAACGGGGAAGGGGAGTAGGCAGTCTTCTTTCGTATGATGGCAGATTGGTATCAGTGAGTGGCGGGGCAGGAAGAGGAAGAACTCGGTTCCCTTGCCGGGCTCGCTCTCCACATGGATCCAGCCGTGGTGGTTGCCGATGCAGCCGTAGGCCATGGCCAGGCCCATGCCGGTTCCCTTGCCGACCGCCTTGGTGGTGAAGAAGGGCTCGAAGATCTGGCCGCGCAGGCTTTCGGGGATACCGCACCCGTTGTCGCGGATCCGGACGCAGATGTAACGGTCGCAGTCCCGGGCGTCGGCGGGGTGCTGCTGCCAGCCGGGGGTGAACTCGGCGGCGGGCTCCGCGCGCAGGACGATGCGTCCCTCCGTTCCCTCGCGCTCCTGGACTGCGTCGCGCGCGTTGAGGAGCAGGTTCATGATGACCTGCTGGAGCTGGGGTTGGTCCCCCTGGATCACCATGCGGACCGGAGCCAGGACCAGCTTGACCTCGATGCCGGGCTTGGCCAGTGGCGCGAAGAGGGTCGAAGCCCCCTCCAACAGGGCCGCCACATCCACGGCGGAGACGGTGTACTTGCCTTTGCGGGCGAAGCCGAGCAGTTGCTGGGTCAGATCGGCCGCCCGGCTGGTGGCCTCCTCGATGTTGCTCAGCATCGCCTTGAGCACCTCGGGGTCCGGCGGACTGGCGGTATGGATGCGCTCGAGGCTGCAGCGGATGGTGTGGAGCATGTTGTTGAAGTCGTGGGCCACGCCGCCGGCCAGTTGCCCCACCGCCTCCATGCGCTGGGAATGGACCAGTTGCTGGGCGAGTTGCTCGCGTTCCCGTTCGAGGGCCCGGCGCTGGGTGACGTCGCGGGCCACGATCACGGCCACTGGTTTGTCGTTCAGGTTGGCCCAGGTGGCGGCCACGTCGAGGGCGACCGAGCGGTTGTCGCCGGTGCTGGCGATCCACTCGCGATGGTTGGTCTCCGGGGCTTGCCCCTCGCTCGTTCCCCCGGCTGACAGTTCTGCCCAGAACGCTTCCCAGGCCAGCGGGGCACCCCTTTCCTGGACGAACTCGGGAAGGGCGAGGAGAGCACGGCGGAAACGCTCGGGACCAAGTGCCCGCATGGCCCCCTCGTTGGCGTTGAGGACCACGCCCTGGGCGTCCACGAGGAAGATCAGGTCGCTGCTGTTCTCCACGACCAGGCGGTAGCGTCCCTCCCATTCGGCGAGGTGGCGCTGCAACTGCTGGGCGCGGCCATAGCCGCCGAGGAAGTCGAGAATGATGTCGAGCGGGCGTCGCTGTCCGTGGCTCTCGACGGCGTGGTAATGCAGGTAGAAGGTACCGAGGACGCTTAGCCAGAGCAGGGCGAAGCCGCGGGCGAAGTAGGTCTGGCGTAGCATGGTCCACCAGCCGTCGAGTGTCGGGTAGGCGCAGAGCTGGAAGAGGAAGGAGTCCACCACCTGGGTGAAGGCCAGCGTCCCGGCCACGCAGAAGAACAGGCGGGCCCGGCGGTTATGGAAGATCTGGAAGACGATGGGCAGGATGAAGAGGTCCGCCCCCTGGGCCACGAAGGAGGCGAAGACCAGGCGCCGCCCATGGGTGAAGATCTGGTACAGGAACACGCCCAGTTCCGACTCGTGTCCCGTGATGCCGGACCAGCCGCAATGGTTGGCGATGGTGTTCGCCATGTAGTAGAAAGCGAAAAGGACGGCCAGGAAGCCGAAGATCATGCGCTGTGCGGCCAGCGTGCCATCGACCACGTAGACGACCAGGAGGGCCACCAGATAGGGTGCCAGGAGCACCGTGTGCCCGAGGTTCACCTGGAAGCCGGCAATGCCGGGATCCACCATGATGTTGGTGGAACTGACGATCTGGCCCAGGATGAAGAACATCCCCAGGGTCAGATAGAAGGCCGCATGCCCGATCTGTTTCCGCAGGCTGTGGAACAGCAGGATCGTCACCATGACGAACGTCAGTTCCAGAAAAGCCAGGAACAACGGTCCCATGGAGAATCTCCTGCCATGCCCTGATGGTAGTGAACGAGTATCGGAAAGGGGCGCGGGCCGTTCCCGTTCGCGGTCCCGGCTTCCGCCTCTGCCTTGTCCGGCACGATCCAGAGGACCGCCGGACGAAGCCTGGGCTACGAACAGATCGCCTGCATGTCAAAGGAATCTGTGAACTGCCATGAG
>QKCY01000410.1 GCA_003245525.1 Victivallales bacterium | reverse complement strand
AACGGATCGACCGGGCGATGGTCGCGGCCGCATTGCGGCAGATGGTGATGACCGCGTAGCTCATGGTACCGGCTCCGCTTCGCGGCGCGCGTTCCCCACCAGGAGGGCAGCCGTCACCCAAATCCAGCGCTTGCTAGCCAAATCGTCCCACAGGCAACAGCACAGCAGGCCAATCACGAAGAACAGCACCAGCTCGTCCCGCTGGCGGCGGAACGCCGTCAGCGCCTGTCCCACCCAGAAGCCGATCCAGGCCAGCAGAGCCGGAAGGCCGAAGGCGACGCCGGTGTTCAGGTATTCGTTGTGGGAGTCCATGTAGGTACAGAAGCTCTCGGTCAGATAGGCCTGATCGTACTGGGCCAGCACGGCCCGGATGTGCTCCGGGTCCGCCAGCGCCGGATAGATGCCGCGCAGCGCCTGGGGGCCGACCCCGACCAGCAGCGAGGACAGGGAGCCGGTCAGAATCCGCCAGTAGATCGACTGGTGGGTCGTGTACATCCCCCAGGTGGCGTGGTTGAAGAAAGGGAAACTCCGCTGTAGGGGGAAGAAGGGGAAGAGCACGGTCAGGTAGAAGAGAACAAAGGCCCCCGCCACGGCTACCAGCCCCACCCAACGCCACCCGGCGGCGTGCCCTCGTTCCACCACCACCGCGCCAGCAATCAATGCAGCGGAGAGCAGCATGTGCTTGCTCACGGTCAGGCCGAGCGGCACCAGCAACGCCGCCAGAGCCACCAGACCCAGGAGCAAGTCCTGGAGCCGGAGACGCTGGCCCCGGCCCGCAATACCCAACAGCAGGCAGGCCACCGGCAGGGCATAGAAGGAGCCAGCCAGGTTCGGGTGGTCGAAGGTGAAGAAGAAACGCTTGGCGATGAAGGCCAGTGTGGTCTGTTCGTAGACCCCGTAGCTCTCCATGGCCCCGGTCGCCAGCCGCCAGGCGGCACTCACCCACATGATGCCGAGCACGCCCACGCCATACCACGCCAGATGGCGGCGCCGCAATGGGGTATCGACGAAGAAGGCGAACACCGCCGCCATGTACCCCGCGATGGCCAATTCATAAATGTCCCGGCCACCCTTCCCATGCACGATGGTCGCCAGCCCTGCCAAGACCAGGAATACCGGCAACAGGACATCGGGCAGCCGCAGCCACGACCGCCAGTTCCGGCGCAGCAGCAGCGCCACGACGAACACCGGGGCCAGCAGATCATGCAGGAAGATCGGGCCATGCACCCGGATGTCGGCAGGCAGCAGGAGAAGGTACAGCCAAGCCGAAGCCACGAACACCTGGGACGCCCCGGTCGGCTTCTGGTCGGGCAAACTCATGGACAAGGACGGACTCCGTGGCAAACGCGGGAATTCCCGGCCGCCCAACGGCAGCCAGCATCCCCCTACAGTCGTCTCCACCCCGCATGCTGTCAACGCAGAGAAGGCAGACCACGGCTTGCATTGCCGGGCAAGGGAAACAAATTCCCACCTTCGGTATGCAGGCAGCGGTAGGCAGTAGACGACAGGAAAACGACATGCGGCTCCTCTCTTTTCGTTCGTTCCTTATCCTCGCCCTGGGTGGCAGCGGGTTGGTGGTGGCTGCCGAGCCGCAAGCGGCTCCGGACGCGCCGCTGCCCGAACTGGTGGTGACGGCCACCCGGACGGAGAAGGCCAAGGAGGATGTCGCCCAGTCCCTGACCGTGATCGGCCCCGAGGAGCTCCAGCGCCAGCCGGAACGCACGGTGGGCGACCTGTTGCGGGACGTGCCGGGCCTCAATCTGAGCGTCCAGGCCAACCCCGGCATGAAGCGCATCGCGATCCGGGGCGAGCGGCCCAACCGCGTGCTTATCCTGATCGACGGCCAGAAGCTCACCGAGAACAAGTCCATGTCCGGTCCGCCGCTGCTGCTGACGGCAGCCAGCGTGGAGCGTATCGAGATCATCCGCGGCCCCGGCTCGGTGCTCTATGGCTCGGAAGCCATCGGCGGCGTGGTCAACATCATCACCAAGAAGGGCGGATCGGGACCGGTCGGCGGCTCGGTGGACTACAGCTACGACTCGGTCACCGACGGCTGGGCCAGTTCCCTCAGCCTCGCGGGCAGGGTCGGCCATCTGGAATACAACCTCAGTGGCTCCTTCGTGAACCAGGACGACCGCGACACCCCGGACGGCACCTTCGCCAACACGGCCTACGAGGCCCGCGAGGGTTCAGCCTATGTGGGTTGGCGCGACGAAGCCTTCGCCGTAGGCGTGCGCTACGACAACTACCGCAGCGAGGTGGGCTCCTACTGGGGCTACCCCACCTCCATGCTGCTGGATGGGGACCTCGACATTCCCGATTGGAACCGGGAGAGCGTCTCCGCCTTCCTCGACATCTACGACCCCCTCCCCCATCTGGAGCGCATCCACCTGGACGCCTACCGGCAGACCACCTTCAAAAAGCTCGACCAAGCCTTCACGATCTACACCTCGGCCTTCACCCCCCTCATGTACCTTGACGTGCATACGGAGAACGACCAGGACACCCTCGGTCTGTCGCTCCAGCTCGACTGGCGTTTCGGCCAGCATCTCGTCACCACCGGGGCGGACTGGCGGCGGGACGATCTCGGGGCCGATACCCGGACCACCACCCAGTTCTTCGCCACGACCGTCACCGACTCGCACGACGAGGCCACCCAAAGCCAGTTGGCCCTCTTCGTCCGCGACGAGTGGCAGCTCGCGGAGGGGTGGACCGCCGAATTCGGCATCCGCAACACCTGGGTCCGCTCGGAACTGCAGGACACCACCAGCTCCATTCCCGAGGACACTATCCGGGATTCCCATGCCGTGCTGAGCGCCGCCCTGGTCAACCGCAGTCTGGCCGATTGGACGTTCCGTCTGGGATACAGCCAGGGCTACCGTTTCGCCTCGCTCCAGGAACTCTACACCCAGTCCACCTCCAGCCTGGATGGTCTGACGATCATGCCCAATCCCGATCTCGATCCCGAGACCGTCCAGAGCCTTGAGTTTGGCACCCGCTATGTCAAGAACGGGCTGGATGTGGATGCCACCATCTTCTACTCCTGGTCGGAGGACTACATCGCGACCCGCATGGTCGTTCCCGGCGCGGGCACGCCCTACTACCAGTACCAGAACGTCGAGGAGTCCCGCAGCTTCGGCCTCGAACTGGGTGCCTCCTACCAGTACGATTTCATGGAGGGCACATCCCTCACCCCCTATGTGGTTGGCACCTGGATGCGCAAGTGCTACGAATCGGACGGCGACACCACCTACAACACCGGCGTTCCCCGCGTGCAGGGCCGGTTCGGTCTGCGCGGCAGTTGGGCGCACGCCCCAAATTCCCAGACCTGGTTCGATCTCTTCGGCCGGGCGGCCGACCACTCCCGGGACGACGGTCCCGAGCCTCCCGCTGGCTACGGGGCAACCGCCGGGTGGGCTACCCTCAACCTCGAACTCGGGCACAACTGGCACCAGGCCATCGGCAACGGCCTCGACTGGCGGGTTGCGGTCGGCATCGAGAACCTGTTCGACCGGGACTACGTGGTCGCGGGCGAATGGATCACGGCCCCCGGCCGCAATGTCTTCGTGAAGCTCGGTTGCACCTTCTAGCGAACCGGGCGGCGCGGGCCGGGTCTACCCATTCATCTGCGAATTCGACCCAACCGGGATAGACCGACATGACTTCCTGTCCGTGCGGCAATAGCACCCATCCCTGTACCATGGTGGTTTTCGGAGCTTCCGGCGACCTGACCAAGCGCAAGCTCCTGCCCGCGCTTCTCGACCTGGAGACCCGCGGCCTCCTCCCCCCGGAGTTGGTCGTGGTCGGCTACGGCCGCACCGCCAAGAACGACGCTCTTTGGCGCGAGGAAGCCGAACAGGCTCTGCGCGAGCATGTGCGCGAACCGGATGCGGCCGCCATCCAGCGGCTCTGCCAACGGTTGCACTACGAAGCGGGGAACTATACCTCCACCGAGGATCTTGCCCGCTTTGCGCAACGCGTCAAGCAAATCGCCCACTGCCAAGCCCTGGCCAACACCCTCTTCTACTTCGCCCTCCCCCCCAGCGTGACCGAGGAACTGATCGGCCAACTCACCCATACCCCCTTCACGGCAGAGGGCGGACGGGCCCATCCGCGCCAGCGGGCCCTGATGGAAAAACCCTTTGGCCGCGACCTCGAAACCGCCCGCCGGATGAACCAGCGGGTGCTGGCCCTCTTCGACGAGCAGCAGGTCTATCGGGTGGACCACTATCTGGCCAAGGACACCGTCCGCAACCTGATGGTCTTCCGCTTCGCCAACGCCATCTTCGAGCCGCTCTGGAACCGGATGCACATCGACAACGTGCAGATCACCGTGGCCGAGAGCCTCACCATCGAGGGACGCGGCGGCTACTACGAGGAGGCAGGGGTCGTCCGCGACATGCTCCAGAATCACGCCCTCCAGGTGCTGGCCCTGGTCGCCATGGACCCGCCGCTGGCTGGCGACGAGGAATCCATCCGCGACCGCAAGCACGAGGTCTTCCGTTCCTTCCGGCCCCTTGCGCAAGGGGATTTCGTCTATGGCCAGTACCAGGGCTACCGGCAGGAGACGGGGGTTGCGGCCGACTCCGTGGTCCCCACCTACGCGGCGATCCGGACCTACATCGACAACTGGCGCTGGCAGGGCGTGCCCTTCTACCTACGCAGCGGCAAGGGGCTCGGGCGGAAAGTGACGGATGTGGCCATCCAGTTCCGTACGGTTCCCCTCTGCATCCTGGGCAGCGAGGAAGCCTGCGCCGCCATCCGGCCCAACGTCCTCCACCTGCGCATCCAGCCCGACGAGGGCATCAGCCTCACCTTCAACGCCCAGCAACCCGGCGGCAGCGATCTGGTCGGCCAGACCCAGCTTGGCTTCCGCTACGCCGACCTCGGCAAGGTGACCGCCGAGAGCTACGCCAAAGTGGTGCTGGACGCCCTTCAGGGCCGCCCAGCCCTCTTCTGGCGCTCCGACAGTGTCGAGGCCGCCTGGAGCTACGTCCAGCCCATGCTGGAACGGGAACTCTCGCTCACGCCGGAGGCGTTGCCCTTGTACACGGTGGGTTCGGCTGGCCCCGTGGCGGCGGACGAACTGCTGCAGCGCGATGGGCGCAACTGGTTGGAGCCGGTCGGCACCCTATGACATCCGCCACTCCCCAACACCTCGCCCTGTGGGTGGGCGGCGGACTCGACGCCTGCGCCGCCCCCGAAGTGGCGGCGCGCCTGTGCCAGGCGGGTTACGCGGTGACAGCGGTTCTCTCGGCTGCCGCCCGGGGATTGGTCACCCCTGCGGCTCTCCAGTTGGCCGGTGCCACGGTTGCGGCGACGCTGCCTCCCCACCTTCCGGTGTTGCTCTGCCCGGCAACTGGCGAACCCATGGAACACGCCGCCGCTCTCGGCGGAACACCGGCTCCGGGAGTGCCTGTCTTCGCCCGCGAGGACGTCGTGCTGGCCGCCCGCTGGCTGACTTCCCCCCGCCGGTTGGCGGGAAAGACCATTCTGATCACCGCTGGCCCCACCGCCGAGGACCTGGACCCGGTGCGTTTCCTGACCAATCGCTCCACGGGACGCATGGGATTGGCCCTGGCCACTACGGCGGCGTGTCTGGGTGCCCAAGTCCTGCTGGTCCACGGACCGTTGAGCGTACGCTGTCCGGCCATGCCGGGCCTCACCCCCATCCCGGTACGCGGGGCCCGCGAGATGCACGCCGCCACCATGGAACGGGCGAACGCCTGCGATGCCGCCATCCTCAGTGCGGCGGTGGCCGACTTCACCCCCCGCGACGTGGCCGACCGCAAGATCAAGAAGACCGGCCAGGACGAACTGCTGCTACCGCTAGCCCGCACCCCCGATATCCTGGCCTCCCTGGGCGCGCTGGAACAACGGCCGTATCTGGTCGGCTTCGCCGCCGAGACCCACGACCTCGAACGCTACGCCCAGGACAAGCTCCGCCGCAAGAACTGCGACCTCATTTGCGCCAACGACGTGACCGCCCCGGACAGCGGCTTTGCCGTGCCCACCAACCGGATCACCGTCTTCCGCCGCGACGCCGACCCGGTGCATCTGCCGCTGCTCGACAAGGAAGTGGCCGCCGAACGCATTCTGGAACTGATCGCCGAGGCCCTGGTACCGTGAAGCGCCGGGTTGCGCTCAGCCTGGGAGCCTTGGGCGACTTCCTGCTGACCCTGCCCCTGCTCCGCGAACTGCGGCCAGTGGGTCTATTGAGCCGCGCCGTCTATCGCGTCCTCCTGCCAGGGTGGTTGGAGAACACTGCGTTTCTGCCCATCGATGGAGCTCTCGGCACCCGCCTGTTCACCCCGGACGCGGTTTTTCCGACGCAACTGGCCGACCTTGTCGCCGGAGCGGAGATCCATGTTTTCAGCAGGCCTGATGGCCTACTGGAACGCAACCTGAACCGGCACGGAGCAGGTCGCCTCGTCCGCCTCGTCTGGCACGATCCACGCCCTACCGCCCCGCCCCACGTGGTGGCCCGCTACTTTGCCGATGCCGGTCTCGTCCTGCCCTCGGACTGGCTGACAACCCCGGCGATGCCCGTCGCCGAGATTGGCGATTCCCTCTGGATTCATGCCGGGAGCGGCTCGCCCGCCAAGACGCTTCCCATCGCCCTTCTGGTTCGGCATGCCCAGGACTGGCAGCAGGAAACCGGACAGCCGGTCATCATCTCCTACGGCGAGGCCGATCTGGCCCTGCGCCAACCTGTCCAGCAAGCGATGGCTACTGCGGGAATTCCCGTCGAAGAGGTGGTCTGCCCCACCCTCGGCGAACTGCGCGCCCAGTTGGCACGCCGTGCCCGGCGGTTCCTCGGCGCCGATACCGGTGTCACCCACCTCGCCGCCGCCTTGGGCAAGGAAGTCCACGTCGGCTTCCGCGCCACCGATCCCGCCATCTGGCAGCCCCTCGGCCGCTGCCAGGTTTTCGCCCTGCCCCGGTAAGGAACCCCGCCCGCCAAGGAGGGCGGAGCCTTCCTGCCCGGGTTCGGGCTCTCCCACGTTCCGGCTGGCATGCGGACACGGGCACTATCGGGACACGCCTGCCCGTTCCAGACCCAAGGGCGTTCCGGTCTTCGCCCCGGAAGGGGCAGAGGAACAGAGCCTGGGGCAATCGCCCCAGGAAAGCGGTTCCCCCCCCGATCTTGCAGGCCAGCGGCCTGCCGCCGGAGGCGCATGGGATCCACTATCCCCCGAAGCCGCAGGCCGCTGGCCTGCATTCCGGAGCCCGAGGTGACCCGGGGCGACGCTGCGCTCTGCCCCGGGCTGTACTCCGCTGGCCCTTCAGGCCCGAAGGACGCACCGCCCTCGACCTGCACGGCCCACAAGTCCACAACCCTCCCTCTGGCACACCGGCAGGAGAACACCGGGCTCGGACCACCCGAACCGAGCACAGACCGGTACCCCAACCCATTCGGGATTGGTCTAGCCAACCCGTAGGCCCCGCCCAAGGAACGGGGGACTCTCCGCTTGCGCTACACGGAGAGGGACTACTTGTCGTCCCAGACGCAATCCTCGGTGCCGTAGTCGGGACCAATCATCCTCTCGATGCGGTCGCGAGTGACGGAACCGTCCGCGTTGGCCCAGTTGAGCTGCTTGTCGTGCCGTCCGAAGGGCCGCCAGGGATCGCTGTCGTAGTAGTCCATATTGGTGGGGACGCGGGTGTAGGCGGCACCGCTGCCGGAGTTGGTTTCCTCCCAATAGGCGGGAGGACTGTCTTTGGTCGCATCAGTGACCCGTCCGGTGTCGCACATGATCATGGCGGCATGGGGCTTGGACAGGCTGCCGATCTTGTAGTAGGTGGCGGGGTACCAACCGAAGGTGGCATGGTTGTGGGCGATACCGAAGGTGGTATAGGACGAGGAGGGACAGGCCGCGATCGTGGTCGCGATGTTGCTGACTCCCTGGGTTGTCTCGATATAGGAACACCACATCGTGGCGATGCCGTTGACCCGGCATGGCAGGATGTAGTCGTCATAGTCGTTGACGTACATGGCCGCATAGAGGCCCAGTTGCTTGAGGTTGCCCATGCACTGGGTCGCCCGTGCCTTCTCCCTGGCCTTGCTCAGCGCGGGTAAGAGCATGGAGGCCAGAATCGCGATGATCGCGATCACAACCAACAGCTCGATCAGGGTAAACGCCAGCCAGGAAACCCGTTTCTCGCGCATGGCCCGACTCTCCTCTT
>QKCY01000258.1 GCA_003245525.1 Victivallales bacterium | reverse complement strand
GGTTTGGCGTGGCGGGTCATTGCCCGCGCGGTCGGGGGATGAATGTGGTGATTCTCGGGTATAGTACGGGGTACCCGGCATTCTCCTGCGGCTCCTGCGGCGGGGAATCCGCAGGAATCGCGAACCTCTCTCAGGAACCCGCCCGAAGGGCACCCACGGCCAGCGGCGGGATACCCACTTTCCAGCCGAGGAATTGCACGATGAAGATCAGGACCCTCTCGACTGCCATGTTGTTGGCATCCATCATCCAGGGCGTCTGCTGCCTCTTTGCCAGCGGTGCCGAGCGGCGCCGGGAGGGGACCGAGTGGGACATCAGCTACTGGTACAATGCCAACCAGAACGAGTATCCGCGGATTCTGCTGGTCGGGGATTCCATCACCAATGGTTACCATTCCCTGGTCCGCGACGAGCTTGCCGGCAGCGCCTACGTGTCCCTCTATGCCACCTCCAAGTGCGTGACCGACCGTTCCTATCTCAAGGCGCTCTCCTACATTCTGGACGAGTACGACTACGCCGTGATTCACTTCAACAACGGCCTCCATAGCCTGGGGACCGATCCAGCGGACTGGGAGAAGGGATTGCGGGACGCCTTTGCCCTGATCCGGGAGAAGGAACCGGAAGCCAAGATCATCTGGGGCAGTTCCACTCCCCTGAAGGACCCCGACAGAACCCAGAGGGCGGTTGCGTTGAACGAGGTGGCCGCGAAGGTCTGCCAGGAACTCGGGATCCCGACGGACGATCTCTTTGGCCTGATGGATCCGCTCGACCGCGAGGAGAACTGGTCGGACACGTACCACTTCAAGGGTCCGGCGAAGCAGATGCAGGCCAAACAGGTTGCCAGTGTCATCCGCCAGGCGCTGGGTGTCGCCAAAGCCGATGCGACGGCGGCAGCCGATGCCCTGAAGAAGGCCGAGACCGAGACAGGGCCGGACGGCAAACTCAAGACCACCGAGCCGACGAAGGCCATCGCGAACTCCTCCTTCGAGAAGACGGAAGGCTGGGGAGTCTACCCAAGGAAGCCGGAGGCCGTCGAGTTCACGATCGACCCCGAAGAGAAGGCGGCCAAGGTGGTTGTGCGGCAGAAGCAAGCCCAGTTCTACTACTATCACCCAGCCTTCCTGCCCGGCTCAAGCGTCGAGCTCGGCTTCCGGATCCGATCCCTCGATCCCGCCTCGGTCAACGTCTATGTCCGCACGCAGAAACCGCCCTACGTGTATCTGGGCCAGACCGTGGTGTCGGTGTCGAGCGAATGGCAGACCGTCTGCGTGCCCATCACACAAGGCCGGCGAGAACGTACTCTTCTTCGCATTCCCCGAGACCGGGACCTACTGGCTGGACGATATCCAGGGCATCGCGAAATAGGCGTTGCCCCGATATCGGGAGCCAAGCCGGGGCCGTAGCGGGAGGAACGTAATGTTCTACTCCCCTCGCGCTACTCCCCGGTCCTTAGCCGTGGTACAGTTCCGGGCGAGCGGACATGGGGCCATGTCCGGCGTGTGATGATCGGAAAAAACGAGGACCGATGATGCCAGGCATGCTTGATAGGAATCAGATTAGCGCAGCTTTGGGCCAGGAGGCACCCTACCAGGCAGTCCCCGGACGCTGGACGGAGGAACGGGCCTGGGAGTGGTACCGGAGCCTGCCCTGGCTGGCGGGGTGCAACTACTACCCCTCGACCGCGATCAACCAGATCGAGATGTGGCAAGCCAGCACCTGGGACCCGCAGACCATCGACAAGGAGCTGGGCTGGTGCGAGGAGTTGGGCCTCAACACCCATCGCGTCTACCTGCATGCCTTGGTCTGGGCCGACGACGAGGCCGGTCTCTACAGCCGCATGGACCAGTTCCTCGACTGCTGCGCGAAGCACGGCATCCGGCCCTTCTTCGTCTTCTTCGACGACTGCCACTACCCCAAGGCGGAACTGGGCCCGCAGCCCCTGGTGATCCCCGCCTACCACAACTCCGGCTGGGTGACCTGTCCCGACCGGGAGTTCGCGGTCCGGTTCTGCCGGGGCGAGGCGAGCCCGGCGGAAGTGGAACCCCTCAAGGGCTACGTGCAGCGGACCCTGGACCGCTTCCGGGACGACCCGCGCGTTTTGATGTGGGAGCTCTACAACGAACCGGGCCGGGGTGCCGGGGCGCTCGGTTCGCAGGGCGACCTCGCCACCGAGGACTTCGGCGACGGCTCCTGCAAGCTGGTCCACGAATCCTGGGTCTGGGCCCGCGAAGTGGCCCCCTCCCAGCCGCTCTGCTCGAACACGGACGGTTGCGTGGGCTCGGCCAACTGGTCGATCAACGCCCTCAACTCGGACGTGCAGTCGATCCACTGCTACGGCCCCGCCGCCGCCGTCCGGCGGCAGATCGAGGGTTGGCGCGCCGCCAACCGGCCACTGTTCATGACCGAGTATCTGGCGCGGGAAACGGGTTCCACCTTCCAGGCGGTGATGCCGGTGCTCAAGGAACAGGGCGTGGCCGCGATCAACTGGGGGTTCGTCTCCGGGAAGGCGGGCACCATCTGGCCCTGGTCTTCGCGCAACCGGAACGGCGTCTTCCAGGACAGCATGGCCCTGCGCGCCAAGGGCGAGGTGCTGGCCCCCGGCGAGCCCTATCCCGAGCCGGAGCTGTGGTTCCACGACATCCTCCGCGAGGACGGTACCCCCTTCTCGGCGGAAGAGGTCGCCTGCATCAAGTCTCTGACCCGGAGTTGACCCATGATCCTGCGCGCGGCGGACATTGCGGAAGTCGCCGGCCGACGGCCCTATGACCTCGGGGGGCGCCCGATCTCGGTCGGCCACTTCGTCACGCGAGTCACGGCCCCGGAGACGCCCTTCGGGCCGCATCGGCACGAACAACGGGAACTCTGGTTCGTTCTGGAGGGCTCGGGCGTGGTCTCGCTGGACGGCACCGACCATCCAGTGAGTCCCCGCGACCTGGTCGTGATCGACCCCTGGGTAGAGCACGGCCTGCGCAGCGACAGCCAGATCTCGTGGATCTGCCTCGGCTGACCAGCGAGCGATCCCCCCTCCTGGCCGAGGGCGGAGGGGGCATCGCCCACGCACAATCTCCCTCTTTGATACCAATTGGACCTGATCCATAGAGGACTGGTGGCTGTCTTTGCCGCTCCCAGAACCAGGTGAACGAAACCCGAACGAAGTATGTCCCATTCGCCCGTCCACTGGTACGGCATGACCGCTGACGGGTAGTCGCTGGCTCGACGAGCCTGCGACAGGGGCAGTCTGCGCGGGCGAGGAACCAGCCGTCGGCAACCAGGGACCGCGCGTTCATCGACCGCGCGGCTACCTGATCGGCATAACTTCAGAACTCGTGACGGTTAGCGAGAGCCGACGGCACTCCACCAGCAGGACGGGGTGAACTGCTGGGGTGGGGAGGCGTATTGTCCAGACCAGTTCAATACTCTACGAATGACGTCAACTTGGTATGATCCTCCTCTTTGTGAAAAATGCGCGAAGACCTTTGCGCCGCTGCCTGGTTCCCGTATTCTACTAGACAAGGTCCACTATCGACAGAGGTCCACTATGCAGTTCAGCGAGTGCGCCTGTTCGGGCAAGAATCTGACGCGCCAGGTACGGCCTGCCGTACTGGCCATTCTGGCCGGGGGCGAGGAGCATGGCTACCTCATCGTCCAGCAGTTGGCCGAACTGCGGCTCTTCGGCGACAACGAGACGCCCGACCCCAGCGGCGTCTACCGCATCCTCAAGCAGATGGAGACCGAGGGGCTCGTGACCTCCTCCTGGGATACGGATGGCAGCGGTCCCGCCCGGCGGCTCTTCGCCCTCACCGAGGCCGGAACCGCTTGCCTGAGCCACTGGGTTGCGACCCTGCAGGAATACGTGGCGGGTCTGGAAGAACTGATCGGCATGATGCGCCACGCCACCCGGCAAGCGGGAGAGCCCAACGCATGACCGCGTCCCTGCGCGAGTACGGAGCGGAGGCCGTTGGCACCTTCCTCATGGTCTTCTTCGGCGTGGGGGTGGTCCATGCCGCCGTGCTGACCGGAGCGCAGGCCGGTCTGTGGCAGGTGGCGGTAGTCTGGGCCGTGGGCGTTTCCCTCGCCATCTATGCGTCCGCCGCCCGCTCGGGGGCCCATCTCAACCCCGCCATCACGGCGGCCTTCGTCGTCTTTCGCGGGTTCCCTTGCCGGAAAGCGCTGGGCTTCGTGCTGGCGCAGGTGGCTGGGGCCTTTGTGGCGGCGGCTCTGCTGTATGCCCTCTTCGCTGGCGTGCTCGCCCATTACGAGGCCGCCCATTCCCTGGTCCGGGGCATGCCGGGCAGCGAGCAGGCGGCGATGATCTACGGGGAGTACTTCCCGAATCCCTGCCTGGCCCGGGCCTTGGGCTGGGAGCCCTGCGTGGTCTCCTTGCCGCAGGCCATGCTGGCGGAAGGAATCGGCACCGCCCTGCTCGCCTTCTTCGTGTTCTCCCTGACCCACCCGCGCAACTCGGCGGTGCCCCGCAGCCAACTGGTCCCGGTCTTCATCGGCCTTACGGTGGCGGCGGTCATCTCCATTGTCGCCCCCTTGACCCAGGCGGGACTGAATCCGGCCCGCGACTTCGGGCCACGCCTCTTCGCCTGGTTCGCGGGGTGGGGCCGAATCGCGATTCCGGGACCGCGCGGGGGTTTCTTCACCGTCTACATCCTGGCACCCGTCCTCGGAGCTTTGGTTGGTGCCGCCATCTTCCAGTTCGCCATGCTCGACAGATCGGAAAGGGTTGCGGAATGAAGCGCGTACGCCTCTTGATGGTTGGCGGTTTTCTGGGTGCCGGCAAGACCACGCTGCTGTGGGAAACCGCCCGGCAGTTGGCGGAACGCGGCCTGCGGGTGGGCCTCATCACCAACGACCAGGCCCCCGATCTGGTGGACACTGCCTGGCTGGCCCAACGCGGCGTCGCCGTCCGCGAGGTCTCCGGCAGTTGCTTCTGCTGCAACTTCCCTGGCCTGGTCGCCGCCACCGAGAACCTGCGCCAAGCCGCCAACGCCGACGTGCTGGTGGCCGAACCGGTGGGCAGTTGCACCGACCTTTCCGCCACCCTCATGCAGCCCCTCAAGGAGAAGTTCGCCACTGAACTGGTCCTTTCCCCCCTGTCCGTGGTGATCGATCCCACCCGAGCCCGCGAACTCCTCTCCGGCGAGACCTCCCTGCACCCTGATGCCGCCTATATCCTGCGCAAGCAGTTGGAGGAGGCCGACGTGATCCTGCTCAACAAGACCGACCGGCTTGATGCCGCTGTCCGCGAGGAACTGGTCAACCGTCTGGCCAACGATCTGGCGGGAGCCGCCGTCCGCGAGGTCTCGGCCCGCACCGGCGACGGGGTCGGCGCCTGGCTGGACGATATGCTGGCCCGCGAGGATGCCGGCACCCGCATCGCGGAGGTGGACTACGACCGCTACGCCAACGGCGAGGCTGTGCTCGGCTGGCTCAACGCCACCGTCCAGCTTCACGCCGCCCACCCCGACTGGTCCGCCTACGCCCGGAACCTGCTCGACGATCTCCGCCAGGAACTGGCCAAGGCCCAGGCCGCCGTTGGCCATGTCAAACTCCTCGTCACGACGGGCAGCGACTGCTGCGTCGCCAACCTGACCCATACGGCGGGAACCGTCGAGGTCCGGGGCGAAATCGCCCCCCTCTCCGATGCCGAATTGACCCTTAACGCCCGCGCCCAGATGCCCCCCGCCGACCTCGAAACCCTGGCCCGCGCCGCCCTCGCCCGCGTCGCCGACGGTGCCGTCACTTGGCAGGTCGGCCATCTCCGTTGCTTCCAGCCCGGCCGCCCCGCCCCCACCTACCGCTACGACCGCGTCGTCTGAGGAATCCGGTCCACGGAAGACACGGAACTCACGGAAAGGAGAATGAAAAGGGCCTTTCCTCCGTGCTTTCCGTGTCTTCCGTGGACGTAGTTCCTACTCCGCGACGACCATGGCGTGGATGTCCAGGCGGGGGACGGTGACCGTCAAGCCATTCTCCCCCTGGGTGGGGACCAGTTCGGTGTCGCCGGGAACCAGCCGGAAATGCTTCAGAGTCGTGTCCCGGAAGGTGACGCGGATGTCGTGGATGGGGAGCACCTCGCGGCGGATGTAGAGGGATTCGCCGACCACGATCTGGGAGCGCCCGAAGGAGGAGATGTCGTTGAGTAGATGCACGACGAGGCGGTCGCCCTGCTGGTGCGTCATGGTCTGCACGACCGCCGGGGCCTCCACCTCGGCGGGGGGCGATTCGGCGGCGGCTTGCCGCACGGCAAGCTCCAAGAACCGGCCCAGGAAGTCGTGCCCGTAGCGGAAGAAGGCCCAGGACAGATCGGCGGGGATGTAGACCACCTTGCCCTTGCCGTAGGTCGTCTCGATGATGCCGGGGTAGTCGGCAGACTGGGTTGTGCTGGACGCCCGCCGCTTCTGAGCCGCCGTCTGGCCGTCGGTTGTGGTCTGGGGTGCCCAGGTCGCGGTGCGCAAGGGCAGCGTACCGTGCTCCGACGCCACCTCCAGAATCTGGCAATGGATCGGCAGCGAACGATCCAGCGCCCCGGCGGGGGACGTCGACCCCACCCGTGCCATCCGGCCCCGGATCACCGGGTCGTTGCTCCAGGGATGGTTGCTGGCCACCTGCAGCAGGGCACTCTGTCCGGTAGGCGGACGTAGATGGGCGGCGCTGCGGTTGTCGAAGGTGCCAAGCACGCCATCCACCCCCAACACCTCGGCCAGCCCCAGATTCTCCCGTGGCCAGCCGTGTTCGTCGTAGCGGGAGGTCTCGTAGGTGGCCACCACGCCGCCGCCGTTCCGCACGAACTCGCGCACCGTCGCCAGTTCGGGGTCCGACATGACCGCGCAGTTGGGCAGGAAGAGTACGCGGTAGTTCTCCAGCGTGCCCAGTTCGAGTTCGCGGTCGGTGACCAGCGACACGGGCAGGTGGCTCTCCAGCATCATCTGAAAAGCCCCGTAGACCCCCTTGAGATAGCGGTCCACCGGATCGTCGCGACCATACCATTGCTCGGTCTTCTCGGAGACGACCAGGCCGCACCAAGGGAGCAGGTGGGAGCCGCGCAGATAGGGTTCCCGTTCCGCCAGATCATCCATGTACTCGGCCATCACCTCGCGGGCGGGTATCGTCTGTGCGGCCACCGCCCCGTTGGTAATCATGGTCATCACCCGGATGCGGGCCTCGGTGCTCTGGGTCGTGCCGCCACCGCCCCATTCGGTGGGGTGCCCCCAGGCGTGGCCCGGTTTCTCCTTGTTGAGCCCGCCCAGATGCCAACTCATGAAGTTGAACCGGGCCGGAAAGGCGAACAGCGAGCGGTCCAGATCATACCAGCCCAATTCCTCCAGCAGGCCGTCCGTGACCTCCGCCAGGCGGATGGAGGTACCGCCCTTGGGGCCACCCTCCGGTCGGCGATAGGTCCAGGCGCTCCAGCTATTGGAGACCAGAACAGCCTCGGGATTGGCAGCCTTGATGGCCCGGTTGTAGTCCAGCATCGCGTCCTCGACCGTCTGGTACTTGAACCGAACCCACGCCTGCCAGAGCGGGCTGTCGAACTCCTCGTCCGCGACTGCGGGCGGGTTCTCGCCGGTGAGGTCCCGGAACTGGCGGACGCAGTGCTCGCAGTAGCCCTCCGCGTAATCGATGTTGTGCATGTCGATGAAGATGCCATCGACTCCGCACTGCTTGATGATCTCCGCAAAGCGGTCCTTCATGAACTGCCGGTAGCCGGGATTGTTCGGGCAGAACCGGTCGCGGGGCTTGCCGTCGCGGCCCACGCACTTCCAGTCCGGATGATCGCGCCAGACGTCCATGGGCTCGCGCATCCCCCAGAAGTAGGCGAGATAGCGGATGCCGTTCTGGTGGCAGAGATCGGCCACCCGGCGGGTCGGGTCGGCGTTGTCAGCCACCTGCTCGAAGCCGCCATTGGTCACGGGTTGCGGTTCTGCCCCCAGCAGCTCGATGTCGTCCAACAGCACCTCCGCCGAGGAACCGTAGATGAAGCAGGCCACCTGAATCCACTTCACCTTTTCCTTGCCGGTGAAGTCAAAGGGGATCTTGGCCTGGTGCCACTGGCCATCCCCCGCCTGTTCGGCGGGAACCGTCATACCCACGCGGGCGGTACCGGTATTCTCCAAGGGATCGGCGGACATGGGGAGTACGCCCAGCCAGATGCTCGCATCCGTCTGACGCACGGCCTTGTACCAGAAGGAGACAGTACCCTTGAGCGTGTCCAGCATCGCTCCCTGCTTCCCGCTGTTGCCGGCCCAGCGACGGAGCAGGTAGCTTTCCCTGCGCCCATCGTGCTCGACCCGGATCGAGTTCTTGCCCCCATGCGCGTCGTCCGCACAGAGCCAGACGCCAACCCCGGTCCAGTCCTCGGGCACCGTCTTGCCCATGGCTGGCTCACTGAACGCACTGCGCCAACCCACGCCCGGCCAGCCTTCGCCGGAATGGGCGCGGGAATAGAAGACCTGGACCCCGGATTTGCCCAAGTCGGCGATGAGCTTGTCCGGCCACTCCCCGCCGCGCGAAACGTTGCTGAGGTCCGTATAGGCGATGCGCACGGCATTCTGGAACCACGCGGGAGTCGGCGGGGCTGCCACGGGTGCCGGACGCTGGGTCTGGGCGATCCATGTCGCCGGCATGGCCCGCAGGTCACCTGCACAGCCCTCGGGAGAGAGATCGCGCTCGGCAGCGGCAACGCAGCCTCGGCTCCGCACCGTCACGCCAAGGCTCTTGCCTGCCGCCAAGGAGCCGGTCAGACGCCAGGTGAGCGGCTGCTTGCCCGTGGCTCCGCCCGGCAGGTCGGGATAGAGCGTCTTGACCGCTTCCTCCCCGGGTGCCAAGGCCAGGGAATCCGGCAGCACGAGCTCTCCCACGGCCCCCGGAAGAAGCGTGTTTCCCGTGTTCGTCACCGTTGCCTGCGCGACGAGTGTCCCATCGGCGGCGCGGCCCAGATCCAGACTGGCAACGCCGATTCCGGTGCGCACCCATTCGATGTCGTCGAGCCGCACATCAGCCGCTTCGCCAGTGATGAAGCAGGACACATGGACCCATTTCACCGCGCCGCTGCCGGAGTAATCGTAGCTCACCGTGACCTGGTGCCAGCGTCCGTCGCCCACGTCATTGGCGGGAACCACGGTACCTGTGCGCTGGCATCCCGTATTCTCCCACGGATCGGCCGACATGGGGATGACCCCTAGCCAGATCTTGGCATTCGTGGCGCTCTCGACGCGGTACCAGAAGGAGATCTCCCCCTTCAGTACCGACACCAGCGCCCCCTGCTTGCCGCTCCTCCCCTCCCAGAACCGGTTGAGCAGGCTCAACTTCCGTTCCGGTGTATGGAGAATCTGGAGGCTGTGCGTCCCCGAATGGACCAGGTCCTCGACGACTTGGCCACCAACGATCTCCCAGTCGGCAGTTCCCTCCTCGAAACCTCCATTCGTGATCGGCGGCAACTCCGCCGCTCCCATCGCCACGGTTGCGAGAAACGCGAAGAAC
>QKCY01000348.1 GCA_003245525.1 Victivallales bacterium | reverse complement strand
CGCTTGAGGATGTCGCGGCGGGCGGGTCCGACCCACTCGATGGGGGGAGGCGCGGCCATGTAGTCGTAGACCGGCTTGAGCTGACCGGCCGCGAAGTCGTCCAGGACTTGGGCGAAACGACCCTCGGCCTCGCCCAGGAAGACCGAGTCGGCGTGCAGCTTCACCTCCTCGCTGTGGAGCATGGTCGAGATGCCGCCGAAGATCACGGTCTTGCCTTCCGCCCGGTAGCGGTCCGCGATCTCGAAGGCCCGGGGCAGTTGGCAGGTGAGCATGGTGGAGATGGCCACCAGATCCGCCGACTCGGCGAAGTCCAGGGTCTCGACGTTCTCGTCCGTGAAGGAAATCTCCACGTGCTCGGGGACGCACGCAGCGAAGACCACCGGACCGTGGGGGGGCAGGTGGAACTCGGTCTGATGAGTGAGCTTGGGCCACGAGGGGTAGATGAGTTTCAGCTTCATCGGTCGTTGTCCTGGTTCGCGTGACGCATGGCCAACGCAGTGTCGAGCAAGGTCTGCCAGCGGCGGACGATCTGCCCGTTGTGGCGGCAGGTACCGTCGGCGGCGAGGGACAGGGTCCCGTACGCGCCCTCCCGATCCGCCGGGGAAAGGTACAGGAAGATGGCGCCGGGGGGGAGTCGCCGGGGCTGGGGATCGAGGCACGGCCCGTCGGCATTGACCACGCCAGCCAGAATGCCGTCGAGGCCCTCCCAGTGAAGCTCCTGGATCGCGGCCCGCAGACCGGCCAGTTCGTCCTCGGGGCGGTGGTTGAGCACGTAGGTGGGGCCAGCGAGGCCGAACTGCAGCGCGGCCTCGCCCAGAAAGCAGTTGGGCAGCGTGTAGGCGAAGAGGTTGGGGCTGGCGCACTCGCCGTCATTGGGGATGACGGTGTCGTAGTAGTCGGCATCGGTCTGCAGGCACCCGTGCTCGGTGGCGGCGACGATGCCGGTCCGGCGCTTCTCCTGCCAGTTGGCGAGCCCCGCATCGGCCATGGCGAAGGCGATCGCGCCGACCCCGATCCTGCTGAAGGTGTCCAGGCGTCCAAAGCGCGGATGCCCCTCGGGGAAGACCTGCGCCCCCCGCAACCGGGGCAGCTCGCCTGCGGTCAACTGGACACTGCGGGAGTCGTGCCCCTGGCCATGGCCGGCGGCCGTGACCCAGCCCAGACCTTGGATGCTGGCGATCATACGTCCTCCTCCCGCCCCAGCAGCAGGGCGGCGTTGACTCCGCCAAACCCGGAGTTCGTGCTCAGGAGGCAGCCCTCGCCAAGCGGTTGGGCGACCGCGGCGAAACGCCCCTCCGCCCGCGGTTCGGGGGTGGACAGGCCGACCGTGGGCGGCACCGTGCGGGTGGTCAGCATTCGCAGTCCGAGAGCCAGTTCGATGGCCCCGGCCGCGCCGAGGGTGTGTCCGATCGCTCCCTTCACGGAGTGGCACGGCAGACGCCGGTCGCCGAAGATTGCCTCGATGGCCGTCAGTTCCATGGCGTCGTTGTAGACCGTGCCCGTCCCGTGCGCGCTGATCCCGGCGACTGCCTCGGAGGTCCGGTCGGCCACTGCCAACGCTCGCCGGATGGCGGCGATCAAGCCGCACCCATCCCGGGCCGGTGCGGTCACATGATTGGCATCGTTGGCGCTACCCCAACCCAGCAGCCGGATCGACGGGGTATCGTCGGCCGTCTTGGCCAGAGGCCGGTTGGTGAGCAGGACGGCGGCAGCCCCTTCGCCCAGCACCAGGCCGGCCCGGTCGCGGTCGAAGGGATGGGCCCCGTTACTGCTCAGCGCGCGCAGTACCGAGAATCCGGAGAAGACGAACTCGCTGACCAGATCGGCCGCCACCACGAGGACCGCATCGGCGGCACCGTGGGCGATCATGGCCGCTCCCCGGGCGATGGCCAAGGTGGAGGAGGCGCAGGCGGCGTTGAGGTTCAGCGCGGTGGGATCGTCCAGCCCCCAGTAGCGTTCGGCCAGGCGGATGAAGCCGTTGCCGTTGGTGGTGTCTAGGTCGGCATCGGCACCCCGGCGGCGCTGGTCCTGCAAGGCGTCGATTCCCCCCTTCGTGGTGGCCGTGAGCAGGCGTGTGCCGGTCGGCAACGGCCCGAATCCTGTCGCCAGACGGTCGAGCAGTCGCTCGATGGCATGCCCCGGCGGCACCGCGTCCAGCCAATCGATGCAGGCGGCCTCGCTGGCGAGATAGTGAGTCGTGGGGAAGCGCCGCACCGGCGTCACCGCCGAGCGACCAGCCAGCAGTCCATCCCAGAGCACGGACAGACCATCACCGAAACTGGTGATGACGGCACTCCGGGTGACATAGACAGGGTTCACGCCAACTCCCCCGCCTGCCAGCGACGGCAGATCTCCAGGAAGAAGGGCGGTGGCGTGACCAGCAACTGGAAGTCGCGGTCCAGCATCAACTGCACGGAATAGCCGGTCGTCGCGACCTCTCCCGTCGCGGTACGGATGATGAACTCGGTGTTCAGCCGGGCCGCCTCCGTGAAATGCATGATCGCCTCGATGGTGAACTCGTCGCCATAGCGCAACGGCAGGCGGTAGTCCACGTACATCTGCTTGATGGGGACGGGGGTCAGGTGTTCGCGGAACGTCTCGTAGCCGATCCCGTAGCGCTGCCCGAGGGCTACCCGGGCATCCTCGAAGTAGCTGGCATAGCGGCCATGCCAGACGATCCCCAATAGATCGACTTCCTCGAAGCGGACCAGTCGGGACACGGTGACCCGCAAGGGCGGCGGTGCCCCGGGCACGGGGGGGAAGTAGGGCTTGCGGCGGCCGGGCGGTCCACTCGGCGGGGAGGGAATGGCAGAAGCGGGTGGCATCAGGCAGGCTCCACGGTAAGTCTGAACTTGGCCGCCAATGCGCCTTCGACGGTGAGGGTTGCCAGATAGACGTTCTCGTCGGTGCGGCAGAGGCGGAGGTCGATCGGTTCGCCCGGTTTGATGACCCGGCGGAACTCGCCGCCGTTCACCTGCCCTACCCGCAACCCATGGCCGCAGGCGTCCTCCAGGACGATCCGGGCGAGGAGGATCTGGACCACGGCCGGGGTCACCGGCTCGCCCGGGAAATGCCCCTCGTAGCAGGGCAAGTCGGCAGCCAGACGGAAGGTCTGGGTGATTGCACCATCGTCCGCCGAGGCGAGCGGGGTGCTGGCGCAGGACCGCAGTTGTGCTGGTAGACTCATGGCTGAAGCTCCGTGCGACGGGGGGCCAGAACGGGCACCACCAGGAGGGCGGCGGCGAGAGCGGCAACCAGACCGAGAACCACCGCCGTGCCGATGGCATGCAGGGCCGGATGCTTCGCCAGGACCAGGACGCCGAAACCGACCAGGGTGGTCAGGCCAGAGACCAGAACCGCCCGGCGCGTGGGCAATTCGTCGCCGGCGGTGGCGTGGTGCAGCATGAACACCCCGTAGTCGACCCCGACCCCGAGGATCAGGATCGGCGCCACCAGGCTGAAGAGATTGAGGCTCAGGCCGAGGACGCCCATCGCCCCGAACATGAACAGGATGCCGGAGAGAACCGGGACCATGGCGATGGCGGCCAGGCGGACATCGCGCAAGACCAGGAGCAGCAGCCCGCCGACCAGCAGCAACGCGAGCACCAGAAAGCGGGTGAAGTCCTGGCGGATCGCCCGTGAGAGACCCGCCTGCAGCAAGGCCTGCGAAACGGGGCGGACCCCCTCGGGCAGAACGCCGCGGAGGGGCTCGACGGCTGCGCTCGGCGCCAGCGAAACCACCAGTGCCCCCGGCGCGTCGATGACGACCATGGCATCGACCAAGTCGGCAAAGCCGACGGCGCGGAGGGCCTCGATGTCGTAGATTGGCGGCGGTTCGGCGACGGTCTGGAGGAAGCGGTCAAAGGCGGCGGGGGCGAAACCGGCCTGGCGGGCCGCCTGGCCGAGATCCTGGCGGAATCGCTCCAGACGACCGCTTCCCCAGAAGGCCCGCCAGCGGTCGAGGCGCTCCTGCTGGCTGGCCCGCGACGGCAGGATGGCAGCCAGGCTGATGGCCTGGTCGGCAGAGCCACTGGCATTCAGCAGGGCGAGGACCTGGTCGTTGCGCTGCAGGGCCTCTTCCAGGTCGCTTCCCTGGCTAAAGAGCAGGGTCCGCCCCCGAATCGTTCCCCAGGTCTTCTCGATCCGCGCTTCGCTCTGGATCGCTTCGGGCGGACGGACGCCGAGGGCCTGGAGATCGCCACTCACCTGGAGGCGGGTGCTGGCGAGGGCGCAGCCGAGCAGAAGGGCGGCCCACAGACCACCGATCAGGCGCCGGTGGCGCGACCGTGGCCCGTCGGGGCGCCACGGCAAAGCCGTCTCGCGGCCCGGCCGGATCAGCAGCGGCAACACCCCCAAGGCCAGGACCATGGCCGTGGCCAGACCGACCATCGCGAACAGGGCCAGTTGCTGCTGCCCCGGCAGTGCCGACCCGAGCAATACCCCAAACGCTGCCATGGTCGTCAGGCCGCAGAGCAACAGTGGCCGGGTCAGCGAGGCCATGATCCGGCCAGCCTGGTCCCCCCCCTGGCGCAGCGCGAAGTAGACATGGAGGCCGAAGTCGACCGAGATGCCCAGTAGCACCGCTCCGAAGCCGAGCGTGATGGCGGAGATTGGCCGGAAGACCAGCGCCGTCCCCAGAGCTGCGGCGAGCAGCCCGCAGAGCGGGATCAGGAAGACGAAAAATCCCTGCCAACTGCGCAGGAAGACGAGGAAAAGCATCGCCAGGCCGAGGGTCGATCCCACCAGCACGACGACCAGATCCCGGCGGGCGGCCCGGGCGTTGGCTACCGAGTAGCGGTGCGCGCTCAGCACGGTGGCGTGGAGGGGAGCTGGCACCTGCTCGCGGATGGCGGCATCCAGCGCCTCGACCAGAGCCTGGCCGCGGCGGAAATCGGTGACCGGGATCGCCGTCTCGGCGAGGATCAGCGCATGCCGCCGGTCGGCCGTGACGAAGTGGCCATCCTCGAGACGGACATTGGGGATCATGTTGACCTGGCCCAGCTTGCGCAGGGCCAGGAGACGCCAGTCAAGGGGGTCGCCCTGGACCAGCTTGGCCATGGCCAAGCCTTCCGGCGAGACCAGCCGCCGGTAGGCATCGTCCAGCGTGCGTCGGAGCGCGTCGGGCGCGATGCTGTCCTCCAGTTGGCGATAGTCCGCTTCCTCGGCGAGGTACGGCACATGGGTGCCCAGCCAGAACAGCCAGCCCAGCCCGGCTTCCTCGCCGGGACCGCTGGCAACCCGCGAGAACAGCGGGGGACCCAGGGCGGCGCGCAGCGCATCGGTGGCGGCGAGCAGATCCTGAACCGGGAGTTCGGCGGGACGTTCAATGCTGATCACGATCCGGCGGGAGAACGGGGCCTTCTGCAGCAGGCGGAAATCCTCGGCCAGGCCAGCCGGCCGGCGGGGCAGCATGGTGTCGATGTCCTCGCGCATGGGCAGGCGGCTGACCAGGGCCGCGCCCGCGGCCATCAGTCCAACCACGCTCCACAGGATCGCCCGACGGTGGCGTTCGGCCCAGCCGTGCAGGCGTTGCCCGCAGCCCGCTACGGGGTGTCGCTGTTCCGTTCCCACGTCTTGATGGTCCCCTTGGCAATCACCTGTCCGTCCCGCACGACCGTTGCTTCCGTCACCGCGAACGCCCCCAGCACACCGATCACCGTGGCCCGGATGTGGCAGGTCTCGCCGACCCGCAGCGAGCCGGTCAGTTCGGTCTTGGTGACGCCGACGAGGTAGCCCACATGGGGCGGTCGGTCCTGCTGCAGCCCCCGGTACCCCTCCGCGACCGCACAGGTCTGGGCCATGAGCTCGATCAGAAAAACCGGCTCGATCTCACCACTCTCCGTGGCCAACGGAGAGTCCGCCGGGAATCGGGCGACCGCCTCGCTGGTGTCGCCGTCGCAGGCGATCAACTGGTTCACCAGCAGCATGGGCGGACGATGCGCGACCAGGAGAGCCGCATCCAGTGGCAAGGGCGAGGCGGGAGACATCAGGCCGGTTCCTCGTCGCGCCAGTACACCGACAGGTCGGCGAAGAGCTGGCTGGAGAAGAGTAGGCGCCGGAAGCGGACGAGGTCGTCGTGGAACACCCGCTCGTTGTCGTAGACCTCGAAGTGCTCCGCAAGCGCACGGTAGATGCGACCGGTTCCCCCGCCCAGGCGGTCCGCCTGACGGAACGACAGTGCCTGCAGGTCCGCCAGGACTTCGACGGTCACGACGTGCTTCGCGCAGCTCACCGCACGGATGGCCTTGCGGGCGGCGACCGTGCCCATGCTGACCACGTCCTGGTTCGACGCATTGCAGGAGATGGAGAGGGTGCCCACCGGATTGGCGAGCTGGCGGACCTCGGCGGTGCTGGAGGTGGCCACGTACTGGGCGCCCATGAAGCCCATGGTCAGGCCCGGCGTGCCGGCGATGAGCTGCTCGGGCAGACCTTCGTTCAGGTTCTTGTCCAGGAGCTTGTTGAGCCGCCGCTCCGAGAGGGTGCAGAGCTTGGGGAGCACCAGGCAGAGCGAGTCCATCGCAAAAGCGATGGACTGGCCGTGGAAGTTGCCGCCATGGATGATCTTCCGCTCGCGGGGGATGATGATGGGATTGTCGTTGGAGGAGTTGGCCTCGGTTTCCACGCTCTGGCGGATCTGGGACAGGGCTTCGGCCACCGGCGCGAGCACCTGCGGCGTGCAGCGGATCGAGTAGACGTCCTGGACGTTGATGCAGGTTTCGAAGACCGGTTCGCCCGTCGCCTGCTGGCGGATCAGGTCGTGTACGTTGCTCCGCAGGGTGATGTTGCGACTCCCCGCGTAGAGGCGGCGAATGGTGGCGGCGACCTCGATCTGTCCTGGGTGGGGCTTCACCCGGTGGAGATCCTCGTCGAAGGCATCGTCGATGCCGCCGAAGATCTCCAGGGCCAGGGCGGCCGTGACGCAGCCAACCCGGAGCAGCTTCTCGGCACCGGCGAGGGCGAAGGCGGCGAGGGCGGTCATGGCGCTCGTGCCGTTGATGAGGGCAATTCCCTCCTTGTAGCTGAGCACCATGGGGACCATGCCTTCGGCCGCGAAGGCGGTCGCCGCATCGGTCAGCCGCCCGTGGTGGTAGACCTGTCCTTGGCCGATGATGCCGAGCGCCATGTGGGCGAGGTGTACCAGGTCCCCGGAGGCGCCGACGCTGCCGCATTCGGGGATGTACGGCGCGATGCCGTGGTTGATCATGTCCCGCATGAACTCGAGCAGTTCGACCCGGACGCCGCTGTAGCCCTTGACCAGGGTGTTCAGCCGGACAGCCAGAACGCCCTGCGCCATGTAGTACTTGAGCGGATCGCCCAGACCCGCCGCATGGCTGCGGATGAGGTTCACCTGGAGAGCCTCGATCTGGCTGTCCTCGATGATCTTGTTGCACATGGGCCCGAAGGAGGTGTTCACGCCATAGATGATCCGGCGGGCGTCGATCTCGGCCTTCAGGAAGCCGCGGCTCTCGCGGCAGCGCTCGAGGGCCGCGGGGTCGAGATCGACTTGGGCGTCGCCGACGCCGATGGCGACGATGCCCTCGATCGTCAGATCGTGACCGTTGAGAACGACAATGGGCCTATCGGCCATAGCTATCTCTCCCCTATGGGTGGGCTGGGCTCATGGTGCTTGACGGTGGTCGAAGAAGACAACGGGTTTGCGCTTGCCCGGGGGCCGGATTCGCGCCTCGACTTCGCTGGCGGGGGCGGTCACGACCTGGAGCCTGACTCGAATGCGGCTGCCGACGCGGTCCGCGACGGCAGCCGCGCTCAGGGTTGCCCCTGGGCGCAGGCCCACGGTCACTGTCGCCCGGTCCGACAGGTCGAATTCGCTGTCCACCTCCAGGTAGTAGTTCTGGATCTCGTCGATCTCCTGAAGCGCGGCGAAGATGGCCGGCGGGTAGACGGTGGTGCCCCGGAGCTTGAGCATCTGGTGCTTGCGCCCCACCACGGGCCCGAGCCTGGGGGTGGTGCGGCCGCAGGGGCACGGCGAGACATCGAGCCGGGCCATGTCGCCGGTGCGCAGACGCAGGAGCGGCATGCCGGTGACCTGGAGCGGGGTGGCGACGACCTCGCCGAGTTCCCCGGGGGCGACGGGACGGTCGTCGTCGCCAATGAGCTCGATGGCGACGAGGTCGGGAATCAGGTGTCCCCCGGTGCCGTGGCAGCAGTCGGTGAAGGAAGCGCCCATCTCGGTGCTGGCATAGGTGCCGTGGATCTCGGCCCCCCA
>QKCY01000580.1 GCA_003245525.1 Victivallales bacterium | reverse complement strand
GCTGAACACGTTCAGGCCGACGGCCGGATCGGGAGGCGTGTCCGGGAACACCGCCTGCCCCGTTCCGATCTGATCGAGGCGGATCACATGATCGCCCCGCAGGCCGGGGATATGGCTCCCCGCCAGACCGAAGCTCAGCGAACGGACCTGAGGAAGCCGCACCTTGTCCCCCGCGTTGCCCCGCCCCGACGGCGAAGCGTCGCCCCAGAACTCAAACTGCGCCATCGGCACCACGTAGGAGTGCCAACCAGCGGACAATGCCACCGTGGCGATCCAACGCGAACCGTCGCCCTCCTTCAGTTCCACCACCACCGCCGGAGTCGCGGTCGCAACGTCGGCCTGGAAACAGAGGGCATTGTCGGGTGCGGGCAGACCATTCGGCAGTGCCGCGGCAAAGGTATCCCAGCCATCAATGCCCCGGATGTCGAGTTGCAGTGCCTGCCCCGTGGGAACGGCAACCAGACTGGCTTGGCTCGGCTGGTCCAGATGGTTCGACGAACGCTGCCAGGCGCTAGCGTCGCCCTGCTCGAAGTCGAACAGCATCTCCCGCACCGGAGTCTGACGCAGCCGCGCATCCAGTTCCTGCTGGGTCAGCCACTCGCCCCCCACTCGGAGCAACGGGACCGAGAAGGGCAGTCCGCCCATCAGGACCAGATCCCCGCCACCGCGCAGGAAACGCAGCAGACCCGCCATGCCCTCCGCCGGGAAATGCGGACTGTCCGGCAGTACCAGCCCATCGAACCGGCGAGCATCCAGCACCCCTTCGGCAACCAGATCCTGGCAGTCCAGAACGGTCACCCCATACCCGCCCTGGCGCAGGGCACCGACAATACCGGTCACCTCGCCATCGACGGGGGCAAGCAGTGCCATTCTCCCCCGTGGTCCCTGCTCCACCGCCAGATTGCCCACAATCGGCAGGGCGGCGGCCCAGCGCGCCTCGACCTCTTGGGCGGCGAGGGAAAGTCCATTGACCAGCAGACCTGGCCGACCGCCTTTCACGCCTGGTACATCGCCCCAGGCGTAGGCAATCCGGGTGAGGGTTTCCTTGGTCGCGGGATCGGCCACGATGCCAACGATCTCCGTGGCGGAGAGGGACAGGGTCAGCACATAGTCATGGTCATAGTCCCAACCTGCCATCTGACCCTCGTTGGCGGTCTGTTTCAGGGAGGTCTCGCCGGTGCGCTGGGCCTGCCATGTGCCCGCGTACTGCTCCACCAGTTCCGCGTAGCGTTTCTGGTCCGGGCCCTCCACCAACGCGAATTGCCAGAAGTCCGCCGGCCCCAGGAAGACGGTCACGCCCGCCGTACACCAGCCCTGCGGGTTGTCGCGTTTCACGATCCGGAGAGGGACCTGGACCTCAAGCCGGTTCGCCTCGGGCAGGTCCGGAAGATAGGCGAATCCCCGCCGGGTGGGCGACGACCCCTGCAATACCCCATCCTGCACCTGCCAGGCACCGCCCGACGTCTCCCAACGACTCCCCAACGTGGCCGCATCGTCAAAGGCATCCCGGAACACCTGATCCAGTTCCTGCGCAGCAACGGCCAAGGACGACAACAGAACCGAAACCAGGAGACACTTGCGCTTCATGGATGGACCCTTTGCCTGCACGGCGGGAATGTGGGAGTCTGGAACCCGGAACGTACCGTCTGGGCGCCAACCGCGCAATGCAAAACGGAGCCGGCATTGCTGCCGACTCCGTCCGTGTCACCAAAGCGAAGGATATGGGCCTCTCGGCCCGCCAGCCTACGCCACAAACTGCTTGAAGAGAACCACGGCGTTGTGCCCGCCAAAACCCAGGGAGGTGGAGAGGGCGGCACGCACCGCAGTCTCGCGTCCCACGTTGGGGACGAGGTCCAGATCGCAGTCCTCGCCGGGGGTCTCCAGGTTGATGGTCGGAGGCACAAAGCTGTCCGCGATGCTCTTCACGCAGACAATCGCCTCGATGCCGCCCGCCGCGCCGATGCAATGACCGGTCATGGACTTGGTCGAGGAAACCATCAGCCGGTCGGCCTCGGTCCCGAAAGCCAAGCGGATCGCGCGGCATTCGGTGGGGTCGTTGATGGCGGTGGAGGTGCCGTGGGCGTTGATGTAGTCCACGTCGGCGGGGGCCATCCCCCCGTCGGTCAGCGCCAGAGAAATGGCGCGGGCCGCGCCGGACCCGTCGGGCTGGGGCGCGGTAAGGTGATAGGCGTCGCCGGTGGCCCCGTACCCCGCCAGTTCGGCGTAGATGTGGGCACCGCGCGCCATGGCGTGCTCGTAGGATTCCAGAATCAGGATACCGGCACCCTCGCCCATGACAAACCCGTCGCGGTCCCGGTCAAAAGGACGGCTGGCCTTGGTGGGCTGGTCGTTGTACTGGGTGCTCAGGGCCTTGAGCGAGCAGAACCCGCCCATGGCATACTCGGTAACCGCCGACTCGCAGCCACCGGTCACCACCACGTCAAGCCGCCCGGAGCGGACCGCGTCGAGGGCCACGCCGATGGCGTCCGTGCCCGAGGCGCAGGCCGTGGCCACCGTATGGATGCGGCCGCGGAGACCGTAGGTCATCGAGATGTTCCCGGCCGCCTCGTTGATGATCATCTTGGGGATGGTCATGGCGGGAATGCGGCGCGGGCCCTGCTGGATCAGCTTCTCGTGGGCTTCGCAATCGACCTCGTTGCCACCGATACCGTTGCCAATGACAACGCCGGTGCGATCCAGATCGCAGGCACCTTCCAGCTTGGCGTCGTTCCACGCCTCCATGGCGGCCACCACGGCAAACTGGCTGAACCGGGCCATGCGCTTCGCCGTCTTCGGCGGCAGATAGGCTTCCGGATCGAAGTTCTTGACCTCCGCCGCCACCCGGGATTCCAGGCGGGAACCGTCAAACAGGGTGATGGGACCCAGGCCGGACTTGCCAGCCCGGAGGCTCTCCCACAGTTCCGCCACCGTATTCCCGATAGGGGTCACGGCACCGAGGCCCGTAACCACCACTCGCTTCTGCATCGTCATAGGATTGGTCTCCTGTACCCCTGGGTACTACCAACGGAAAAGGTTGCCACCGCTGAGCAGACCTGCACCGAACGCCACCGTGAGAATCAAGTCCCCTTCCTTGAGGAGACCCGCTTCGTCCATCTGGTCGAGGGCCAGCGGGATCGAGGCGGAGGAGGTGTTCGCCACATTCTGCAGGTTGAGGTAGAAACGCTCGCGCGGCACTTCGAGCCGTTTCGCTGCTGCGTCGATGATCCGGAAATTCGCCTGGTGGGCGACAATGTGGTTGATGTCCTGGAGGGCGATGCAATGCTTCTCGGCCAGCTCCGTCACGATCCGGGGAATGGCCTTGACCGCGAAGTTGAACACCGGCTTCCCTTCCATGTGAACGGAGCCGGGTCGCACCATCTGGCCTTCGGGATCGCGCCAGGCGCCGCCGGTCCGGCAGAGCAGGTCCGCGCCACCGCCATCGCTGTGCAGCACCGAGCCGTAGAACTGGTGCCCCTTGGCGTCGCAGGTCTCCAACACCACCGCGCCGGCCGCATCGCCAAAGAGGATGCAGGTGTTGCGGTCGGTCCAGTCCACGATGCCGCTCATCCGCTCGGAACCGATCACCAAGGCCGGACGCCCGTCGCCCTGCAACAGGCCACGCGCGATCTCCAAGCCGTAGACAAAGCCCGCGCAGGCCCCGATCAAGTCGAAGGCCCCGGCATTCACCGCGCCGATGCCATGCTGGACGTCGCAGGCCGTGGCTGGCATGTCCGCATGGTCGGGCGTGGAGGTGGCCAGCACGACGATGCCAATATCTTCCGGCTTCACGCCGGCATCCGCCATGGCACGCTTGGCGGCGGCGATGGCCATCGAACCCGTGCTCTCGCCGGGCGCGGCCAGGTGCCGCGTCGAGATGCCCGTGTGCGAGACGATCCACTCGTCCGACGTATCGAGCGTCCGCGACAGCTCGTCGTTGGTCACTATCCGCTCGGGCAGATAGGAGCCGACGCCGGTAATACGAACTTGTTTCATGGGATTCTCCCGGGAGCAGCCAGCTCCCCAGTATGACAGTTTTGCGGTTTTCGTCACTATACTTGTCTGCAGGCCGGACGGCAACTCGGAAGATGGCTCCTTGGGGCCGGTTTGCCAATCCCTGCTGGCCAGCGGCGCGTCGGCGGTTGCGGATTCACGTTTGGTTCGGCCAATGGCACCATGCCAGGCACCGATCCCCCCTCTGCGCGTGTTGCGAAGCGTCTCCCGGCATGTATGTTCGTGGCAGTCAGCCACGAGGTGGATAGTCATTCCATCCACAACCCCTTGCCTAACACGATGAGCATCGTCGTCGATCACGAACGCCGCCGCCGGGAAATCCTCAAACGTTCCATCACGCTGTTCAGCGAACATGGGTACGATGGGGTGAGCTACCGCCAGATCGCGGAGCGGTGCGGGTTGGCGCGCACCACGATCTACAAGTACTTCAAGACCAAGCGCGAGATCTTCGACGCCAGCATTCTCCAAGTGACCCAGGAGATGACCCGCCGCTACACGCGGATCATGGCGGCCCACGGGCTGAGCGCCGCCCAGCGCTTGCGCAAGTTGATGGTCGTGGTGCTGGACAGCACCCTCGAACAGCGGATTCTGCTCCACGTGATCCTGGATTACCTGCTGAGCCGCCGCCGGGCAGGCGAGGATGTCTCCCGCCGTCTGCGCAAGCATACGGTGGGCATCAAGCGGCTGCTCAGCCGCGTGGTCATGCAGGGCATCCAGTCGGGCGAGTTCCCCGGCGCCGAACACGGCTCGGCGATGCATCTGCTCTATGCGATGATCGAAGCGGCAGTACTCCGCTTGACTGTGGAAGGCAAGGTCAACCGCGACGCCCTGCTGAGCATGGTTGACCAGGCCATCAACGGGTTCTGCCACCAACCCGCCACCGACTAGGCGGAGCGTTCGGGCTCCGCCGGGAGGAAACGAAGCATGGACACCCTGCGCCTCATCCTGCTCGTCGTCATGGCCGGAGCCCTCCTCAAAGCAGTCTGGATGCTGCTCTGGCCCGCCGGAGTCAAAGCCACCATGGACTGGTGGATCAAAATGCCCCTCGCCGCGTCCCGCGCCATCGGCATGGTGGTCCTGGTGGCTGGCCTGATCCTCATTGGGCTGGCCATCGTGCGCATGGGCGACCCTGTGATCGCCGCTATCACCGTGCTCGGGACCGTCTGTGTGGTGGTCGGGATGTTCTACCAATGGCCCAGCCTCATGGCCGCCCTGCTCAAGCCCTTTGGCACCGAGGGCAAGGACTGGGCCATCCGCACGACCGGAGTCGTTGTCCTGCTGTTCGCCGCCCTGCTGGCCTACATCTGCCTGCGACCGCACGCCTAAGCCAGACCGGAGGCACCATGGCGCTCAACCGCCTGCAACTGGTCTGCCTCCTCGGCTTGCTACTGGCCACAGCGGCCGGGGCCGTTCCCCCTGCCCTGCCCCAACCGCCGATGAGAGCGAGTAGCGTCCACAGCCCCGAGTTCCCGGTGGAGAACCTGCTGGACGGTGACCTCCGTACCCGTTGGGCCAGCCTGATCGGCCCCAACCGCCCGGACTGGATCGCCATCGACTTCGGCCAGAGCATCGCCTTGAATGAGCTGGTCGTGGTCTGGGAACGGGCCATGGCCACCGAATACGACATCCAGGTCAGCCAAGACGGCAAGACCTGGCAGACTGTTGCCACCCGCAACGATCCCGACGGGAAACGCTACAGCGTCGGCCCCGACAGCTTCACCGACCAGATCGAGGGGTTGAACGCAACCGGTCGTTACCTGCGGTTGCTCTGCCGCAAGACGGGACGGCACAGTCTCTACTCCATCTGGGAGCTACAGTTTCCCCAGGAAGAGGTCGCCAGCCTCGTCCGCCAACGCATGGCGGACTACATGGCCCAACGCGACACTGCCATCCGCGCCCAGCGGGACCAGGCCCGTTCCTACCTGCACGAGATCGGGATGGGCCGGATCGTCTTCGCGGCCCGCGAGGATGGCGTGGACGGGCACTGGTACGCCAACTTCGGCTACTATGCGCCCGACGCCAACCGCAAGTGCTACCGGGCCAGCGGACGCCTCTGTCTGCTCGACACCGCCACCGATACGCTGATGGTTCTTGTGGATGACCCCGAGGGCAGCGTGCGCGACCCAGCGGTCCACTATGACGGGGAACAGATTGTCTTCTCCTGGCGCAAGAGCGGCACCGAGCATTTCCATCTCTACGAGATCCGGGCCGATGGCACCGGCCTGCGCCAACTCACCGACGGGGGCGGCGACTACGACGATATCGAGCCCTGCTATCTGCCGGACGGCAGCATTGCCTTCGTTTCCAGCCGCTGCCAACGCTGGGTGAACTGCTGGCTGACCCAGGTGGGCGTGGTCTACCGCTGCGACGAGGACGGCGGCAACGTCCGGCGCCTCTCCGCGAACATAGAGCACGACAACACCCCCTGGCCTCTGCCCGATGGGCGCCTGATCTACCAACGTTGGGAATACATCGACCGGTCCCAGGTCCACTACCACCATCTCTGGACCATGAATCCGGACGGTACCGGCCAGATGGTCTACTTCGGCAACTTCCACCCGGGCGGAGTATTCATCGACGCCAAGCCGGTGCCCGATTCCGCGGAGGTGGTCTTCGTGCTGTCGCCCGGCCATGGCCAACGCGAGCATAGCGGCAGCATTGCCCTGCTCTCGGTCGCGGATGGTCCCGACGACCTCTCCCAGATTCACCGCCTCACCGGCAATGATTTCCGCGATCCCTACCCGGTGAGCAAGGACTGGTTTCTCGCAGCCAGAGGGCGTTCCCTCTATCTCGTGGGACGCAATGGCGAACTGGCCAACGTCTACGATCTGCCCGCCGACCTGCCCAAGGCGAACCTCCAGGAGCCCCGTCCCCTGGCTGCTCGCCATCGGGAACGAATCATTCCGCCCCGAACCCAGGCAGGGGAAACAACCGGAACCCTGTTGCTGAACAACTTGTACCAGGGACGCAACCTGGCGGGCGTGGAACCCGGCGAGGTGAAGAGCCTGCTGGTGCTGGAAGCTCTACCAAAGCCCATCAACTTCACCGGCGGCATGGAACCCCTCAGCTTCGGCGGTACCTTCACCCTGGAGCGGATCGTGGGGACGGTGCCAGTGGAAGCGGACGGATCGGCCCACTTTACCCTCCCCGCCAACCGCGCTCTGTTCTTCGTCGCTCTGGATGAACAGGGCCGGTCAGTCAAGCGGATGCAGAGCTTCCTGACGGTGCAGCCCGGCGAAGTCACCGGTTGCGTCGGCTGCCACGAGTCCCGTACCCGTACGCCTGCCAATCTGGCTCGTCCCGGGAGGTCTCTGGCCGCCGCGAAGCCGCCGGTCGCACCGGTGCCAGTCGAGGGCGTCCCCGAGGTCATCGACTTCCCCCGCGACATCCAGCCGGTTCTGGACCGTCACTGCGTCCGTTGTCACTGTCCCGCCAAACGGAGCGGCGGCGTGCTCCTGACCGGCGACCGGGGACCGGTGCTGAGTCACAGCTACTTCACCCTCAGCGCCCACCGCCAAGTGGCCGACGGGCGCAACTTGGCCCGCAGCAACTACCCGCCCCGGACCCTGGGCGACATCGCCAGTCCGCTCATGGCGAAACTGACCGGCGAGCACCACGGCGTCCATGCCTCGCCCGGCGAGGAGCGCCTCGTCCGCTACTGGATCAACACCGGAGCCACCTGGCCCGGCACCTATGCTGCCCTCGGTACCGGCATGATCGGAGGCTACGCCCAGAACCAGATCGACCGCCAGGATCTGAAATGGCCCGAGATGCAGGCGGCAGGCAAGGTACTTCAGACCCGCTGTATGCGCTGCCATGCCGATCCCCAGCGGCCCCTGCCGAATTCGCCGTCCGACGACCTGGACATGCCGCCCTGGGCCTTGCGGTACGACAGCCCCAAGCTCAAGTTCTCGCGCCATATCCTTTACAATCTCAGCCACCCGGAACAGTCCGTCCTGCTCCTGGCCCCCCTCGCCCGCCAGGCAGGCGGCTACGGTATGGGGGAAGTGGACGGCGTCTTTGCCAGTACCGCCGATCCCGATTACCAGACCCTTCTCCGCTCAATCCAACGGACCCAACAGCAACTCGACACCATCAAACGCTTCGACATGCCCGACTTCGCTCCCCGTCCGGAGTATCTCCGCGAGATGCGCCGCTATGGACTGTTGGCCGACGACGAGACCCCGGTTGGTCCCGCCATCTATGCCCTCGAACGCCGGTATTGGAACTCCTTCTCCCCGTGATGCAGCCCATTGCAGGCCATCCCCCTGCGGGATCGATCAGCGTTCCTCGCGTCCAACCCAGGCAGGAGGCTGCCCAGGAGGAAGGCCACCCCCTGGCGGAGTCGGTCGGCACCCTTGGGAGAGTCCTGAGCTATACGAAACACCCACCCCACGCCGTTTTCCCTCCCCGCCCTCGGGCAGCGTTGCTGCCCGAGGGCGGGGAGGGGTTGGGGGCGTGCCCCGGAACAAGATGCCTGCCGTTGCCAGTTCCGAGAGATGGGTGATCGGCACGACCCAGCGGACAAGCCGCTGGCCAGAAGGAAGGGCACCCCTTTGCGGGGTTGGTTGGCGTCTTGGTGGAATCCAGCCCCAGACGGGACATCGTCCCCTGCCATCCCCGCCCTTGGGGCTAGCGCTGCTAGCTCCTATCATCGGGTGCCTCCGGCAACTCTCCCTTCATACAGGAATGCCGCCGAAGGAAACACCTGCACACTAGTTGAAACTGCGGCTCCGGGCTTCTACCCTACCGCCTGTCACGAAACCTGTCCGGTGGCCCCGCCCCGGCTTATCCCAGAAGGAACCTACCATGGCAGACTCGAAACCCGCCGCCCCCCCCGTCGGCTACGACGACACCCCCATCATCCCCGGCTCCTGCTGGCGCGTGCATGACCTCAAGCGCCCGCAGCCGCGGGTGGTCACTCCCGGCACGTTCAGCACCCAGGAACAGGCTGGCACCCCGCCCTCCGACGCGGTGATCCTCTTCGACGGTACCGATCTCGCCGGCTGGAAGGCCAAGGACGGCACCGATGCCAAGTGGAAGGTTGAGAACGGCTATATGGAAGTCGTCCCCAAGACAGGCGATATCACCTCCAAGGCCGAGTTCGGCGATGTCCAGCTCCACGTGGAGTTCATGTCCCCCGCCGTGGTCGAGAGCTCCAGCCAAGGTCGCGGCAACAGCGGCGTCTTCCTCATGGGCCGCTACGAGTTCCAGGTGCTCGACTGCTACCAGAACCCCACCTATGCCGACGGCACCACCGGCGGTATCTACGGCCAGTATCCGCCCCTCGTGAACGCCTGCCGCAAGCCCGGCGAATGGCAGGTCTATGACATCGTCTGGATCGCGCCCCGCTTCTCGGGCGACCAACTCATCAGCCCGGCCAGCGCCACGGTTTTCCTCAATGGCGTGGTGCTCCACAACGCCAAGCTGCTCCAGGGCCCGACCCAGCACAAGAAGACGACCAAGTACGAAGTACACCCGGAAGTTGGCCCTCTGAAGCTCCAGGACCACAGCAACCCCGTGCGCTTCCGCAACATCTGGTACCGCCCCCTAACCGCCTACGATCAGGTGGTGGAGTAGTTCTCCCAGAAGATGGGACACATGGGACTTCTGGGACTTATGGGACGCAAACCATAGGTCCCAGATGGCCTATCCCCGTTTGGCCAGCGCCGCCGTCGGACAGGCGGCGACGATCTCCTCGGCCAGATCGCCGAGGGCCTCCAGAAAGGGGACGCCAATAGGCGGCCCGATGCGCACGGCGTAGCCGCGCTTGAGGAAGGTCAGGCCATAGCGGGCCTTCCGGGTCTCGCCCAGGCGGACGCAGATACCACAGCGCACGCACTTGGCAGGCTCGAAGACATACTGCTCGCCGATGGGCACGATTTCCACCGTGGCCCGTTCTGGGCCACGCCGCCGGGTCGCATCCGCGCCGTATTCGCGGGCCAGGGCCCGCAGGCGGCAGGCGGTGGACTCCCGGCAGTCGCAGTGCAGACACCGCGCGGCCTGCGCCTGGGCGCTATCCCGGCTTATGGCAGCACGGGGAGCGGAATCGGCGAGTCGCAGGAACTCGGTCATTTCCCCTTCGTGCAGACGGCCCAGTCGACACTCGGATACCGTTCTCTCCCGGAGAGGCTGGTCAGACTCCTGACGGTACAAGGCCAGCAGGTCCCGGATTGCGACCGCTTCGTCATGGCGGCCCCGACGGCAGGCCTTCTCGCAGGGGGCGGGACAATCGTCGGGACAGGGCGCACTCGCCTCCTGCCCCGCCGCGAGCGCATGCAGCACGGCGGGTGCATCGAGGCCATAGGGACAAGCCAGACGGCACGGGGCCTCGCAATCGCCCGCGTGTTCGCCAAGCAGCATCTCCAGAGCAGCGCGCCGGAAATCCCGGACGGCCTCCGAAGAGGCATCGAACCGCATGCCTTCTTCCGCCCGCGTCGAGCAGGCGGGGAGGAAACGACCGCTCCCCTCGTCGCGCACGGCACAGACCATGCAGGAGGCGGAGGCGGACAGACCGGGAAGATGGCAGAGGGTCGGAACCGCGATGCCCAGACTCTGCGCCACCGCCAGGACCGTCGTCCCGGCGGGCACGTTCACGGCTTGGTCGTCGATCCGCAGGTTGGGCATGGACCGCCTATTCCCACTCGATGGTGCCTGGCGGCTTGCTGGTGATGTCGTAGACCACGCGGTTGATGCCCCGGACTTCGTTGATGATCCGGGTCGAGATGCGGGCCAGCAACTCGTGGGGCAGGTCCACCCAGTCGGCCGTCATGCCGTCGGAGGACTGCACCACGCGCAGGGCCACGGCGTTCTCGTAGGTGCGGCAGTCGCCCATCACGCCCACGGTCTTCACCGGGAGCAGCACGGCGAAGCTCTGCCAGACCTTGTAGTACCAATCGGCAGCCTTCATCTCCTCCAGCACGATGTGGTCGGCCTTCTGGAGAATCTCGACCCGCTCGCGGGTCACTTCGCCGAGAATACGAACCGCCAGGCCGGGACCGGGGAAGGGCTGCCGCCAGACCATTTCTTTGGGCAGGCCCAGTTCCTCGCCGATGGCGCGGACCTCGTCCTTGAACAGCATCCGCAGGGGCTCGATCAGATGATTGAAGCCGAGCTGGGCAGGCAGACCGCCGACGTTGTGGTGGCTCTTGATATTGTCCGCGTGCTTGCCGATACCGGAGCTCTCGATCACGTCGGGATAGGTGGTTCCCTGCCCCAGGAAATGGGCGTTGGGAACACTCTGAGCCGCCTCGCGGAACACGTCCACGAAGTAGTTGCCGATGATCTTGCGCTTCTTCTCGGGCTCGGTCACGCCCGCCAGACGGCTGAGGAAACCCTCGGAGGCGTCCACCATCTGGATATTCATCTGGAGGTGCTTGCCGAAGATGTCGGCCAAGCTCTTCGACTCGTTGTAGCGCATCACACCGTTGTCCACATAGACGCAGTGGAGCTGGTCGCCGATGGCACGATGGATGAGCGCCGCCGCCACCGAGGAATCCACCCCGCCGGACAGGCCGAGGATCACGTGGTCCGAACCAACCTTCTCGCGGATCTCGCGGGTGGCCACCTCGACGAAGTGGGCCGCCGTCCAATCGCCGGAACAGGCGCAGATGGTGCGGGCAAAGTTGTGGATGATCTGCTTGCCGTAGTCGGTATGCACCACTTCCGGGTGGAACTGCACGCCCCAGATGCGCTTGGACTCGTTCCAGACGGCGGCAAAGGGCACGGACTGGCTGGAAGCGATGACGGAGTAGCCGGGGGCCGCCTCCACCACTTCGTCCGCGTGGCTCATCCACACCTTGCTGGTGGGGGCCACGCCCGCGAAGAGCGGATTCTCGTCCTTGATGGTGAGCGTGGCTTGACCGTACTCGCGGGAGCCGGAGCGCTGGACGCGTCCACCGAAGTGCTGGGTGATCCACTGGAGTCCGTAGCAGACTCCCAGAACCGGCAGGCCGAGGTCAAAGATGGCCGGATCGCAACCGGGGGCGCCATCCTCGTGGACGCTGGCCGGGCCACCGCTGAGGATGATGCCCGCCACGTCTTGCGCTTGGATCTCGGCAGCAGGGATCATCGTATCGACGATCTCGGAGTACACGTTCGCCTCGCGGACCCGGCGGGCGATGAGCTGGGTGTACTGCGATCCGAAGTCCAGAATCAGGATCTTCCGCTGCGACTCGGCCATGGCCTCAGGCCTCCTTGATCAGGGTACGGAAGCGGTCGAAGAGATAGGCCGAGTCGTGGGGACCCGGCGCGGCCTCGGGGTGGTACTGCATGCAGAACAGCGGCTCGCTGCGGTGCTGCAACCCCTCGACCGTGTTGTCGTTCAAGTTCAGGTGGGTGATGTCGACGCTGCCCTTGGGGAGACTGTCGATATCGACCACGAAGTTGTGGTTCTGGCTGGTGATCTCGACCTTGCTGGTGATCAGGTCCTTCACCGGGTGGTTGCAGCCGTGATGGCCGAACTTCAGCCGGTAGGTACGGCCACCGAGGGCCAGACCGAGGAGCTGGTGCCCCAGGCAGATGCCCATGAGGGGCACCTTGCCGATCAGCGCGCGGATGTTGTCCACGGCGTAGGTCACGGCGGCGGGGTCGGCGGGGCCGTTCGAGAGGAACACGCCGTCGGCTTTGTAGGCCAACACGTCCGCCGGGGAGGTCTTGGCGGGAACCACCGTCACCCGGAAGCCGTTCTCGCGGAAGCGCCGGAGGATGTTCCACTTGATGCCGAAGTCATAGGCCACCACATGGAGGTCGGGCTTCGGCAAGGTGTCGGTGATACCCCAAGAGGCACTCAGCGAGCCATCGGCATCCCACTCGAAGGGAGCGTCGCAGGTGACCTTGGCCGCATAGTCCTGGCCGTCGAGACCTTCCCAGCCCTTGGCCTTGGCCACGGCGGTGGGCACATCCACTTCGCCGGTGACGGAGATGTAGCCCTTGAGGGTACCGCACTCGCGCAGCTTCACCGTGAGAGCCCGGGTATCGATGCCCGCCAGGGCGGGAATCCCGTAGGCCGTCAGTTGGGCCTGCATGCTCTGCTCGGTCCGCCAGTTGCTGGGCTCGTTGGCCTCATGGACCAGGAACCCGTTGGCGAACAGACGGCGGGACTCGGGATCGGCCGGGTTCATGCCCGTGTTGCCGATCTCGGTGTAGGTCATGGTCACGATCTGGCCGTGGTAGGAGGGATCGGTGAGGATCTCCTGGTAGCCCGTCATGCCGGTGTTGAACACCACTTCGCCGAGCACGTCCACCTTGGCACCGACCGAGTGGCCCCGGAAGACCGTACCGTCTTCCAAGGCCAGAAACGCCGGTTTCTCGCGTTGCTCGCGCCAATTGTAGTTTTGCATATCTTCACGTCCTAAATCTGGAACGGCGGACAGGTACACGGGGCGATCCGGGGACCGCCCCCACGGAGGTGGCTACGCCTTGGGTCGTCGGTAGGCGACGAGCCGCTGGTACTCTTGGATGCTGCACACATCGAAGTGGTTCAGCCGCCGCAGCGATTTGAGTCCGGAGACAGCCGCCAGGGCTGCATTCATGGTGGTGGTGATCGGCACCCCGCGGACGGTGGCGTCGGCGCGCATGGCGATGCCGTCCTGCTGCTCGCTCTGGCCGGAGGGCGTGTTGATGATCCAGTCGATGCGCCCTTCGAGCATCAGGTCGAGCACGTTCGGCCGTCCCTTCGAGATGCTGAACAGCGCCCGGCCTTTGATGCCGCTGTCCCACAGCACGGTCGCCGTGCCACAGGTGGCGTAGATGGTGAAGCCAAGTTCCTCCAGATCCCGCGCCAGGGGCACGATGGCCGCCTTGTCCTCGTCGCAGACGCTGAGCAGAACATTGCCCGTTTCCGGCACCGGATTGCCCGCCGCCAACTGGCTCTTGAGGTAGGCGATACCCGGATCGATATCGATGCCCATGACCTCGCCGGTGGACTTCATCTCGGGCGAGAGCACGATGTCACTGCCGCGGAAGCGAACGAAGGGCAGGACGGCCTCCTTCATCGCGTAGTGCTTGATCTGCACTTCCTTGGTGAAGCCCAGTTGCTCCAGCGTGTGGCCGGCCATGACCAGGGAGGCCAGCTTGGCCAGCGGCACGCCGATGGCCTTGCTCACGTACGGGATGGTGCGCGAGGCGCGGGGGTTGACTTCCAGGATGTAGACGGTCTCGCCCTTCACCGCGTACTGCACGTTCATCAGACCGACCACGTGGAGTTCGCGGGCCAGGTCGTAGGTGTGCTGGCGGATGGTTTCGAGCACCTTCGTCGGCAAGGTGACGGAGGGGATGATGCAAGCGCTGTCGCCCGAATGGACGCCCGCCCGCTCCACGTGCTCCATGATCGCGCCGATGACGGCGGTCTTGCCGTCGGAGATGCAGTCCACGTCCACCTCGGTCGCCTCTTCCAGGAAGCGGTCGACCAGAACGGGACGCTCGTCGGAGACCTCGACGGCCTCGTCCATGTACTTGGCCAGCTCGGCGTCGCTGTAGACGATGGCCATGCCGCGGCCCCCCAGCACGAAGGAGGGGCGCACCAGGGCGGGATAGCCGATCCGGTGGGCGATCTCCACGGCCTGTTCGAGATTGACCGCCGTGCCGTTCGGGGGCTGCTTGATGTTCAGGCGTTCGGCGAGTTCCTGGAAGAACTTGCGGTCCTCGGCGGCCTCGATGCTCTTGGGCGAAGTACCGATCACGTTCACGCCGTTCCGCTCCAGGTCGAGCGCGAGGTTGAGCGGGGTCTGGCCACCAAACTGGACGATGGCCCCCCAGCAGCCTTCGCGCCGGTAGATGTGGAGCACGTCCTCCAGGGTGAGCGGCTCGAAGTACAGCCGGTCGCTGGTGTCGTAGTCGGTGGAGACGGTCTCGGGGTTCGAGTTGACCATGATGGTCTCGAAGCCCGCCTCGCGCAGAGCGAAGGAGGCATGCACGCAGCAGTAGTCGAACTCGATGCCCTGGCCGATACGGTTGGGACCACCGCCCAGGATCATCACCTTCTTCTTGTCCGACTTGCGGCACTCGTCCATGGTGCTGTAGCAGGAGTAGTAGTAGGGCGTGTAGGCCTCGAACTCGGCGGCGCAGGTATCGACCAGTCCGTAGGTGGGCAGGATGCCCAATTCGTGCCGCGCATCGCGCACCGCGTCTTCCTTCGAGCCGAGCAGATAGGCGAGTTGCCGGTCGGAGTAGCCGAACTCCTTGGCCTGGCGGAAGAGGGCGGGGTCCGCCTTCATGCCAGCGATGGTCTTGGCCGTGCGGATCTCGTCCTCGTAGGCCACCAGCTCCTGCAAGTGACGCAGGAACCAGACATCGATCTTGCTCAGGTCGAAAATCTGCTCGACCGTCCAGCCCCGCCGGAAGGCGGCGTGAATCTGGAAGAGCCGTTGGGCGTTGGGCCGCTTGATGGAGGCCGCCAGCTTCTCGTCGGTCAGCGCCTCGAACGGGCCGTCCTTGCCGTCGGCCCCGAAACCGAAGCGGCCGATTTCCAGGGAGCGGAGGGCCTTCTGCAGGGATTGCTTGAAGGTCCGCCCGATGCTCATGGTCTCGCCCACGGACTTCATCTGGGTCGTCAGCGTGGTGTCGGCGCCGGGGAACTTCTCGAAGGCGAACCGCGGGATCTTCGTAACCACGTAGTCGATGGTGGGCTCGAAGCAGGCGGGCGTCTCGCGGGTGATATCGTTCTGGATCTCGTCCAGAGTGTAGCCGATGGCCAGCTTGGCAGCGAACTTGGCAATAGCGAACCCGGTGGCCTTGGAGGCCAGGGCCGAGGACCGGGAGACGCGCGGGTTCATCTCGATGATGACCAACCGCCCGTTGTCGGGATTCACGGCGAACTGGACGTTCGAACCGCCGGTGTCCACGCCGATGGCCCGCATGACCTTGATCGCCTCGTCCCGCAGCCGCTGGTACTCGCGGTCGGTGAGGGTCTGGGCCGGTGCCACAGTGATGGAGTCACCCGTGTGGATGCCCATGGGATCGACGTTCTCGATGGAGCAGATGATGACCACGTTGTCCTTGCGGTCGCGCATCACCTCCAGCTCGTATTCCTTCCAGCCCAGGACGGACTCCTCGACCAGCACCTCGCTGATGGGGCTGTAATCGAGGCCGCGGGTGACGATGTCCACGAAATCCTTCTCGTCGTAGGCAATGCCGCCGCCGCTGCCGCCGAGGGTGAAGCCGGGGCGGATGATGACCGGGAATTCGCCGATCTCGCGCTGGATGGTCCAGGCTTCCTCCAGCGTGTGGGCCGAACCGCTGCGGGGCAGATCGAGGCCGATGCCCTGCATGGTCTTCTTGAACAGGTCGCGATCCTCGGCCTTGCGGATGGACTCGGCGCTGGCACCGATCATCTCGACCCGGTAGCGAGCCAGGATGCCCTTTTCGTCCAGTTCCATGGCCAAGTTCAGCGCCGTCTGGCCACCCAGGGTGGGCAGAATGGCGTCCGGGCGCTCGCGGCGGATGATCTCTTCGAGAATGTCGGCAGTCAGCGGCTCGATGTAGGTTCGGTCCGCGAACTCCGGATCGGTCATGATGGTGGCGGGATTGCTGTTGACCAGCACCACCTCGTAGCCCTCTTCTCGCAGGGCTTTGCAGGCCTGCGTGCCCGAATAGTCGAACTCGCATGCCTGACCGATGACAATGGGGCCGGAACCGACGAGGAGGATCTTCTTGATGTCTTCGCGTTTGGGCATCGTTGCTCCGTCCGGGTGTACCGGATACAGTGGGGGCGGCCGGGCTGACTCTGCACGGAAACCGCCAGAGGGGATTCCGGCGGCTCAGCCGCGTAATGTACCTCCCGCGCAGGGCTCCCGCAACCGCTCCGGCCCCGATAACCTTACCCGTTCCTCACGCCGGACTATAGCTCGCCAAACCGGCCAAAGCCCGGACCGGGCCATTCGGCCCCCCGCCAAACTGCAAGGAAAGCGATAGGCATGGCCCGCTATCAGACATTCCGCCTGAAGGACAGCAACTTCCGCATCCGTAGCGACCGTTTTGGCGACGTGGTCGCCGCGATCCAACGCGAACGCGCTGTGTTGGAAGCGTACCTCGCACGGCAGCCGGAGTTCCGTACATCGCTGGTTCCGGTGGGGCTACTGCCCGACGCTCCCGAGATTGCCCGACGCATGGCCCAGGCCGCCAGCCGCACCGGGGTCGGCCCCATGGCCGCCGTGGCCGGCACCATCGCCCAACTGGCCGCCGAAGCCGCCCTTCAGGCCGGGGCGGCCGAGGCCATCGTGGAGAACGGCGGGGACATCTATCTGGCCTCGTCGGAAGAGGTCCGCGTGGCCCTCTACGCAGGGCAGAGCCCCATTGGCTCGTCGCTGGCATTCGCGGTACCGCCCGAACGCCTGCCCCTGGCCATCTGCTCCTCGTCCAGCCGCATGGGCCACTCGCTCAGCCTCGGCGACTGCGACTTGGCCACCGTTGTCGCCACCGACGCCAGCCTGGCCGACGCCGCCGCCACCCTGGCCGCCAACCTCGTCCGCACGCCGGCGGACATCGATCCCACGCTGAGCACCATCGGGGCCATTCCCGGCATCGTCGGGGCACTGCTCGTCAAAGACGACCGGGTTGGCCTGGTGGGCGACCTCCCTCCCCTGGTCCGCAACACCGACGCGGGCAGCCAGGGCAAGATCACCCGCGACCGTCGTGCCGGCCCTCTCCCCTAGCTGCCAACCCCTTCGTTTGCAGAACCCACCGGCTCCTCCTATTGTGAAGGAAGGATGAAGGCCGCGTGTTGGTTTGCGTCATCGTTCGGCACCAGGAGGCAGTTATGGTCATGCGTCATTCCCCTCGCCGCTCGTCGCAGTTCACCCTGATCGAGTTGCTGGTGGTGATTGCCATCATCGCGATTCTCGCCAGCATGCTGCTGCCGGCGCTCCAACAGGCCCGGGCCAAGGCCCGCCAGGCTTCCTGCACCAGCAACCTCAAGCAGTATGGCCTGGCTCTGACCATGTACATCAACGACAACGACGGCTACCTCTCGCCCATGTTCCAGTACACCGGCACGGTGGCCCTGGGGCCCTACAGCCAGACCAACTGCTATCTCTGTCCCATCTGCGGCCCGTGGGTGAGCTCGTACATCAACGACACCAACATGTACGCCTGCCCCGTCTCCACCTACACCGGCAAGCGCGCCCACGGTAGCTACGGCTACAACTGCCAGGTTCGCGACAAGAAGGTGGATACCTTCAAGGTAACGACTGAACTGCCCACCTTCGCCGACTCGGAGTGCCACTATATCAACCCCCACGCGGACCGGAGCGGCGGCTGCACCCCGTGCGGCAACGTGAGCCCTTGCCCCCGCGTGGCCTGGACCCGGCACAACAGCGGCCTCGTCATGGTCTTCGCCGACGGCCATGCCGGGTGGATGAAGAACACCCAGGCCGACGCGCGCAGCTATCCCTGGTATGTGCAGTAACCCTGCTCACGAACCGGCAACAACGGCCAACGCCTGGGCGTTGGCCGTTTTCTTGTCGCGGGGCGCGGACTCGCCTCGATGGCTACTCCTCGATCTCCCACCCCTTGCGGTAGGCGGGACGGATCAGGGCGTCCGCTTCGGGAACGCCTTCGGCCTTCATCTCGGCGGCGTTCCAGACAAAGCGCTTGTTGGTCTGGAGGGCCACCGCCCCGAGCAGGGCAATCTCGGTAAGCTGGGCGGAATAGGCGAAATCGCTGGTGGCGGGGACGCCGCCCTTGCAGGCGTCGATCCATTCGCGGTGGTGACCCGGCGAGCGCGGCAGGGAGGGCGCGGGCGGGGTGTAGGCTTCGCGCCGGGCCTGGGGCAGCAGGCGCGGCGAGGCACCGAGACCGGGACAGAGGATCATCCCCTCGTCGCCGACGAAGAGCACGCCGCGGCTGGGGATCGGCTCGTCGGCGGGCCAGTCGGCGGGAGTTGCCGGACGGAGACCGCCGTCGTACCAGGTCACCTTCACCGGAGCGCGGTCGCCATCGGCCCCGAACTCATAGTAGCAGATTTCGCCGTAACCGGTCATCTCGGGATGGGATTTGCCCGCCGAGAAGGCCTCGACCGTCACCGGCGGCTTCAGGTCCAGGGCCCAGCAGGCGCAGTCCAGGTCATGGCAGACAAAGTCCCCGATGGGGCCGAGTCCGAAGGTCCAGAAATCGCGCCAACGCACCGGGAAGTAGGCGGGATGGAAGGGACGCGGTTCGCGCGGGCCAAGCCACAGATCCCAGTCGATGCCCTCGGGCATGGGCGGCTCGTCGGTCGGCGGAGCCAGCATGCCCTTGTTCCAGCGGGTGGCCCCCGCCCAGGCATGGACCTCGCGCACCGTGCCAATGGCCCCGTCGCGAATCCATTCCACCGTCTCGCGCATCCCGTCGCGGGCATGGCCGATATTGCCCATCTGGGTCGCGACTCCCTGCTCCGCAGCCACGCGGGCCATCAGCCGGGTCTCCCAGATGTTGTGGGCCAGGGGCTTCTCGCAATACACATGCTTGCCCAGCCGCATCGCGTAGACCGACACGTAGGCGTGCAGGTGGTCCGGCGTGGCGCAGACAATGGCGTCGATCTCGGGCATCTCGGCCAGCATCGTCCGGAAATCCAGGTAGTCGGCACAGACGAAAGCCGCGTCCTGCTGCCGGAAATGGGCCTCGATCTCGGCTTTCAGAGGCAGCCGCCCGACCCGGACCTTGTAGAAGAAGTCATCCTGGTAGTCATCGGCGGGATCGGCCACAGCGATGATCCGCACGTCGGGCAACTTCATCAGTTCGCGGGCGACACCGCGCCCCATGCCGCCAGCGCCCACGATGGCCACATTCACGATCTCACTGCACGTACCCATTGCTTTGGTCTCCGCTCTCCGACCCATGGGTCGGTGGTTTTCGTCTGCCGAGGGCATCGACAGCGCCCACCGGCGCCGGACACCAAGAATCCCGCCACGATAGCGCCGGTGCCGTCTGGCGCAACTCCGGGTTGGGGATTCTCTGCCCGAAACCATCCGCCATCGGCGACAAGCTGGGCTATGGTACCGGACCGTGTAGTCATTCCAGGGACCTCCCGCATGGACGAATGGTTCGAGATCGTTGACGAGCAGGACCGCGTGATCGGGCGTGCCCGGCGCGCCGAGTGCCATGGCAACCCCGCTTTGGTCCACCGCACCGCCCATGTGGTGGTCTTCTCGACCGATGGCCGGCTGCTGCTCCAAAAACGCTCGGCCGACAAGGACATCCAGCCTGGCAAATGGGATACCGCAGTCGGCGGACACCTCGCTCCCGGCGAGAACTACGAGGAGGGCGCCAGACGCGAATTGGGCGAGGAGTTGGGCTTGTCTCCCGATCTGCCGCTGCAATGGCTGTTCCGCAGCGAGATCCGCAACCGGGTCGAGTCCGAGAACGTCGGCGTCTTCCGCCTGGTTCACGACGGCCCCTTCCGGGCCCAGGAGTCGGAGATCGACGAACTGCGCTTCTGGACAGTGCCCGAACTGCGCCAGGCCAAGGGCACCGGCGTCTTCACCCCCAACCTGGAAGTGGAGCTGGCCCGGCTCGAAGCCGAAGGATGGCTCCCGGTGTAGTCCAAGGCCGCGGCTCCCCGCCTACGGTCCTCGCCAGCTTCCAGATTCTGCCACCACCATGCAACATTCCAGACAGGCTAGCGTCACACTACCCATGCGTGTCTGGAGACGACCCGAGCCCTCCCCCGAGTATCCCCCCGCCGGAACTGAACCAGGAGTCATTGAACGATGAGCGGTCCGCAAAGTTGGCGACCCTATGTCGCCGGAGCTTTGACAGGCGTCCTCGCCACGGTATCGGTAGCGGTCTCCGGCAAGATGCTCGAGAAGCCCAAGTACCTCGGCGCTTCCACCACCTTCGTGCGGGCAGCGGGCATGGTGGAGCAGGTAGTGGCCCCGAGCCATGTGGCCAAGAACGAGTACTACCAGAAGGAGAAGCCGAAGTTCGACTGGCAGTTCATGCTGGTCATAGGCATTCTGGTGGGGGCCTTCGGGGCGGCCCTGGTGGATGGCTCCTTTCCGATGGAGTCGGTGCCGCCCATCTGGTGCCAACGCTTCGGCAGCAAGGTCTCGGTACGCGCCATTGGCGCGGTGCTCGGCGGCATCGTGGCCATGTTCGGCGCCCGCCTGGCGGGGGGGTGTCCGAGCGGACACGGCATGAGCGGGTTGATGCAGTTGTCGGTCAGCGGCTTCCTGGCGCTGGTCGGTTTCTTTCTGGGGGGAGCCTGCGTGGCGAATCTGGTCTATCGCGGCGGGGGGGAATCGCGATGACAGAGCTCATTCTCGGACTCGTCACCGGCATCCTCTTCGGCATCCTGCTCCAGCAGGGACGCGTGCTGCGTTTTGAGAAGCAGGTAGGGGCCATGCTCTTCCGCGACATGACCATCTTCAAGTTCATGCTCTCCGCCATCATCGTGGGGATGATCGGTCTGCACATCCTGGCCGCCTTCGGTCTCGTCGCCTTCGACATCAAGCCCACCAACGTGACCGCCAACCTGCTCGGCGGAGTGCTCTTCGGCGGCGGCTGGGCGATCATGGGCTATTGCCCCGGCACGTCGGTGGGAGCCATCGGCGAAGGCCGCTGGCACGCCATCTGGGCGGTGCTCGGCATGCTGGTCGGGGCAGCGGTTTTCGCCGAGGTCTATCCGGTCCTCAAGGCTTCGGTCCTCGCCTGGGGAAAGCTGGGCAATCTGACCCTTCCCGGTGTTCTCGGCGTCTCGCCGTGGCTGGTCATTCTAGTCCTGACCGCGATCTATGTCGGGGCTTTTGTTCTCTTCGAGAAGAAGAAGATCTAGCGAGAGCGACATGAATCTCCTCTTCCTTGGCACCGGTGCGGCCGACTGGGCCCCGGAACCGCCGCGGCCCGACTATGCCCCCGGCGAGTGGCGCGGGTTCACGTCCACTCTCTTGGCCGATTGCGTGCTGGTGGACTGCGGGCCAACCGTCCCCGCCGCCCTCGCCCGCTACGGAGTCGATCCCGCCAACATCACCGACCTGCTCATCACCCACAGTCATGGCGACCACTACAATCCCGCCGCCATCGCCCAGCTTGCCGCCCACGGCGGCCTGCGCGTCTATGCCGACCCGATGCTGCTGCCGGAACTGAACGCCATCGCGGGGGTGCGGGCCACGCCTCTCCTTGTTGGCCAGTCCGAGTCGGTCGGGCCGTTGAAGGTGATGCCGGTGTGCGCCAACCACCACGTCCCCCGTCCGGACGAGCAGCCCTACCACTTCGTGCTGTCGGAGGGCGAGACCACCCTCTTCTATGCTCTCGACGGGGCCTGGTTGCCTACGGAAACCTGGCTGGCCATCCGCCGCCTGCATTTCGACGGCATCGTCTGGGATGCCACCATCGGCGACACCGAGGGCGACTTCCGCATCTTCGAGCACAACAGCATCGCCATGGTCCGGCTCATGCGCACCACCCTCATCCGCCAGAAGGTCCTGGGCGCCGACGCCCCGGTCTGGCTAACCCACCTGGCCCGCACCCTCTGCTCCCCCCATGCGGAACTGGCGGCAGCCCTGGCCCCCGAGGGCCTGCGGGTAACCTACGACGGCCTCCGGGAGTCTTGCTAGCGCCCGCTCTCCACGGCCTTGGCCATGGACTGGAGAATGCTGACCAACCCGCGCGTGTCGAAAGTCACGGTCCGCGGGTTCTGCCCGTATGGCGTCAATCGCACCACCAGTTTCGGATCGCGGCAAAGGGCTTGCAGGAAAGGGCGGGGGTCGCCGGGGTAGAACGCCGACTTGAAGTCGGATGACGTCAGCCAGTTCTGACTGACCGGGGCTCCCCTGCCGATCCGGATGGTGACAGTGGCACTGTTGGCGGACAGCACTTCATCGTAGCTGATGTAAACCTCCAGATTGCCCTCTCGGTAGCGGACCTGTAGGAAAGGGCAGTACGTGTCCGTTGCAGTTCGTACGCCCTCGTTGGCAGCCAAGAAGGCTCGGTAGACGCGTTTGTCGTCCATTTCCGACCGCCACGAGTCGGTCTTCCACTTGCCCTGATTCCGAGTCTGCTGGACCCCCGTGAGACTGATGTCGAACGGGCCGCTTGCCTGCGGGGGGGCCGGAGCAACCGCAGCCGGTTCCGGCGGGGTCGGGGGCAGGCTCACGGGAGCGTCATCGGCAGGCAGCGAGGAGTCCGGCGCGGCCGCCGCCAGTTCAGCGCTCTCCTTGGCCGCCTGGTCGAAGGCCGCCAAGCGCAGCGCGGGATCTTCGATCTTGCCGCAACGGAGAAGCTTGTCCCGCAACTCCTCCGCCGGGACCAGCAGGGAGCCAAGCACAAGAATGGTGGTCGCCATGCGCCGCATCCTACTGCCCTCCCGTCTTGCTGGCCTCGGTCAGAGTCCGGATTCCCTGGGACAGGCCGCGGATATCGAAGGTCAAGCCGATGGTGCCAGTGGCCTCGGGCATGATCCGGATCTGAAGGGTCTGGGCCTTCATCATGGCCAAAATGTCCGACCGGCAATCCCGCAGCAGCAGAAGCATGTCCCCATGCTCGCCCAAGTCCCAGTTGCCCACCACCGGTTGGTTCCGGTCCAGCCGCGTGGCAACCTTCACCTCCTTGGTCCCCAGATAGACATGGCAAACGACAGCGATGCTGTAGGCTCCGTTCATGAAGCCAACCACCAGCAGCGGGGGATCGCCCGTCCGGTTGGGGTCCGCTTCCGCCTCCACAGTCAGAAAGTAACGCCTGTCCCCGCCCTCCCCAGTCTCCGCCTCGAACTCCCATTTCCCCATCTTCGGGGCAACGTCCCCCTCGGCGGCAGGCTTCTGGGCGGCCAGTTCCGCAACCAGCGCATCGTAGGCGGCCAACCGTTCGGTGGAGTCGGCAATGGCCGCGCAACGCGCCACCTCGACCGTCAAGTCATCGCCGCGGCTCCACCAGCCGCAACCGAAGAACAGAAGGAGAAGGAGGCTAGGTTTCATCGCTCTCTCCCTGGGTATGGACTCCCGAAGGCGTCATGGCAAACCGATCTCTGCCAGGTACATATACCCAGCCACCTTCGGCCTGTCAACCGGCGACGAACCGTCTCTTTCAGGCTCAGTGTTCTGGCAGTTCCGCCGCGGCGTACAGCGTCAGCGGACCAAGCAGACCCGAGGGAGGAATCTGGATGAACCACGAGAAGCGGTCGCGGACTTTGCCGCCCAGCGTATTGGCCACCTCGATCACCAGTTCGTTCTCCCCTGCCCTGGCAGCTGCGGAGAGGTCAAACCGGTATGGCGGGCAGATCCGGATGCCCAGATCGACCCCGTTCAGCCACACCCGGGCCGTCTGGCCCACCGTACCAAGGTCGAGCGCAACCCGCGCCAGCTTCTCCAACAGGAGGGTGCTGCGGTAGCGGGCGGTTCCCGCGAAGTCGGGAATCGCGTCGGGCCCGGTGAGATTGAAGAGCGCCCCAGTCGTGCGATAGGGCTGGAAGTCGGCCAGATCCTCGGAGTGGGCAAGGGAGATCTCGAACACCGGCTCAACCGTACCCAGCGGAGTCCAGGCGGGTACCTCACCCAGATCAAGGCCGACCAGGTCATCGAACACCAGAATCTGCGACTGGTAGGGCTTCAGATTCAGGGAGACCCGTCCGTCGGGGGCCGAACCTCTGGTGCATACCCCGTTCAGCAGATCGAGCAGGGCATAGTCCCCCGAACAGGGCAGCGTGATCTCCGCGCGGGCGTCAGCAACCACCGACTCGTTGAAGAACATGACGACGGTCGAGCCGTCCCGCTCCGCGCAGTAGTGGCGCAGCAGGCGGCAATCGCCACTGAACCGCAGCTTGCCGGGAATCAGCGCGGGCAGGTCGCCGAGGGCGGCAACCGTGCCGAAGTCGCCGCAGCCCTGCGGCTTGCCATCGACGAAAATGACCTTGACGCCGTGCTGATCGGCCTGCTCCAAGGCAGCCAGCACCGCCTGGGGTAGCAGTTCGGCAAAGGGCACCACCAGACAGGGGTAGGTTTCGTCGCTGTTCAGACACGACCCATCGACGAAGAAATCGGCAGGCAGGATGTCGTAGTCGAGGTGGGCGTCGTAGAGCACTTTGGCGGGCTTCTGGGTCAGCATGCACCCGCCCTTCCGGTTCATCCATTCCGCCTCGGCGTGGTAGAGAATCGCGGCATCCGGGCAGTGCCGCGCTCCGCAGAGCAGATGCGACACCTGGTTCGTGTAGGTCATTAGCGCCGAGAACCCATCGAACTGCGGATCGTGCCCTTCGGCCCCGAAGTGGGGCGGGCAGTCGGGATCAGGATAGGCGGGCGAGAAGGCATGGGGCACAAAGTGGTTGATGCCCCGGACCAACAGGAAGTCGGTGATCCACTTCATGAAGGGCGCCCCCTCGGCCCAACCGAAAGCCCCGAACTCCTCGCACATGGCGCGGCCCCGCATGCGCGGATCGATATGCGAATGGGAGGCGGCCAACTTCGGTACGACGTACTGGAAGAACTCGGGATCGGCCATGCCGCCAAAGCAGCTCGCCGTATGGGGATAGTCGGCGAACCCGGGCATGACCTGGTGCAGCACCACGTCCATGCCGCCCATGTCCTGGCCGTCGAGCGCCCGGAAGAAATGGCCGCCGCCATGGCCCAGGCGCGCGTGCGCATTCATGTCCTCGATGATGTGCCCGATGTACTCCACGCTGTGCGCCCGGCACCAATCGCCCAACTGCCGAGTGAAACTGTCGCGGTAGAGGGTCGTCACCGTGTCCATGTACGCATGGCGGATATGGGGAGTACCCTCCCCCATCTCGTACCACAGCGCGGGCAGACTGGCGTTGCCGATGATCCCGGAGAGCGTGTCGTGCCATGGCAACGCAAGACCAGGCATGCCCACGCGGCGGTTGTACATGCCGAAGTCGTCGGCGTGCGGCCCGGCCCAGCAGTTGCCGAAGCTCGGCTCGTCGGAGAAGAACCCCGCCAGGGTGTTCCCGAAGCGGGCCGAGTAGTGTTCGTAGTGCGGCTCGTAGACCGCCTCGATCAGCACCCGCACCGAGGCCGGATTGAGCAGGTCGATGTAGGACTGCTGGCCAGGCAGCGTCCCCTTCCGCGACTTGTAGAGGAAGAAGATCCGATGGCAGCCCTCGGGCACGTCCCAGCGGAGGAACGGCGGCTGGGCGTGCGCGGTCAGTTCGACCGGCTGGGGGGCGATGGCCTCGCCTTCGCCGGTGCGCGGGTAGGCATAGATGCCCAGCAGGATGTTGTCGGCATCCGGCATATCCATGAGCAGCGTGGCATCCGGCATCGGCCCCATCACGTCGATATGCCGCTCCACGAGCAGCCACTTGCGCAACTCCGGGTAGCGCTTGGCGATCAGACCGTTCGCGTTGCCGGTGGGGAAGTGGTTGTCGTCGAGCACCCAGACCTGCATCCCCTGCTTCTCGGCCTCGGCCAGGATGAGGTCCATATCCCGCCACCAGCCCTCGCCGCAGAAGTCCTTGTGCGGACGCGACTCCACGCAGAACGCCCGCGCCCCGCTCGCCGCGATCGCGGCAACCTGCTGCGGAATCCGCTCGTAATGGTCGCCATGCTGCCAGTAGAAGGGCAGCAGATAGTTCGCTTCCGTATGGTTCAGGACATCCCGCAGCCGCTGGTTCATCAGTTGTACCCTCTGGGAAGACGCGCAGGGAATGGAACGGGCGCATCCCGCATCCGGCCCGGAGCCAGGAAGGGACACGCCCGTCGCAAGCATACACCAAGGACTGAACTCCGTCGAGCGTAAGGACGGGGCATTGAATCGCCCTCCATGGAGGGCTGGCGCGAACCATCGGTGCCACTCCCCCTGCCTGTAGCTTCGACCGGCCGAATGTGGGAGGGGCACCGTGTGCCGCGACAGGCTGTTTCCATGTCTGCGTGACCATCCCGTTGTGGCCGAATGTGGGAGGGGCACCGTGTGCCGCGACAGGCTGTTTCCATGTCTGCGTGACCATCCCGCTGCGACCGTCTCCGTCGCCGCGCACGGCGCGCCTTGTATGTTCCGCCTATGGATTCATCCCGCCCCCTTGCCTCCGCGAGAATGGACCCTGTCCAGTCCGTCGGAGCGGAGGCATTCCGGGGGCGGAAGGCACAGGTTGCACGGTGAAGCCTCTCCGGCATCCAGCCGGGGGGACTGCGGGGGACGGAGCCCAGACGCGCCTTGGGCACCGCATGGCAGCCCGTGTGGGAGATCCGGCCCGTTCCCCGCCACCGTGCTCCACCGCGAGGCCGGACAAGCCATCCTGGGCGTCAGAGCCCGCATATCGCAAGAATGGCCGGGTGGAGGCATCCCCAATCCGCGGCATGCAGCAAAGGAGACGGCCCGATGACGAACGAAAACGACCGGACGGGAACCGCCTGGGCAGGACTCGACGTGGCCAAGGGAACCTTCGATGCGGCGATGCATCCCCCTTGGATCCCCGGCAGGCCGGTGCCGCTCCCGGACCTGCCCAAGGCCAGCTTCCCGCGCACCGGGGAGGGAGTCGCGGGCTTCCTCGCCTGGCTGGACGGGACGAATCCCCCCGCCGACGGCGTCCGGGCAGTCATGGAGGCCACCGGACGGTACTCGGTGGAGCTGGCCGAACTGCTCTCGGCCGCGCGTCCCTCCCTGGCCCCGGCCATCGTCGACCCAAAGTCCGCCTGCCACTTCGCCCGCAGCCTGCGGCTCCGCAACAAGACCGACCGCTCGGACGCCGCCGCCCTCGCCCGCCTCGGGGCGGAGCGCTGCCCGGAACCGTGGCGGCCACCCACCCCGGAGTACGGCGAACTGCAGGAGATGGGCCGCCAGCGCGCCTTCCTGGTCGAGTCCCTCGTAACGGCGCGAAACCGGCTCGCGGAGACCGAGGCGGTGCCCGCCGTGGCCCGGGTGCAGAAGCAGGTCGTCGTCGGCCTGGAGAAGGCCCTCGCCCGCATCGAGGAACTCATGCGCAAGCATGTGGCCAAGCGTCCCGGACTCGCCGGGGCCGTCCGCCGCCTCAGCACCACCCCCGGCGTCGCCTTCGTCACCGCCACCACCGTTCTCGGCGAACTCGGCGATCTCGCCCGCTTCCCTACCTCCCGCAGCCTGGGCGCCTTCGCCGGGCTCTCCCCCAGGCGCTTCGAGTCCGGCACCAGCGTGCATGGCAGGACCCGGATGTGCAAGCAGGGCTCACCGAGGGTCCGCCAAATCCTCTACATGGCTGCCATCGCCGCCGTCCGGCGGCCTAACAACCGGCTCGCCCGCAGTTACGCCGCAATGGTCGAGGCCGGCAAGCCCCGCATGCTCGCGCTCGGAGCAACCATGCGGAAGATGCTCGTCATCATGCGCGCAATGCTGGTCAATGGAACCGACTACCACGACGAAACGGCACCCAGAAGACAGGGATCAGTCGCTTGAAACCCAACACACCATCTCCCACGTTGGTCTGGCAGACTGGCAGCGGCGACAGAAGGAGTAAGGATACCGGCGAACGGAACCCCGGTCTCGTTTGGGTAGGCCTACTGGCTCTGGTCACCTGACAGGCGATATTGATTACCTGCTCCAACAACCACTAGGAATCAGGTCAACCCATGACTACTCTTCCCCGCTGCACTCCGGAATCCGTGGGCATCTCTTCCGACAGACTCTGCGCCTTGCTCGGACAGTTAAGCCAGGCCGACTCCCTGAACAGCATCATGATCCTGCGCCAGGGCAAGGTCTGCCTGGAGGGCTGGTGGCAACCCTATTCGCCGCACCAACCGCACATGCTGTTCTCCCTCAGCAAGAGTTTCGTATCCGCCGCCATCGGCATCGCGGCGGGGGAGGGACGCCTTGCGGTCACGGACAAGCTGGCCGGCTTCTTCCCCGACTACGCCGACTGCATCACCGATGCCCGGATGCGGGAGATGACGCTGCACGATCTGCTCTGCATGTCCTCGGGCCATGCCACC
>QKCY01000496.1 GCA_003245525.1 Victivallales bacterium | reverse complement strand
AGACAAGTAGTCGGCCCCTTGTCGCGCCGCTATCCGTGTGGTACATAAGGGACAACGCCAATTCCGGCGGCATTGCGTGGAGATCGATGGCATGGGTATCAGCATTGGTCTGGTTGGGCTCGGCCAGTTCGGCTCGGCGTTCGCACCCCTGTTCAAGGCCCATCCCCTGGTGGACCGGATCGCTCTTTGCGACCGGGAGGCGGACCGCATCCGCCGGTTCGCCGATGATCCCTTCTACGCGGACAAACTCGCCCTGAAGGACATCTACCTCTCGCTCGACGACATCTGCCGGGCAGATCTTGATGCCTTGGTCATCATTACCCAGCCCTGGCTGCATGCGCCCCAATGCATCCAGGCGATGCAGGCGGGTAAGCACGTCTACAGCGCCGTCCCCATCAGTTGCGTGCCGGATGGCGACGAGATTCTGGAGTGGTGCGAGAAGATCATCGAGACCTGCACCCATACCGGCCAGCACTACATGCTGGGCGAGACCACCTACTACCGGCCCGAGGCCCAGTTCTGCCGACGGCAAGCGGCGGCGGGCAAGTTCGGCGATTTCGTCTACGCCGAGGGCGAATACCTGCACGACGTGGATGCAGGCTGCAACCTGCGGCAGGTGAGCTACCAGCGGAGCCTGGGCCAGGCCGGCCAGGAATGGCGGCAGACCGCGGCCAGCAAATACCGCGACCAGGGCATCCTCGGCGGCCCCATGCACTATCCGACCCACTCGACGAGCGGGCCGGTCTGCGTGATGGGTGCCCATGCGGTGGAGGTGACCGCCTACGGCTGGCGCAACCGGACCCAGGACCCCCACTTCGCTGCGGATGCCTTCAGCAACGAGTTCGCCTTCTTCCGCATGAGCAACGGGGCCACGGTCCGCATTGCCGAAACCCGCGAGGCGGCGGGCATTCTCGGCGGCGACAGCGAGACCTTCCGCATCATGGGCACTCTCGGCACCTTCTCCGAGAATCGCTGGTTCGAGGCCCGCCGGCCCGATCTGGACCACCTCGACTACGCGAACCTGCCCAAACCTAGTTCCCGGAGCGTGGACAGGGCCGAAATGTTCGAGCCCTTTCCCCCCGAGGTGACGGCGGCCTTCAAGCGCGCGGTCTACCGCGACCTCAGCGAGGAGGAGTTCCAGACCCGCGACTTCACCCCCGGCGGGCACGGCGGTTCCCATCCCTATCTGGTCCACGAGTTCTGCTCGGCCGTGGCCGAGAGACGTACCCCGGCCATCAACGCCTGGGAGGCCGCGCGCTACATGGTGATGGGCGTCATGGCCCACAAGTCGGCCCTGCGGGACGGCGAGACTCTCGCCTGCCCGGACTGGGGCGACGCGCCGTAGGCTACTTGTCGACCACCAGCGTTCCGGCCATCAGGTCATGCAGGCCCTGCTTGCGCTCGGTGAAGGCCACCATCAGGTAGCCGATGCAGAGGATCAGGAATGAGAGGATCTTGCCGAAATGGCGACCGGTGGCGCGGCCGAAGGAGATGCGCTCCCCGTCGAGGTCGGTAACCTTGATGCCCAAGGCCATCTTGCCGACCGTGGCTTGGTTCGGTGAGCTTTCCAGCAGGGCTGAGTAGAGCCAGCCGATCAGGATACCGGCGAGACTCGCCAGTTGCGTGGCACCGATCGCGCCGAGGATGCCCCCAACAACGGCCCCGGCCATTCCGCAGATGATTCCGTCAATCAGTGCTGCCGCTACCCGTTTCCAGAAACCGGCATAGGACACTGCCTGGGCCGGGACGAGGGCAGCGGGAAGCGGATTGGCGTCCTCCGGAACGAGGCCCGGAATGGTGGCAGCCAGCACCCATTCGGTGAGTTCCTGGTTCCAGACGAGAGTGTCGGGCGGCAACTGCCGCGTCTGGAACATCTGGATCAACACGTCTTCCGCGACGGGTCCTTCCTGACGTCCCTCGATCACATAGTACCACTGCGTCGTTTCCATGACTTCCCTCGGCTTGGCATCGTCTCCATAGGCAGACAAGCAGACCGGTTGGTCCATCTCACGGCCAACCTGAGCTCGACGCAAGGTACTCGGTTTCGGCGACAGGCGCAAGCCCTGGCAGGGGATCGCCCAGGTCCCTGCCGCGTCGCACACCGGGGATTGCCGTGGTATGGTGGAATCACCTGCCACCTGCCATCCAGCGCGAGGTTGTCCTATGCATCGCCATCTCCTTGCCCTGCTCACCCTCTGCCTGCCAGTCCTGGCCCAGCCCGTGGCCCAGTGGTCCTTCGAGGACGCGACGCCGGGGACTGCCGTGGATGGCACCGGGAAGGGACACGACCTGACGCTGAAGGGGGTGGAACGGGTGCCGGGCGCCATCGGCCAGGGGCTGCGCTTCGCGGGCGATGCCTCCAGTGTCACGGGACCGTTGGCCGACGACCTGCAATCACCCGAGGCGGTGACGGTCGAGGCCTGGGTCTGTCCCGAGGGTGATTTCGCCAAGCTCGAAGGACCCGGCATCGTCTACGCGGGCAACTACCTGTTGCGGATCACGCGGGGGATGCCCTCCTTCCACGTCTTCACCAGTGGCTGGCGTCCCGTCCCGGCCATGTCCCCGGCCCAGCCGGGCCAGTGGCTCTACCTGGCGGGTACCTACGACGGGGCCGAGATGCGGATCTATGTGAACGGCTTGTTAGCCGGGACCACGGTCCGTACCGGAGCCATTCCCCGGTCCACCGCAGGTCTGGTGCTGGGCCGTCAGGCCAATGCCTTCACCGGGATCATCGACGAGGTGCGCATCACCCGCCAGTGTCTGAGCGAGACCGAGATCGCCGACCGCTTCCAGGCGGACTGCGCCAAGCTCAATCCCGAACTGAAGCTGGGCCGTCTCCAGGAGCCCTACGAGGAGTTCTTCGGCCAGACCCGCAACCAGCATGCGCCCCTGCCCACCCTGGCCCATCTGCCGCCTGCGGACCTGACCTTTGTCCTGGTCGCCGATACGCACATCGGCACCAAGGGCTACGAGGCGCAGTACTGCCACAACTGGCGAGTCGAGGAGGCGTTCCGCCAGATCAACGCCCTGTCCCCGGCCTTCGTGGCCAATCTGGGCGACATCATCACCACCTTCCCCAACGGCGAGGAGTTCGCCGACCAATGCCAGTACGCCGGGGAGCTCCTGAAGCAGTGCCAAGCGCCACTCCATCTGGTGCCGGGCAACCACGACATCGGCAACCAGCCGAGCCTCCGTGTCTGGGACGAAAAATGGGCGAAGCGGGCCAACAAGCCGGTGGAGTCCATGTACTTCAGCGACCAGTACCGGGCGATCTACCGCCAGCACTTCGGCGAGGACTACTACCGGCTCGATCAGGACGGCTGCGTGTTTCTGGTCATGGACAATGCCTTCTGCAACAGCGGCGGCGAACTGGAGAGGACCCAGATGCAGTGGCTGGCCAGCGAACTGGCCAAGGCACAGGCTGCCAAGCTGCGCATCGTCCTGTTCCACAATCCCCTCTTCTGGCGGCGGCCGGACGAACCCGGCCCCAACAACTACGAGTCGGTCATGGAGCCCGCGCGCAGCCAGTTGCTCGACCTCTTCGCCACGTACCGCGTAGACGCCGTCTACACCGGCCATACCCACTTCGGTTTTGCCAACAGCTACCGCAATCTCTGGCTGCGGACGATCAACTCGACCACCTTCAACCGCAATTTCCCCACCGTGGCCGAGCAACTGCCCGGTCCGGCCCGCATCTACGATCCCTACCAGCTCGGTTTTCTGGTGGTGCGGGTCCGCGATGGCAAGTTGCACGAGAGCTGGGTGAACACCTACTGGCGGGTGCCCGAACCCCCTGCCGCCCTGGCCGCGATCAGCGGGGCGCGGCTGGTGGGGTGTCCCGCCGACGAAGTGAAGAGCAGTGTCCTCGCCTTGCGTGCCACCATTCCCCAGACCTTCGCCCTGCCTGACGGTGGCCGAGAAGGGGTGAACGGACAGAACTGGCGGCTGGCCGAGCAAGTCGGCGCGACCGCGCTCCAGATTTGGCCGCCCCCTGGTCCCGCAGAGGACTGGGAAGGCTTGGCGCGCGCCCTGACTTTGGGCCGCCCGCGCGGCGTATCGGTGGCCGTTCCCCTGCCGGGTCAGCCCAAAGCCATGGACGCTGCCTGGGCCCGGCTGGCCCCCCATGCCGATGCCATTGCCGCGGTGCTGGTGAGCAATGGGCTACCCACCAATCCCTCGCTGCCTCTCGCTACGTGGACAGCCACTAGCGAGCTCCCGGAATGGGTGGCCTCCTGCGCCCAGGCCCGGAGTCTGGTGCCGAAAGGTACCAAGGTCGCCCTGGCCCGTCTGCCCCTGCTGGGCAACCGAGCCGCCAGCCAGCTCGCCGCCACCGCTGCCGCTCTCAAGGGCAAGGCCGATGCGGTCTGCCTTTGGATTGCCACCGAAGAACCTCCCGAGATCATCGAGTCTTCCCTGCGCCAGGCGGTTGCCACCCTCCGCGCCGCCGGTCTGGAAGCCTGGATAGATGCCGATTGCTGGCGCGAGGCTCCCGAGACCGTCCGCAACGCCTATGCTCTCCGCCTGCTGGCCCTCTGCCAGACCCTCGACGTGCGGCTGACTTGGTGGCCCGATCTGCTTGACCAAAACCTCGACCCCACTCCGCTCTTCTATGCCCTCCAAGCCTGGCAGAGCATTGCCGACCCCGGCACGGGCAAGGTGGAAGCCAACAGCGCTGCCCAAGTTCGCCGTTGGCAGGATAGCGTCGGCAACCGCTACGTCGCCTGGTGGCGTCCCGATGCCAACGTGGAGGAGGTTGGGACCATCGCCCTGGACCTGCCGGCCCAGGCCACGATCATCGACCCCCTGCACGCCCGCATCCTGTCCCCGCAAGGCAAGCTGCCCCTCTGCGCCTGGCCCCTCCTGGCGCGGGGGAAGTAGAGGACCCAAGGGACGCAGAGGACTCAAGGGACAGATAGACTGTTCCCGCAGGGGCGCAATATCGTAGCCCCGAGCATAAGCCTGGGGAACGTGGCGTTGTCCCCGAGCCCCCGCAGGGGGCGCAACATCATTGCCCTGAGCATAAGCCTGGGGGACGTGGCGTTGTCCCCGAGCCCCCGCAGGGGGCGCAATATCGTAGCCCCAGGCGTGAGCCTGGGGAAAAGGATGCTCCCAGCCGAGCCCCCGCAGGAGGGCGGGATATCCTCTCCGGCTAACTCTCCCACACATAGGCGCTCACGAGCTTCCCGTCCTGGAAGCGGAGGGTCAGGAACTCGTGGTCGATGATGCCACTATAGAGGCCGAGGATGTAGCTTAGGGAATCGCCGGATTCGCTTCCGAGCTCGGGAGTCCCCAAGAGGTTAAGCACCTCGTCCCGGGTCATCCCGGCCCGCAGTTGGTTGGCCAGCAGGTCGGCGGTCATCTGCCCGCGCGGATTGATGCATGCGTCGGAACCGGCTTGGGCCTGCCAGAGAGCGGCATCGAAGCGGCGGTCGTTGTAGGGGTTTTCCAGCCGGTAGAACAGGTCGTGCTGGCGCAACCACGGCATACTGCACAGGAATACCCCCGCACAAGCCGCATAGATGACCAGGGCACGCCATCTCCTGGTCGCCAGGACTAGCAGGATGACTGCCGGAAGCAGCAGAGGAACCCATTCCAGCAGCCTGAGGGGGACTGCCGAACGTCGTGCCGCTGCCAGGGTCATGAACTTCTGGCAGAAGTCAACCAGGCAGAACGCGACGCCACCCCACGCCATCCAGATGAACAGAATCAGCAGGATGGCCATGACATTGCGGTTCAGGCCTAGCCCGGTGACCTCGTCGCTATCGTTGCCTTCGGCCATCTGCCGGTTCTCCCTGGAAAACCCCCAACTTCTTGCCGGATCGGGGTTGGCCCGATAGGATACTCTGCATTGCCTCCCGGTCTGTAGCCAGTGTCCAGACGAGGAATCCGTCCATGGTTGGGAATTGCAGCGCAGGATCATTGACCCGGCGGGAGTTCGTGCAGCGGGGGGCGCTGACGGCGGCGGGGACGGCGTTGGCGGGAACTGAGGCGTTGGGGGCCACGGCCAAACGGCCAAATCTGCTCTTCGTGTTCAGCGACGAGCATTCCTGGGACATGCTGGGCTGCGCCGGCAACGAGCAGATCATCACGCCCCATCTGGACCGGTTCGCGGGGCAGGGCATCCGCTTCAACCACTGCATCTCGAACTCGCCGGTCTGCACGCCCTACCGGGGCATGCTGCTGTCGGGGCTGCATCCGCTCTGCAACGGGGCGATGTCGAACGACTTCCAGATGTTGCCGGGCAGCGGCAACTACTTCGGCGAGGTGTTGCGCGACGCGGGCTACCACATGGGCTACGTGGGCAAGTGGCACCTCTACGGCGGCGACCGCAACCGGCCCATTCCGGCGGGGCCTCTGCGCTACGGATTCGACGGCACCTTCCTGAGCAACAACTGCCATGTGGACTACCGTCCCGGCCACTGCTACTACTGGAACGAGGCCGGGGAGAAGATCTTCTTCCCCGAGTGGGAAGTCTTCGGCCAGACCCGCCAGGCACTTGATTTCTTGGATGGCTGCTCGGCGGAGGAGCCCTTCGCCCTCTTCGTCTCCTGGCATCCGCCCCACGACAACGGCAAGACCAAGGAGGGGGTCTGGCGCTACGAGACGATTCCCGAGCTCATGGGCATGTACGATCCCGACCGCATCCAGTACCGCCCCAACTTCGCCTCGAAGGTCCACGACAAGCGGTCCTACCAGGGGCACATGGCCATGATCAGCGGCGTGGACATGGCCTTCGGCTGGTTGATGGACAAGCTGAAGGAAAAGGGGCTGGACGAGAACACAGTGGTGGTCTTCACGGCCGACCACGGCGACTTGCTCGGTTCGAACGGACGGCCCTGGCCCAAGGCGTTCCCCGAGGATGCCTCCATCCGCGTGCCTTTCCTGCTCCGCTGGCCCGAACGGCTCCCGGCGGGCAAAACTAGCGATCTGCTGCTGGGGTCCATCGACCTCATGCCGACCCTGCTCAATCTGATGGGGCTAAAGGCCCCGCAGACCTGTCAGGGGCAGGACTTGTCGCCGCACATTCTCGCCGGTCGCGAAGACGCGGTCTCCTCCGTGCCCCTCTTCCTGATTCCCGGCAACTGGCGGGGCGTGTATACCTATCGCTACACCTACTCCACCTCCAACGCGCCGACGCCGGACCAGAAGCGGACCTTCAGCCGGTTCTACGACAAGCAGGGCGACTCGCTGGAGATGAAGGACCTCTATGACGACCCGGCCCACCGGGCGGAGCAGGCGGAGATGCAGCGCCTCACCGACGAGTGGCTCCAGCGCTTTGACGACCCCTTCCTCACCGTGCAGGAAATCTCGAAAGTCTGTTTCGCCGAAGGCAGGTCACCGGGGATGAAGAAAGGCGAAACCGGCGAGTTGCTGGGCCGTCCCCTCGACCTGATCCGGGGCATCAAACGGTAAGGGGCAATCCCACCCGGGAGCGCCGAGCACCAGCTCGGCGGTATTCGTTGGGAGCGATGATCCCCCGGAGGCCGATCAGGAGATCGGCGTTCCGGTAGGGGCGACGCATGCGTCGCCCGTCGTTGCCCTTACGACAGATGCGGGAGCGAGAATCCCCTGGAGGCCGATCAGGAGATCGGCGTTCCGGAAAGACGTCATTCCGCCAGGGGTTTGATGCGCAGGTTGCGGAAGGCGATGGGCTGGCCGTGGTACTGGAGGCCGATGTGGCCTTCGCGGGAGAGGGTGCGGTAGGCGTAGCGGAACTTGTTGGGCGAGCCGTCCGGGTTCTTGCCGGGGGTGGTCCACAGGTTCAGATCGATGTCGGTCACCGGCACGTCGTTCAGCCAGACGAGGATGCGGTTGGCCTTGGCGATGATGAGGTAGTGGTTCCACTCGCCCGCCGGCTTCAGGGGCTTGGCGTCGGGGGCCTTCACGTCGAAGATGCCGCCGCAGTTATGACGGGTGTTCGTCTCGTCGGCCTGGAGAATCTGCACCTCGATGGCGGTGTTCAGCCAGTCCTGAATGCTGGCGCAGCGGAGGAAGACGCCGCTGTTGGTGTGCTCCGCGCACTGGAAGTCGAGCTGGAGGATGAAATTGCCGTAGCGGTCCTTGGTCCAGACGTCGCTGCCGCCCCTGGCGGTGAGGACACCATCGGCGAAGTCCCAGGCCCCCTCCTTGAGCATGACATTGGCGAAGTCGGGGGCGACGAGGGGCTGGTAGCCCTCGGGCTTGGCGGCCAGCTCGCGCAGGGCGGCGATATCGGCGGCGGTCAGTTCCGGATC
>QKCY01000591.1 GCA_003245525.1 Victivallales bacterium | reverse complement strand
GCCAGCCCGGCCATCAGTCCGGAAAGCAGATAGACCCGCAGCAGGACGCTCCGGGTGGGAATTCCCGCGTAGCGCGCGCCGGGTTCGCCAAAGCCGATGGCCGTCACCTGCCGGCCGAACCGCATCCGGTGCATCAGCATCCAGAGAATCAGGAACACGAGAATGAAAATGGGCAACTGGGTGGGAACGACGCCCCACAGATAGCCCTGCCCCAAACGCAGGAAGGCGGGATCGAAGCCGGTGTAAGTCGTGTAGCCCTTGGTGATGGCGTCGGCCGTGCCCCGGAACAGGGACATGGTTCCCAGGGTGACGATGAGGGGCGGAATGCCCAGGCGGGTCACCACCCAGCCATTCAACACGCCGCAGAGTGCGCCCACGCCCAACCCGACCAGCGAAGCCAGCCAGATGCTCAGTCCTAGATTCTGCCAGCAGACCCCGGTCGCCACCGCCGCCAGGGCCATGATGCTGCCCACGGAGAGGTCGATACCGCCAGTCTTGATGACGAACGTCATGCTGAAGGCCAGCAGGCCGTAGGACACGGCCAGCCGGGTAATCTCGAAGACATTGCCCGAGGTGGCGAAGTTGTCGCCGGTGACCGTGAAGGCCAGGATTTCGAGCAGGAGGATGAAGACCAGCACCCATTCGTTGTTGGGGAACCAGCGCTGGGACCAGGACTCGCGGGTCTGGAGTTCGCTAGGCATGGGCGGCATCCTCCCGCTTCAGGACCTTGTCGGCGACGACGGCCAGGAGGATGATCAGGCCCTGCACGGCCCGCTCGGCGGTGGAGCCCAGCGGCGTGAAGGCGAGCACCGAGCCAACCAGGGCCAGCAGGATCACGCCGAGCACGGTTCCCAGCAGGTTGCCGCGCCCGCCCGTGATGGCGGTGCCGCCCACCACCACGGCGGCGATGACCTTCATCTCCATGCCCACACCGCCTCCCGTCTCGATGCTCGGGAACCGACAGTAGTGGATGAGCGAGGCCAGGCCCATCAGCGCGCCCAGCAGGGCGAAAGCCCAGAGGGTCACCCGCTGGGGACGGATCTTCAGCCGCAAGGCGGCCTCGTGGCTGCATCCCACCGCGTAGAAGTGTCGCCCGAAGGTGGTCCGGGAGAGCAGGAAGCCAAAGGCGAGAACGACCACGACAGCCGCCGCGAAGAAGGTGACCTGCCCCGCCTGCGAACTCATCCCCAGCCATTGGAAGTCGGGGCGGAGCTGCTGCACCCACATGCCCTTGGTGATCCAGAGCAGGCCGTTGGCGAGCAGCACGTTCGTGGCCAGGGTGGCGACGATGGAGGGAATGCCGAACCGCGCGACCAGCGCGCCGTTCAGCAGACCCAGCCCGGCCCCCAGGGCAATGGTGACGGGGATGACTGCTGCGATGGGAGCTCCCGCCCGCGAAAGGCTCCCCGCGACCACGCCACAGACCGCCAGTTGGGCCGCGATGGAGATGTCGATCTCGGCGGCGAGAATCACCAGGGTCATGCCCACGGCGGCGACGAGCACGGACAGGTTGTCCATGACCATGCCCTGGAAGACTTCGAACCGGTAGAAGCCCCGGTTGGTGAACAGGGGCACCAGCAGCAGCAGGGCAATGGGCACCAGCAGACCCACGGTCCGCAGGAGTTGCCCGCCGGCGCGGGTGGAGGAGCGGGGAGGGCTAGGCACGGGCGGATTCCTCCTCCAGGGCGAATTCGAGGATGCGTTCCTGAGTGGCCTCGGTGCGCTCAAGAGTGGCCACGATCCGGCCGCCTCGCATCACGGCCACCCGGTCGGAGAGGCCCAGCACCTCCGGCAGTTCGGAGGAGATCATGAGGATGGCCACGCCCTCCTCGGCCAGTTTCTCGACCAGGCGGTAGATCTCGGCCTTGGCCCCGACGTCGATGCCCTGGGTGGGCTCGTCCAGGATCAGCACCTTCGGTCGGATGGCCAGCCAGCGGGCCAGGGCGACTTTCTGCTGGTTGCCGCCGGAGAGGCTGCGGACCGGAGTGAAGACCGACGGAGTTTTCACCCCCAGCTCGCGCACCGCCTTGGCCCCGGTCTCCACTTCCTGGTTGCGGTCGAGTAGCGGGCCGTGCAGGAACTGGTCTAGAATAGCGATCATGGCGTTGTCCACCACGGGCAAGTCTTGGATCACGCCGTGCAGATGCCGATCCTCCGGCACGTAGGCGATACCGAGACCGATGGCGTCGCCTGGCGAACCGATGGCAGCCGCCTGGCCGTTCAGGGCGATCCGGCCCGAATCGGCGGGAGTGATGCCGAAGAGCGTCCGGGCCAGTTCGGTGCGTCCGGCACCAACCAGCCCCGCCACCCCGAGGATCTCCCCGGCGCGGACCGTGAAGGAGATATCCGCGATCCCGGCTGCCGCGCAGGCCAAGTCGCTCACTTCCAGCACCGGCTTGCCGATGGGGACGGCCTGCTTGTTGTACATGTCCTCCAGGGAGCGTCCGGCCATGAGCCGGATCACGTCCGCCCGGCCAAGGTCGGCGGCGGCATGGGTGCCGACCAGCGCGCCGTCGCGCAGGATGGTCATGCGGTCGGCGATGTCGAGCACCTCTTCGAGCCGGTGGGAGATGTAGATGATGCCCACGCCCCGCTCGCGTAGTTGGCGGATCAGGGCCAGGAGATGGTCGGCATCCTGCTTGGTGAGGGCGGCGGTGGGCTCGTCCATGATGAGCAGCCGGGCATCGCGGGAGAGGGCGCGGGCGATCTCGATGAGCTGCTTTTCCGCCATGCGCAGGTGCTTCACCGGCTGGTCGAGGGAGATATCCGCCCCGACCCGGTCCAGGCACTCCTGGGCGAACCGACGGCGCTTGCCCCAGTCGATCAGGAACCCGCCCTGGTCCATGGTCAAGTTCTCGAGCACCGACAGCTCGGCGAAGAGGGTCGGGTGCTGGTAGATGGCACTGACGCCCAACTCGGCGGAGAGCTCGGGTGAGTTGCGCACGACCTGCTGTCCGGCAATACGCAGGGAACCGCCGGGATCGGGCTCCAGGATGCCCGTGACGATCTTGATCAGCGTGCTCTTGCCCGCCCCGTTCTCGCCCAACAGAGCGTGGACCTCGCCGGGACGCACCTCCAGCGCCACCTCGCGCAACGCGCGCACGCCGGGAAACGTCTTGCTGATGTTGCGGGCCTCAAGCAGCAATTCCATGCGTCGGCACTCCGAACGGTCGCGGACTCCACATCCAAGCACAACCGTACCACGCGCAACCTGTCAAGCAAGGCGGGCCGGGCACGACCCTCCGGTAGGGACGCGATGACTGGCACCGGACCTACAGGGACGACTTCGGCTCTCCGGATCGCGACCACGGCCGCCCTCCGGTGTGCCATTCATGGCGCGGCATGTTGTCTGTCCAGACCTGGGAGTAGTTCTGCGACGGGATGACGAGGTCGGGGTCGCTGAAGGGGGAGATGCTGCATGGATGGTAGGCGGTCCCACCGTCGTCCGCGCAGTTCCCTCCCACGCTGTAGATGGCCCAGGCTTCTGCGGGCAGGCCGGGGACACCGCTGCGGAGGTAGCCGAAGGGCTTGCCGGAGAAGGGGTCCACCGGCACGCGGGAGAGGTAGGCGGGAGCGAGTTCGTCCAGTCGGTCGGGCAGGCGACCGTGGTCAATCTCGTAGGCCCGGAGCGCCAGGAAGAGGGCCATACCTCGGAGCTGCGCGAGATGTGCCGTGATGCTCGCGTGCATCCGATCGTCGCCGTGGTGTGTCCACCCCGCCAGATAGTAGCCCAGAGGGTCCCACGTTCCGAGGATCTGGGTCGCGACGCTCCTCTTGGGGCACCACACGCCGAGCAGGGCATCGTACTCCTCCTGAACGGCGGCCGAGTAGGGCTTCTCGGCCAGCACGACCATGTGCTGGCACAGCGACTCCACGTTCCGGAGCGTGCGGCTGGACGTGCTGCCAGCGAGGGGAGCTGCCAGAAACACCAGGCGGTTGACAAAACGCATGCCGAGTTTCCTCGGGAGGAACGAGGGGTCGCAGAGGGCGTTGACATCCAGCACCGAACGCTGGTAGTACTGAGGGATCAGATTGCGCAGGGGCACGAAGTCGGCCCGCACAAACTCCACGTAGGGCTCGGCTGCGTCCGCCACGCGCAGGAAGCTCTCGGCGGCTTTGCTGAGTGTTTCGGGCGGGATGCTGTGGCGCATGGCGATCGTCCTTGCAGCCATCGTGGCCTGGGAACAGCAGCCTAGGTTGTTCATGTAGGCCGGCCAGTAACCGCCGCGAGTGATCAGCGCTCCGGTCCGGAGCACCAGCTCGATATCCTGGAATGCCGCCGGGAAGTCGCCCTCCGCCTCGTGGATGTAGGCCGAGACGGCGAGCCATCGGCTCAGATGCGTCGCCCACCTCGCCTGGGGTTCGTCCTGGAGGAATGACTCTACCGTCGGCATCTGCGGGGCCGGGGCGGCGAGGGCGCGGTCCAGCAGAGGCAGGGCTGTCCGGATCAGAGCAAGGCCATGGCAGATCTCCTTGTACTGCTCGAGCGTCCAAGGCGCCTCGGCGGCAATGGCCAAGTCGTGCGCGTCAGGTTCCCGTTCCGTGAACAGGTCCGACGAGGACGGCTCCGGCCTGGGGAGAGGAAGCGGCGCGGGGGGAGGCGGGGAGGTCGGCCAGGGGTGTCGCCGTGACTTGGCCAGCGCGTCGACCCAACTGCCGCGCCATACGCGGACCGGGTCCTGGCTCCCCCACATTCCCTCCTCCGGTTCCGGGAAGGAGAGGAACGCTGGCTCCTGCGCGGGTTCGCCGGGCGCTTCGGGTCGCGTCACGCTGATCCCCAGCTTCTCGAGAACGCCCGAAAAGCACTCCTTGACATTCGCGTCCGGGTCGGCGGCTTCGGCCTTCGCAATCTCGGCGAAGGCAACCAGGAGCAGACGGTACGCCGACTCCGGGCCCAGGTCGGCCTCGGTCACATGCGGGCGGGTCATTTCGACCCTGACGCCGGGAAGGGGAGTGATCCAGCGGGTCCGCAGGCCGAACAGGGGAACGGCAACGACGACCATCACCATCGCGCACCAGATCGCCCGCTTCCGCCACCGACGCCATTTCCGCCTCTTCTGGTCCATCCGCAGCTAGCCCTTTCGTCGCCCATGCACGGTTACACATAGCATAAAGACGTGCATTTGCGCCAAACCGCGCGGCGGGTCACGCCCGTTTCTGGGTCTCGGTCGCCTTCTGGGCGATGATCTGGCCGCCGAGGGTGGAGGGGGAGATGACCTCGTCCGCGCCGACCCGCTGGGCCTTGGGGATGTTCTCCTCATCCTCGATCCGCACGATGATGCGCGGGCGGGTCCGCTTGGCGGCGTCGCGCATTTCCTTGGCGGTCACGGCGATCAGCATGTTGACCGAATCCGCGTCGCAGGCGCAGACCAGGGCGGAGGAGTTGAGCAGCCCGGCGTCCCGGAGGGTCTCCTGGCGGGTCGGATCGGCGGCCAGGACCTCGTAGCCCTTGCGGCGCAGCAGTTCGCCGAACTCCAGGCGGTTCTCGATCACCAGGCAGGTCGCGTTGCTCTTGGCCAGCTCGGCCAGCACGGTTTCGGAGACGTTGGTGTAGCCGCAGACGATGACATGGTTGCTGAAGTGCTGGAACCGTTGCATAATGCTGAGCACCCCTTTCATCCGGCGTTCCACCTCCGGCCCGACCAGCGCGGTCAGCGCCGTGGCGAAGGCCACCAGGCCGATGGGAATCATGGAGGAGACGAACAGCTTGGCGTTCTCGCCATCGGGGGCGATGTCCCCATAGCCGACCGTACTGTAGGTCACAATCGAGAAATACACTGCGTCGCCCCAGGTGGCAACCCCCTTGAACTCGTCGCGCAGCAGATAGCTGCCGATGATCCCGTAGCCCAGCGCGAAGACGATGGAAGCGAGGGCGACGATCTGGGCATAGCCCAGGGCCACCACCGGCGGCATGGAGAACTGCCGCCGGTAGATCACCAGCAGGAACAGCAGGGCGAAGGAAAGCAACGACGTCTGGGGCGTGGTCCCCCGGCATAGATCGTTGAGGATCAGCACGGCCAGCACGGTCAGGCAGACCCGCCAGGAGCGCCGCCGTCGCTCGAACAGCCCCTTGCCGAGGATGATCAGGAACACCCCGAGGACGACGGACAACACCCCGCTGCTGCGCAGGAACGGGGAGAGCAGCAAGGGCTGCTGCAGCCGGTCCAGAACCGAGCGCCAGCCAAGCATGGGCAGCAGGCCGGTAGCCAGGCTCAGAAACCCGTTCAGCGCCACGATCAGCGACACCACCAGCGGGATGTTCACCTTGCGCACTGGATTCCGCACCAGGATGCCCTCATTCACATGACCAGGAACTGCGGAAACGTAGCATGGAAATCAGCGGTCCGCAGGCGGCAGGGAAGGCCAGACGAGGTCATAGCCCGGAGCATCATAGCTGAACGGTGTCTCCTTGGCCGCCTGCCGTCCGCCATCGTCCATGAAATCCTCTCCCATGCTGTAGATGGCCCAAGTTCCGGGCGGCTGGCCAGGGACCCCGCTGCGCAGATAGCCGAACGGTCCGCCGCCGAAGGGATCAGGGGGAACCTGGGGCAGGTAGTCGGGAACCAGCGCGGCCAGGTCGGGAGGCAGCGTCTCTTGCTCCTGCTCATACGCCTTGACTGCCAGGAACAGGGCCGTGCCGTAGCGCTCCGCATCGCGCCGAGTTGCCTCGACGTGGGAGAGAGCAAACCCCAGATAGTACTGCTGCAGCATCGATAGACCTATTGGATCCCGTACCCGGAAGACCAGTTCAGCTAGGCTGCGGGGAGCTTTCAACGGTGACAGAAGAGCATGGTACTCATCCCGGACTCTGGGCGAGTAGGGCTGCTCGGCGAGAACGACCAAATGCTGGGACAGGGCCCGAAGATTGGCCGTACTGGCCTGGACACTGCTGCCGGACCAGGGGGCGAAATCGAGCAGGAAGTCGCCCCCTCGCTGTTGCCAAGCCGGGGCCGTCGAAGGCAGGGCGCGGGTGAGCAGATCGGCCTCGGCCGCGGCGTATGCATCCGCAGCCACGGCTAGGTTGAGCATGGCATCCGCCCGGATGATCTCGACGAAAGGCTCGGTTGCTGCCGCATGGGCCAGGAGATCGGCCGCTGCCTGCCGGAGGATGGGCACCGGCACCGTGCCAGTCCGGGCCAGGGAATAGGCGGTCAGCGTGGCCTCCCGATCCCATAGCTCCAGAACATTGTGGCTATCCAGACCGCCTCCGCGGGTGACAAGGTTCGCGAGGCCAAGTGCCCGCGAGATGTCCTGGAACGCATCGGCATAGTTGCCTGCCGCCGCTTCCCGGTGAGCGTGCAGGTTCAGGCGCAGGACCAATGGATGGATCTGTTCGTCGTAGACATTAGGCCCGGAATTGGACAGCCGGGTGGGCATTTGGCAGACCGGAGCGACGAGGGCGGCGTCAATCAGCCCGAGGGTTTCCTGCGGCAGACTGGCGAAATCCTGGGCGATCCGGAACTGCTCCAGCGTCCAGGGCGCATCGAGAGCGAGGGCCTTCTCCCGCAGGTCACTCTCTTCCGCCTTGCCGTCGGTCTGCCGGAGAGCCGCGAGGCATTCGTCCAACGTGAGGGGTTGGGCGGTTGGCCAGGGCTGGCAGTGCAGCTTCCGGCATACTGCCCAGATGAGCCAACCAGTGTCGTCCGCCATGGTCGCAAACTGCGCGAACTGCTCTGGCGACGGGTCCCCCGGGAGGAGTTGGGCCTGTTCGGCGGCCTTGAGCAACAGGTGGTAGGCGGAATCGGGGCCCAGCTCCTCTTCCGTGACGATGGGGCGGGTCATCTCGACCCGGACACCGGGCAGAGGGCGAATCCAAGGTCTGCGCAGGCTCCGCTGGCCGAACAGGAGGATGACAAGGACAACGGCCACGGCAAGAGCCAGTTTGGCCTGCCAAGACCATCCCTGCCGCCCTTCGCTCATCGCCTCCCTCCTTCCCTAGTGTCACTTCAAGAGCAGGATACCCGCGTAGTCCACGTCCCAGACGGGGCCGCCGGTGGTGGCCCAGACCATCCAGGTATTGTCGGCCAGGCGGCGGACGTTCACGTTGAAGGCGAGCTTGGCCACGTCGGGCTTGATGCCGCAGGCAGCGAGGGGGATGCGGAACTCGCCCAGCCAGTGGTCCGCTTCGCGGGTGGCGGCATAGGCCATGGCCTTGCCGACGGCGGCGGCCTGCGCCGGGCTGGCCCCGGCATCGCTGACGCTGCTGGACTGGCCGCCGGCGAAACCGCGCAGGTTGAAGATGGGGCT
>QKCY01000047.1 GCA_003245525.1 Victivallales bacterium | reverse complement strand
ACCGCCGGGATCATCCAAAGCCGTCTGCTGGAACCCGGCGACTTCGCCACGCGTGGGCGGGCCGTCTACACCCTCTCCATCACCGAGCCGAAATGGGTCCGGGCCTATGTGCCCGAACCCGATTTGGGCCGCATCCGGGTCGGTGCTGCTGCCTGGGTGACCGCCGATTCGTTTCCCGGGCGACGGTTCCCCGGCTGGGTGGGCTACGTCTCGTCAGTGGCCGAGTTCACGCCAAAGTCGGTGCAGACCACCGATCTCCGGACCCAGCTCGTCTACGAGGTCCGCATCTTCCTGACCGATCCGGAGGACCGGCTGCATCTGGGCATGCCCACCACCGTCACCATCGACGAGAACCTGCCAGCCAACGCCGTCCCCCCCGCTACGGGCAACCCCGAACCGTGAATCCAGCCGACCCCATCCTTGCCATCCAGGACCTGCACAAGAGCTTCGCGGGCAAGGCCAAAGCTCCGGTGGCGGCCCTGCGCGGAGTGTCCTTCGCGGTACAGCCTCGGGAAGTGGTGGGTCTAGTCGGACCCGACGGGGCGGGCAAGACCACGCTGATGCGGCTTGCCGCCGGACTGCTGGTGCCGGATCAGGGATCGGCCACCGTGCTGGGACTGGACTCGGTGCGCGACACCCTTCTGATCCAGGGGCGGGTCAGCTACATGCCCCAGAAGTTCGGCCTCTACCAGGACCTGACCTGCCAGGAGAACCTGGACCTCTATGCCGACCTGCAAAGCGTGGAACTGGCGGCCCGTCCTGCCCGCTACACCCGCCTCTTGGAGATGACGGGGCTGGCTCCCTTCTCCGACCGCCTCGCGGGCCATCTGTCCGGCGGGATGAAACAGAAGCTCGGGTTGGCCTGCGCCTTGGTCAAGAGCCCGGAGCTTCTCCTGCTCGACGAACCCACCGTGGGGGTGGACCCCGTGTCCCGGCGCGAGTTGTGGCGGATCGTGGGCGAGATGGTGGCCAGCGAGGGGCTCGGTGTTCTGGCTGCCACGGCCTACCTCGACGAGGCGGAGAAGTGCCAGCGGGTGGTCGTGCTCCACGAAGGGCTGAAGCTCGCCGAGGGGGAACCGGCCATGTTCCGGGAACAGGTGCGGGGGCACAGCTTTGCCGTGGTCCCGACCAGCGGTACCCGGCCTCGCTCGATCCAGGCCCGGCTGGTGGGCCAACCCGGCGTGGTGGACGCCACGATCCGGGGCGGACGGGTCCGAGTCGTAACCGAAGGGGCCTCGCCACAGGTCATGGAGGGAACGTTCCCCGCCGGAATGGCTGCCGAGATCCGGCCGGTCGAGCCCACCTTCGAGGACGCCTTTATGAAGCTCCAGGCGGACACCCAGGACGCCACGGCTGCCAGAACGGCACCGTCCCCCGCGGCATCCCACAGCCCGTTGCCCGCCAGCGACAGCGTGGTCCATACCCGCGGACTCGTGAAGCGGTTCGGCAGCTTCACCGCCGTGTCGGACATCGGCTTCGATGTGCATCAAGGCGAGATATTCGGCCTGCTGGGCCCCAACGGGGCGGGCAAGAGCACCACTTTCCGGATGCTCTGCGGCCTCTCGAAAGCCACGGCGGGCGAGGTCCGGGTAGCGGGCCGGGACCTACGCCGGACCGGTTCCTACGCGCGCCAGCGGCTGGGCTACATGGCCCAGCAGTTCTCGCTCTACGGACAGCTTTCGGTGACCGAGAACCTCCGCTTCTTCGGCCGGGCCTATGGCCTATCGGGCAAGCGGCTGCGCACGCGGATCGAGTGGGCTTTGGCGGAGTTCGAGTTGGCCGCCCATCGCGACGACAGCGCCGGGCTGCTGCCGGGTGGCTACAAGCAACGGCTGGCGATGGCGGCTTCCCTGCTGCACGAGCCGGACATTCTGTTCCTGGACGAACCCACCAGCGGGGTGGACCCCCTCGCCCGCCGCGATTTCTGGCGGCGCATCAACGCCTTTGCCGAAAGCGGGGTCACCGTGGTCGTCACCACCCATTTCATGGAAGAGGCGGAGTACTGCGACCGCATGCTCATCATGTCGCAGGGCCGCGAACTGGCAACCGGAACCCCGCAAGAGATCCGCGATCTGGCCCGCACGGCCGTCCACCCCGACCCGACCATCGAGGACGCCTTCATCGCCCTGGCGGAAGGCACGGCCAAGCCGTCGGCACCGGAGGCAAAGCCATGAGCAAGGCCATGCGGCTCCGTGGATTCCTGCGCAAGGAGATTCTCCAGATCCGGCGCGACCCCAGCAGCATCATCCTGGCGCTGGTGATGCCGGTGGTGCTGCTGTTCCTCTTCGGCTACGGCGTGTCGCTCGACGCCAAGCAGGTGCCCGTGGCCCTGGTGCTGGAGGACCATGGCCCGGAGGCCCGTGAGTTGGCGGCACGATTTGTCCTCAGCCGCTACTTCGAACCGGTCGGGGCCATGAGCATGGCGGAGGCAACCGCGTGGCTCGACCAGCGGCGGGTGGACGGCATCGTCCAGGTGCAGACGGACTTCGCGGCGCGGCTGCAGCGTGGCGAAGCGGTCCCTGTCCAAGTGGTCGTGAACGGCACGGACGCCAATCGCGCCGCCCTCATCCAAGCCTACGTGGGGGGAATCCTGACCCAATGGTCGGCCCAACGTCTCGCCCGTGGCCTGCCCGCCAGCCTCCCTGCCGTCAGCGTCGAGCAGCGCATCTGGTTCAACGATGCGAATGACAGCACGGCCTTCCTGGTGCCCGGTCTGGTGGCGCTGGTGATGACCCTGATCGGGGTACTACTGACCGCCCTGGTTATCGCCCGGGAATGGGAACGGGGCACGATGGAGGCCATCCTCTCCACCCCCCTTAGCGTCGGCGAGATCATGGTGGGCAAGCTGCTGCCCTATTTCCTGCTGGGCATGATGGGGCTGGCCCTCAGCGTCGGGCTCGGGCGGCTGGTCTTCCATGTACCGTTCCGGGGCTCGTATCTCGTGCTCCTGCTGCTCTCCACCCTCTTTCTGCTGGCCTCGCTGGGCTTCGGGCTGTTCATCTCGGCGGGGACCCGGGTGCAGTTCGTGGCGGCCCAGATTTCCATCATCGCCGGCTTCCTGCCTGCCTTCTTCCTCTCCGGACTGCTCTTCGACCTGGAAAGCACCCCTCGGGCAATCCAGATCGTCAGCCACATCGTGCCCGCCCGCTATTTCGTCTCCGCCAGCCATACGGTCTTCCTGGCCGGAGACGTCTGGCCGGTGCTGGGGTGGGACGCATTGGCTTTGGGAATCATGAGTCTGGTTCTGATCCGGCTGGCCCGTTCCCGTCTCGGCAAGCGGCTGGAGGGGTGACCATGCATGCGTTCCTTTCCTCCCTCGCCCGTATCCGGACGCTGATCCTCAAGGAGTTCCTCACCCTCCTCAAGGACCCGAAGACCCGCTTTCTCGTGATCGGACCGCCGATCGTGCAGTTCTTCGTCTTCGGCTATGCCGCGACCTTCGATCTCGACCGGGTGCGGTATGCCGTGGTGGACGAGTGCCGCAGCCCCGAATCGCGCGAATTGCTGTCCCGGTTTGCGGGGTCCCCCACCTTCCGCCTCGTGGGCGAACTGGACAGCAACCAAGCGGTCGAGGACCTGATCGACCGCCAGGGCGCGCGCCTGGTGCTCCATGTCCCGCCGACCTTCAGCCGCGACCTCCTGGCCGGGCGTCCCACCCAATTGCAGGTGATCCTCGACGGCCGGAACTCCAATGTGGCCGGCATCGCCCTCGGCTATGTGAACGCCATCGTCGCCCAGTACAATGCGGAGCGGGCAACCGGCATCGTCGCGGCCCCCTCCCTGCAGGCGGTGGGGCGCGCCTGGTTCAACGAGAACCTGCGGAGCCGCTGGTTCATCGTCTCCGCCCTGGGCGGCGAGATCACCGCCGTCGTCGTCCTCCTGCTGACCGGCCTGTCCGTCTCCCGCGAACGGGAGTTCGGCACCTTCGACCAACTGTTGGTCGCCCCCTTCTCTCCCCCGGAAATCCTGATTGGCAAAGCGGTCCCGCCGCTAGTGTTCGGGATGATGGATGGTCTCCTGCTCTCGACTGCCGCCGTGCTCTGGTACGGGGTGCCGTTCCGGGGGAGCATCCTGGCCCTGCTGACGGTATTGGCCTTGTTCATGGTCAGTGTGGTGGGAGTCGGTCTGTTTATTTCCTCCCTCTCCTCGACCATGCAGCAATCCCTGCTGGGCACCTTCATCTTCCTCATGCCCGCCATCATCCTCTCCGGCTTCACCACCCCCATCGAGAACATGCCGGGCTGGCTGCAGATCGCCACCTATGCCAATCCCCTGCGCTACGTGGTGGGGGCCTGCCGCGAGATCTTCCTGCATGGGGCCACTCTCCCCATGGTCCGCCCTCTCCTCTGGCCCATGGTCGTCATCGCCGGCACCGCCCTGAGTGCCGCCGGCTGGCTCTTCCGCCACCGGATGGAATAGTTGCAGATGACACTTCGCCTGTCCTTTTCGCTTGACGGACGGCGATTTTGCGCCTAAGATGACCACAATTGATTCCAGTGTGAATCATCAGACTCCAAGGGGTGGTCACCTGGATTGGCGGGACGGGTGCCAACTGCATCCGGACCATGGCAACAGCGGGCGTGCAACGGGAAGGAATCGATCATGGGGCGCAAAACACAAGCCTGGCACAAGCCATTCACCCTTATCGAGCTGCTGGTGGTGATCGCGATCATTGCCATCTTGGCCTCCATGCTCCTGCCCGCTCTGAGCAAGGCGCGGGAGAAGGCGAGGCAGATCAGTTGCACCAACAACCTCAAGCAATTGGGGTTGGGCATGTTCATGTATGCGGACGATTACCGCGGCACCATGTGCTGCCGCGCGTACAGCTATACGGTGGATACCAACGGCGACCATACGTGGTGGAACAGCCACTACTGGCAGCTCTCCCCGTATGTCGGCAACTCCGGGCACATTGCCCCTGGGGTCAAGGAAAGCCTGAACTTCCCGGTCTTCAAGTGCCCTTCCCGGACCACGTCGGTGGCCTACTGGCAGACCATGTGGACGGAGAACCAAGCCATCGCCTCGATCACCAAGCCATCCGAACGGGTCATGCTGGCCGAAGGCACCTACTGGCTGGACAGTTTCTGGCGGTCAAACAGCTATCCCCTTGGCACCTCCCAGAACGGTCGCCATCAGTCGCTTCCCACCCATGGCGACATGCTCAACTACGGCTATGTCGATGGCCATGTGACGGCTAGCCGCCGCACCAATCTCAAGTGGTGGCAGATCGACGGGTCGACCAACACCGCCCCCCTGTCCGACCAGTAGTCGGAACCACCGGTCTCCCCCAGACGGCGGCAGGAAACAGTTTCCTGCCGCCGTTTCCTTTTGCCTCCGGGAGCCGTCACAGGGCCGGATGCATCCCCTTTTCCTGCGCCATAGTGGCCGCCACAACATCATAGTTGACGCGCCCCCTTGAAGGCGGGGAATCCATCACTATGATGATGCGCGTTCCATCATATACAGACATCGCCAGGCAGTCCCTGGGCTGACGCGGTTCGCCACCCGGGGGGATTCAGCGGATCATGAAGTCCATTCTCCTATGAGGTGCATCCATGTGCCCCAGCCGCCAGGCAAAACGTGATTCCTTCACCCTGATTGAATTGCTCGTCGTAATCGCGATCATCGCCATTCTGGCATCCATGCTCCTGCCCGCCCTGAGCAAGGCGCGGGAGAAGGCACGGCAGATCAGTTGCGTCAACAACCTCAAGCAGTTGTGTCTCGGCATGCACATGTACGCGGACGACTATAGTGGCACCATGTGTTGCCGCGCGTACAGCTATACGGTGGATACCACCGGCGACCACACGTGGTGGAACAGCCACTACTGGCAGCTCTCTCCCTATGTGGGCAACTCGGGGCACATCGCTCCCGGGGTTAGCGAGAGCAAGAACTTCCCCGTGTTCAAGTGCCCCTCCCGGACCGATGTCGTGGCCTACTGGCAGAGCTACTGGACCGAGAACCAAGCCATCGCCTCGATCACCAAGCCGTCCGAACGGATCATGATGGCGGAGGGCAACTACTGGCTGGATACCTACTGGAAGTCCAACAGCTACCCCAGCGGGACCACCACCAACAGCCGCCACCAGTCGATCGCCACCCACGGCGACATGCTCAACTACGGCTTCGTCGACGGCCACGTCTCCAGTTATCGGCGCATGAACGTCCAGTGGGGGCAGATGGACGGGTCGACCAGCACCACCCCCCTGTCCGATCAGTGATCCGGACATTAGCTTTCTAGAGAAACGGCGGCAGGAGCAGTTCCTGCCGCCGTTTCCTTTTGCCGCCGGTCAGCCCCGCAGGCGCTGGGCGAGATTGCGCCCGAGCTGGCGGCAGGCGTCGAGATCGGCAGGGGTGGGATGACAGCGGGCTTCGACCACGGGATCGACCAGATCCCAGTCACCGTCCTCGGCGAAGCTGCGCAGGGTCTTCACCCCGCCGCCGCTCCAGCCATAGGTGCCGAAGAGCCCCAGGAGGCGCTGCCGCAGTTTCTTGCGGGCCAGCATCTCGATGAAGAAGCTCATGGGCGGATACAGCCCCACATCGTAGGTGGGCGCGCCCAGCACCAAGCCCCGGAACCGCCAGGCGTCCCGGATCAGGTAGGAGATGTGGGTGGTCGAGACGGAGTGGATGCGCACCTTTGAGACGCCCTCGTCGGTGAGCCCGCGCGACACCGCCTCCATCATCTGGCACGAGTTGCCATACATGGACCCATAGACAATCACCACGCCCTCCTCGCCCTCGTGGCGGCTCCAGCGGTCGTAGAGGTCGAGGATATGGGCGGGATTGTGCCGCCAGACGGGGCCATGGGTCGGGGCGATGATGGCGATGTCCAGCCCCGCCAGTTTGGCGATGGCCTTCTGGACCATGTTGGCGTATTTGCCGACAATGTTCGAGAAGTAGCGCAGGATCTCGTCCTCGAAGTAGGCCACGTCCACCTCGTCGTCGAAGATCCCGCCGGTCAAGGCACCGAACCCACCGAAGGCATCGCCGCTGAAGAGCAATTTGTCCCGCGTCTCGTAGGTGACCATGGTCTCCGGCCAGTGGACCATGGGCGTGAGGTGGAACTGGAGGGTGCGCTGGCCGAGAGACAGCGTATCGCCATCCGCCACCACCTGGACGTTCTCGGTGATGCCGAAGAAGTCCTTCAGCAACTGGGCGGTCTTGTCGTTGCCGATCACCGTCAGTTGCGGGTAGATGTCGCGCAACAGGGTGATGGAGCCGGAATGGTCGGGCTCCATGTGGTTCACGATCAGGTAGTCGATGCTCTTCCCTGCCGGTACCAGCGCCCGCAGGTTGGCCACGTACTGGTCGGACTTCATGGCCTTGACCGTGTCCACCACGGCCACCTTCTCGTCCAGGATCAGGTAGGAATTGTAGCTGACGCCGCGCGGCAATGGCCAGAGGCCTTCGAAGAGCGCGGTTTCCCGGTCGTTGACGCCGATCCAGTAGACTCCGTCGGCAATGGGCAGGTACGAGTCCATGGTCAGTTCTCTCCGCCGACCTGCAGCCGGAGCAAGGCATCGAGCTGACGCCATTCGCCGTTGGGGTCGTTGGCCTGGGGCATTCCCAGCGTGCTCCGTCCCTGCTGGATGCAGTCCAGACACAGAGCGCGCAGCTTGGCCACCAGATCCAGGTGTTCATGATAGATGTTGCTGGTCTCGAAAGGATCCGCTTCGAGATCGTAGAGTTGGACAGGATCGTGGTTCTCGGGACAGTCGTACTGGTTGCCGCCGGAGCCACTGTGAAGCAGCAGCTTGTACTTGCCGTGCCGGATCGCCCACTGGCCGTTGCAGGAGTGATGGATGGCGAAAGGACGGCACTCGCTGGCAAAGTCGCCGCGGAGCAGGGACAGGATCGAGCGGCTGTCCTCGGCCGCATTCTCCGGCACGCCCACACCAACGATGTCGGCAGCCGTCGCCATGAAGTCGGCCAGTTCCACAAACCGCTCGCAGGTGGTGCCAGCCGGGACGGCGGCAGGCCAGGAAACCAGGAAGGGCACCCGGTGACCGCCTTCCCAGTTGTCCCGCTTCATGCCCCGGAACTTCCAGGCCGAGTAGTGCTGGTAGGCCTCGCGGTAGCGGGCGGTGAGGGTTTCGGGACCGTTGTCGCTGGAGAAGACAATCATGGTATCCTCGCGCACGCCGGCCTCTTCCAGCGCGGCCACGATCTTGCCGACCACGTCGTCAATCTCCATAACGAAATCGCCGTAGAGCCCGCAGCCGCTCTTGCCGATGAACTCGGGGTTGGGCACCACCGGCGTGTGGGGGCCGTTGACCGGCAGGTAGACGAAGAAGGGGTTCCCG
>QKCY01000069.1 GCA_003245525.1 Victivallales bacterium | reverse complement strand
TGGTCTGGTGCTCTGCATCGGCCAGGACCAGTCCGTCTGCGTCCCGCTATCTGGAAACAGGGGGCGGGCTTCTCTGCATTCGCACAGAGAAACCCGCCCTCTGGTCTCGCGTGGGCCACCGTCGCACAGGATCTCCACAGGGCCATCGGACATGGCCCGGAAATCCAGTGTGGACGGGCACATGGGGACTTGCCGTGGACCAACTCCATCCCACCCGCTTGGCCGCGACGGAGAGCTCTGTTTCCTGTGTCCGGCAAGCGGGGCTCGTCGGGGCGGTCCTGGCATCGTCTGGCGACAGACTACTTGTTGTAGTCGTACCACTTGTACTGCGGGGTGGTGGTCGAGCTGTCGCCATTCACCGTGTCTGTACCCGTGTAGACGGCCTCGCGCTTCCGCCATTCCACATGGCCGTCAAGCAGGAGGAAGTTCGGGCCGCCGCTGTGGATGTCCTCGGGATGCCAGGAGTACTCGTACCAAGAGAGCACATAGCCGTTGCTGTCGGCGATGCTGATGGTGGCCGAGGGTTGGGTGATCTCTCCCAGACGGCGCGGGGCCGCAGCCACGTTGGCCTGCTGCAACTCCCGCCAGTTGATCCCGTAGTTGAAGTGTACGGAGTTGGCGGTAGTGGCAAGGTTCATGGTTCGTGTATTGGTGGCGCACTGGAAGACCTTCTCGTCGCCGCCGGTATAGGAGATCAGCCTGTCGGCCCAGTACCAGATGTAGTCGTTGTTGTGCCGGTACTGCGGCAGGGAGTCGTCGCTGTCCTGGGCATACATGAAGAGAGCCAGCCCGACCTGCTTGAGGTTGCCGGTGCAGGTGATCGACCTAGCCTTGGCGCGAGCCTGCTGGAGCGCAGGCAGGAGCATGGAAGCCAGGATCGCGATGATGGCGATGACAACAAGCAGCTCGATCAGGGTGAAGGGGCGTCGTCTCATGGTGGGATTCCTTCTTCGCTGGGGATCACAGGGGGCCAACTCTCGGGAAAGAACGTCATGGAACTATTGCGCACTAGTCATTCCACAGCAAATGGATAAAAGAGGCAAAACAATGGACTTCTTGCTCACTCAATCGGCATGAATGTTCACCTGTAGGTGGGGTGCTGGACTTCCCGGGGGAGGGTACTTGGCTTTCCTTGGCGGAGTCGGGTGCCACCAGGGGTGGCGGCGCTCCCGGCGGGGAGGGCAGGGGACGGAGCCGGAGTGGGGAAAAGCCGTTTCTCGGCGATAGTGCGGAAACTGTTGCCGCATGCCGGGGTCATTGGAGAAGACATTTGGTATCGTTTTCTGCATAGGACACCAACGACGATGGCACTCGGCGGCATAGCGTGGATTGTGGTGGCGGCTCTGGTGGGGGCAGCGATAGGGGGCGCACTCGGCGCGACCCGTTCCTGCGAAAGCGGGGGGTGTCCCCTGACGGCGAGTCCGGGACGGGGGGCCATCATGGGGGCCTTGTTGGGCGTCATGGCCGCGCTGGCGGCCGGGGTCGGTGGAGGGTCCTGTCCGTTTGGGGGGTCACCGGGACCGGCTTCGCCTCCACCTGGTGAGCATGCGTCCACGTTGCCCGCCCTGACTCCCGAGACCTTTTCCGCCACGGTGGCCAATGGGGTGGTGCTGGTCGACTTCTGGGCGAGTTGGTGCGGTCCTTGCCAGCGACAACTGCCGATCCTCGAAACCCTCGCTCCCAGCGTGGCGGACCGCTTTGCCATCGCCAAGGTGAACGTGGACGAGCAGGAGGCATTGGCCAAGGAGTACGGGATCAGCCGTCTTCCCACGCTGGTCTTCTTCCGCGACGGCAAGCCGGTGCAGACACTGATCGGCCTGCACGATGCCGATGCCCTCCTCAAAGCGTTCGCCGACCTTCCTTCGCCCGCGACTCCCTGATACCAACTGGACATCATCACGTAGAGTTTTGGGAGACTGTAGGGAATCGGGGGAAGGGCGTTGCGCCCCGGTCGGGGCGCTTTGGAGTGCGGCGCTCTGCGCCGCTTTGGTTTCCTCTGGATGCTGCCTGCGCCCGGTTCCCGTCCGGAGGAGGAAACTCCAGGTACGCCAGGGACAAGCGTGGACCTAAAGCGGCGCACTCCAAGGCGGCCTTGGGCCGCAGGCTGGGAACGACTTCCCCTTCCGTCCTTGCGGACATTGAACTCCGGCAGGCTCTCGCGGGACAGCACCGGGAACACCGGGGTCGGCAGATCAATACTCTACGAATGATAGGAGACTGGTATGAGACGGCCGGCACTTGTGCTTGGGCGAGGTCGGGCTACTGTGCGCCAGTTCTCTTCGCGGACGGACGCACACCATGCAATTCTCCCCGGCTGTCTATGAACACTGTGCCGCCCTGATCGGACGGCGTCCCTGGGATGTGTCGCGGGACGGCGAGTTGCTGTTCCAGGCGCAGGCGGAGGCTTTCCGGCGCTACGGGCATCGCCCGGTGGTGGTCGGGGTGGATATCTACAACCTCGAAGCCGAGGCCTACGGGGCGCGGGTCGACGAACCGGAAGGCAACGGGATTCCGGCGATCACCGAACACCCGTTGGCCGATCTGGCTGCGGTCCGGGCTCTGTCGCCCTATCCGCTGACCGCTGGGCGGTTGCCCATGGTTCTGGCCGCCGCCCAGCGTCTCCAGGCCGCGTTTCCGGCGGCGGATGTGCGGGTGCCGGTGGCTGGTCCCTTTTCGGTGACCACGAATCTGATGGGTTTCGATCACCTGCTGATCGCCGCTTTCACCGAGCCGGATGCCGCCCGCGAGGCCCTGTTCCAGGTGGCGCGGGGGCAGGCCGAGTTCTGCCGGGCGATCCGGGGGGCGGGGTTGGGCATCGCCTTCTTCGAGTCAGCCGCCACCCCGCCGTTGCTGTCGCCCGAGATGTTCCGGACGGTGGCCCTGCCGCCCCTGCGCTGGTTGCTGGGCGAGGCGAGCGCCATCCTTGGCACGCGGGTGCCTTGCATCATGGGGGGCGACACCACCCCGATCCTGCCCGATCTGCTGGGGACCGGTACGGGCTACGTGATCTGTCCGGCTCCGGGCGAGACCGACCAGGCGGCTTTCATGGCCATCATGCGGGAGCATCCCGAGGTGACGGTGCGGATCAATCTGGCCCCCGAGGTCACCGCGCGCGGTTCCTGGCCCGAGGTGAAGGCAGAGGTGGACCGCATTGTCAGTGTGGTCGCGGGCCGTCCGAACACCTGCCTCGGAACGGGGGCGTTGCCCTTCGAGACGCTGCCGGAAACGGTGGACCGCATTCGGGACTATGTGGCCGACCGCTAGCCAGCGGCGCTTCGCGGTACTAGAATCTGCTGTCCGCCACCCACGGCGGCAATGCGGGAGCTGCTGGTCATGGACACACTGCGGATCACGAACGCCCGGCTGGTCTTTCCGGGGGTAGGCATCCGGCCCGGTTCCCTGGCGGTGCGGGACGGCCAGATCACGGCGGTTGGCGAACTGGATGCAGTTCCTGCCCAGGCCGAGGAGACGGTGGACGCCGAGGGTGCCTTGGTCACGCCGGGGCTGGTGGATGTCCACACCCACGGGATCGAGCGGTACCGCTACGATGCCGGTCCGGAGGAACTCCACGCGGCCGCAGGGCGCCTGGGGGCCTATGGTTGCACCTGCGCGCTGCCTACCCTGATCGGTCGGCGCGAGGAGGCGTTTCTGACCTTCGCGGGGCAGATGGCCGCTGCCTTGCCCACGGTGGCGGGCGTGTCCATGCCCGGTCTGCACATCGAGGGACCCTTCGTGGCGCGGACCGGGGCGGGTTGCGAGACGGTGCCAGCTGATGCCGTGTTCGTCCGCGAGTTGCTGGCGGCGACCGTGGGTCGCACGCGGGTGATGTCGCTGAGCCCGGAAGTGAGCGGGATTCTGCCGGTGATCGAGCTGCTGGTGGCCGAGGGCGTGGTGCCCTTCATCACCCATACCGGGGCCAGCCTGGCGGAGACCCAGCGCGCGCTGGACGCAGGAGCGCGGCATGCCACCCATTTCTACGATGTCTTCTACGCGCCGCCGGAGACCGATCTGGGGGTGCGTCCCGTGGGTTGCGTCGAGGCGGTCCTGGCCGACACCCGGGCCACGGTGGACTTCATCTGCGATGGAGTTCACGTGGAGCCCACGGCGATCCGTATGGCCTTGCTCTGCAAGGGCTGGGAAGGCGTGGTCATGATTACCGACTCCAATATCGGGGCCGGTCTGCCCGCTGGCGAGTACGACACGCCCTGGGGGCTCCGCATCCGGGTGGCCCCGGAGACGGGGGCCCGGATTCTGCCGCCGCACCACTTTGCCGGCGCGCTGGCCGGCTCGGCCCTCACCTCGAACCGGGGCATGGCGAATCTGCACGCCTGGTTCGGCCGGGACTATCCCGCCGAGCAACTGTGGGCCTTGGGGACGCGCAATCCCGCCCGGCTGGCGGGTCTCCCGAACAAGGGCGTCCTCCAGGTTGGAGCCGATGCGGACCTCGTGCTATGGGGGGAGGGTTTCGTGCCGGCCGCCACCTGGGTTGGAGGATGCCGGGTCTGCGGCTAAAGTATGTACCCGGCTGTGTCTGATCCCTAGTCTGTTCCGGAACCACTCCTGTGCCCAACCGCCGCCATCAGCACGATACCGAGCATACCACCGTCCAGGCGAACCCGGAGGTGGCCCGTCCCCCCATGTTCCGGGTCATCATCCACAACGACGACTACACGCCAAAGGACTTCGTCGTGATGATCCTGCACGAGATCTTCCATCGTCCCGTAAAGGATGCCCACCAGATCATGCTGCAGGTGCATACCCGCGGGTTCGGGGTGGCGGGAATCTACCCCTATGAGATCGCCGAGACGAAAGTGCATCGGGTCCACCAGTTGGCCATCGCCAACGGGCACCCGTTGAAGTGCTCGGTCGAGTCCGACTAGCGTTCCCGCAGTTCCTCGGCCGGATCGCGCAGGACAGCGGCGAGGGCAGGCAGCCAAGCGGCCAGCAGGGCCAGCAGCAGCGAGGCCCCGAAGGCCAGCCACACCGTTTGGGCGGGAAAAGCGGCGAATTGCGCCGGAGTCTGCCCGTCGAGCAGGCGGGCGAGTTGGCGTCCGGCCAGATTGCCGAAGGCGAGGGCCACCACGCCGCCCAGCACGGCCATGAGGAGGGCCCGGCCCAGGATGAGGACGAAGAGGCGCGGGGTGGAGAGCCCAAGGGTGCGCAGAAGGGCGTGCTCGTTCCGGCGCTGACTGGCGTTCAGGGCGGTGAGGGTGGCAAGCCAGACGGCGCAGGCCGAAACGACGACCAGCAGGATGAGGGAGGCCCGGTCCTGGCGCTGTTGGCGCAGTTGCGCCCGACTGGCTTCCTCCTGGGCCAGAGTAGCCTTGGCGGCTTTGGCAAGGTCGAAGCGGGCTTCGGCCCGGGCCACTATCCGCGAGCCGATCTCGACCACCTGGGTATCCGGCAGGATCGCCAGAATGTCCCGGCGCACCACGGCCAGGGCATCGGTCCCCCCCGCGCACAGGCATTCCAGGGCGAGGATGGCATTGATCCGGTGCGGCTCCTGCAAGAGCTCCTGGGCATCCTGGAGGGGAATCCAGGCCGTGATGTCGTCCTTGCTGCCCCGCTGCTCATGGCAGCGGCTGACCGTGAACTCGCGGCCCATGAACGTGGCCTTGTCGCCCGTCTTCAGGCCGAGGGAGTTGTGCAGCTCGTAGCCGAGCACGATGGTGCCGTCGGGGACCGGCTGGACCATGGGCTTCTTCGGGCGCTTGTGCAGATCGGGCACCTCGCCCCGGGAGCCGACCAAGAGGATATGCCGGTTCGCCTCGGGCCAAAGCACCCGCCGCTGGAGGCAGGGAAGGAAGTGGCGCACGGTGACGATCTTGGAGTCCCGCAACCGGTCGGCGTATTCGTCGGGCATGGTCAGAGCGCCGTAGTCCTGGCGATACCATTCCGCCAGGTCCTGGCCAGCGGGCAGGATGACGCAGTTGAAGGAGAGCTTGAGCATGGCCTTGCGCATTTCGTCGCCCATCAGGGCCAGCTTCTCCTGCTGCTGGGCGGCGATCTGCTCCAGGCGTTCGGCGGTCCGCTCGTCGTGGCTGGCCAGCACCACGCGGCTGGCGACCGCCGTGCCGGCGGCCACGGCCAGAGCCAGGGCACCCAGGACAAAGGTGCCCCAGCGGTGGCGGATTTCCCGGGTAAAGATGCGGCACAGCATAGCAGGCCTCAACTCTCGTTCTTGAGCACTTCGGCGGGGTCGTGGCGGACGATGTGCCAGTGGGCGACGGCCCCGGCGGCCAGCAGGGCGGGGAGAGCCGTTGCCAGGGCGGCCAAAGCCCACAGGGGAGCGCTGCGGCCCCACCAGGGCAGGGTGCCAACCACCAGCCCCAGGCCGGTCGCCAGCAGCACCCGACGCAGAAAGACAGCGCGGACCTGGGTCGGCGAGAGACCCAGCGCGGCCAGCAGGCCGATCTCGGCCTGTCGCCCGCCGAGGTTGACGATGGTCATCACCGCCAGCCAGAGGGCGCTGAGCGCGATGGCGCCTGCGGCCACGGCCGCGACCAGCCGGGTATGGCTTCGCAGCAAGCTGTCCTGCCGGTCCCGCTCCTGGGCGAGCAGGGCGCGCGATTCCTCCTCGGCCATGCGCCGGGCCCGGACCGTGGCCACTACCCGGTTGCCGATCTCGATGGCCTGGGCTTCGGGCAGCCGTTCGGCCAGTTCCCCCCGGATGCTGGCCGGGTCGGCCCATGCCGCTGGCAGTTCCAGGGCGAGCAGTTCGTTGATCTGGCCGGGGCGGTCCAGCACCCGCTGGGCGTCGGCCAGCGCGAAATGGAGGGAGATATCGTCCTTGGTCCCGGTGGCGGCGCGGCACTGACGGACGCGGTAGGCTTGCCCGCCCACGGGCAGATCCATGCCGGGGGCGAGGGAGAAGGCACGGGCGAGTTCGCTTCCCACGTCCACCTCTCCCGTCGGCACGCTTGACTCCAACCAGCGGGTGCCGAGGGCGGAAGGATGCAAGGGGGAGGGAGCGGTGCCGGTCACGATCACGGTCCAGCGCCGCTCGGGCCAGGAGAACCGGCCGACAAGCCGGGGAAGCAGATGCTCTAGCGTGCTCAACGGGGCCGATCCCAGGCGTTCCAGGACGTCCGGAGGCAGGGATTTGGCGGCGAAGTCCTGGCTATACCAGTCCGACATATCCTGGTCGCGCGGCAGGATCACCACCTGGAATCCCGCCTTGGTCATGCTTTCGGCGAGTCCCTTCTGGTAGTCGGCGAACCGCTGGTCCAGCTCGCGCTCCTGGTCGCCCAGCAACCGTTCGGCATGCTGCCGTTCCGCGCGCAAGGCGGCGAGGGAGCCCACGACCGTGGCCACGCCAGCGGCCACGGCCAGAGCCGACAGCAGGAACTGCCACGGCCGGCGGCGGATTTCCTGGCGGGTCAGATAGCTTGTCGTAAGGCGGTTGGTGTCCATGGGGCGGCCCGGCAGTGGGGGAGGCGACCGGGGGTTCCGGTGCCATGTCCCCCACAAGGTAAACCCCGCCCGAGCCCGCGAAAGTCCCGGACTATGGAGAAATGGCTAGGGTTGCTTGAGAATATCCAGCCCAAGGTCGAAGAGCAGATGCTTGGTTCCCCGCTGCTCGATCTCGTACTTGGGGTCGGCCCCCGGCGTCCAGGTCGCCTTGCCCGCCTTGGTGATGGGGTAGTTGAAGTAGGCCTGGACGACCACCTCGTTCTTCGGCTCGGCGCGTTTGGCGCTTTCCTTGACGAGGGCGTCCTCCAGGGTGGCCTGGATTTCCCGTTGCGAAAGACTGCTGGCGACCTCGATGTCGCACTGGTAGACGGCACCCGCCTGCGCCGCCTGGCGGACGGTATAGGCCCGGACCGAAGCGGCCTCGAACTGGCGTTTCAGGACGAAGCCCTTCTTCTCCAGTCCCGTCGCCTGTTCGAGGGCCGTCTTGGCGAGGGGATCGTCGGGGTGCTTGGCGGCGAAGTTGCGCAGGGCGGCGGCCGCCTCCACTTCCTTGCCCGCCACGGAACCGAGGGCGCTGGCCGCCTGGAACTCGGCTTTCACCAGGAGCGGGCTGTCGGGGTAGGCCTTGGCCAACTGGGCGAAGGTCTCCCGCGCCTCGCTGGTCTTCCCCTGCTTCTCAAGCTGGATGCTGGCGATCTGGTAGAGGGCGTCGTCGGCCAGATGAGCCTGGGGGAAGTCGGTCGCAATCCGTTGGAGTGCCGCGATGGCGTGGTCGAAGCGCTGTTGCTTGACGAGATTGTCCGCCTTGAACCAGAGTTGGAGGGGTTGGCCGGCAAAGTCGGAGTTGACCTCGACGAAATCGACGAATGTCTTGGCCTCGGCGGCCAGCGGAGAGGCGGGGTACTTGGTCACGAGGGCCTGGGCGCTCTCCTGGGCTCCCGCCACGTTGCCCGTGGCGCTGATCTGGAGATGGGCGAGCCGCAGGAGCGCCTGGGGCGTCTCAGCATGCCCCGGATAGAGGAAGAGGAACCGCTTGTACTCCAGCAGGGCAAACACGTCGTCCCCGCCGTCGTACAGACTGTCCGCGAAGGCGAGCTGACGTTCGGGGGTCTGGGCCCGGAGGAGGGGGGCGAGAAGGGCGAGTACCAGCAAAGGGATGAGCCGTTTCATGGGAGAACCTCGCTTCTGGGGTGGTGTTCCGACCGGTGGGGGAATGGACCCCGGTCCCACCGGGAAGGTTCCGGGCTCGAGGGCAAGGGGGCCCGTAGACCCCGGCGGTTCTCTGACTTTGCCCCGGAATTGGTGCCTGCGGACATTGCACAAGGCCCCCGGAGCGGGGATAATACAAATAGGCCCGTCGCGAAGCCGGAGCGGTGGCGACTTCCCCAAGCCGCTGCCCGCAATCGGGATGCGCAACCGGGCCTGGAACATCCGCCGCGCCGCGGACCACAGGGGGGCGGCAACTGGCAACACGGGACGGGGCCGAGTGAATTGACAACCGGGATTGGCAACCTACTTTTCCCTCACGAAGCTAGTGTGAGGCGTAACGCAAGCGGACGCCGCCTTCCCGCACGGTGGCACGTTGGCATGGTCTCGCGCACCAAGGCTCTCCTGGGTAACCACTGAGGTGTATAGTGGCTGGAACTGGCACGGACGATCTCATCATCGAGCTCCTACTGGCGCGCGGCATGGTTACCCAACAGCAGGTGAACCAGGCCCGGGATATGGCGTCGGTGGACGGCAGTCCGCTACTCGATGCCATCGAGCAGATGAAGTTCGTCAGCGAGGAGGATGTCCTCCTGATCCTCGGTGCCGAATACGGGATGGACATCTTCGACTTTACCGACTACCAGATCCCCCCCGAGGTGATCGCGGCAGTCCCCACGGAGATCGCCCGCCGCTACCAACTGATTCCGGTCATGAAGCGGGAAGGCACCCTCACCGTCGCCATGTCCGATCCCACCGACCTCGATGCCCTTGACGCCGTGCGCTACATCCTCAAGTGCGACATCGAGGGCGTGGTCGCCTCCCGGCGGCAGATCCAGCACGCTCTGGGCTACTACTACGGAGACGTGGAGGAGTCCGTCGAATCCTTCCTCGAAGACATGACCGAAGGCACCCTGGACATCAGCGAGGTGGCCACCACCGACGTGACCACGGACACGGCGGCGGACGAGGACGACGACGCGCCCATCATCCGGCTCGTGTCCCTGCTGATTCTCGAAGCCTTCCGCACCCGCGCCTCGGATATCCATCTGGAGCCCCTGGAGAAGCGCTTCCGCGTCCGCTACCGCATCGACGGCGTGCTCCACGAGATTCCGGACAGCCCGCCGAAATACCTCCAGAACAACATCATCAGCCGCCTCAAGCTGATGGCGGACATGGACCTCTCCGAACACCGCATCCCGCAGGACGGTCGTATCCGCATCCCCGCCCTGGGCCGGGAACTCGACTTGCGCGTGTCCGACATCCCCACGACCCACGGCGAATCCATCGTCATGCGTATCCTGGACAAGTCGAGCGTCATGCTCGGCATCTCCGAACTGGGTTTCTTCCAGGACGACCAGGCCACGATCATGCGGATCATCAGCCTGCCTGACGGCATCTTCCTGGTCACCGGGCCGACCGGCTCGGGCAAGACCACCTCGCTCTACTCCTTCCTCCATACCCTCAACCAGCCGACCCGCAAGATCATCACCGCCGAGGACCCGGTGGAGTACGAGCTCTCGGGCATCAACCAGGTGCAGATCAACCCCGAGATCAAGTTCACCTTCGCCAGCGCCCTGCGCTCCATGCTGCGCCAGGCACCGAACATCATCATGGTGGGGGAAATCCGCGACGTGGAAACGGGCGAGATCGCCATCAACGCCGCCCTGACGGGCCACTTGGTGTTCTCCACCCTGCACACCAACGACGCCCCCAGCGCCATCACCCGTCTTATGGATATGGGTATCAAGCCCTTCCTAGTGGCCTCGGCGGTGCGCGCCATCATGGCCCAGCGCCTGGTCCGCCGGATCTGCAAGAAGTGCCCGGTGCCCACCAAGCCGACGGCGGAGGAACTCGACTTCCTGGGGCTCACCGAGGACTACTTCGCGGAGGCCAAGCTCATGAGGGGGGCAGGCTGCTCGGAGTGCAGCAAGGGGTACAAGGGCCGCATGGGCATCTACGAGATCTTCATCCTGGACGACTCGATCCAGGGTCTCATCTACCAGAAGGCGGACGCCGGCGTGATCCGGGTTCGCGCCCGTGAACTGGGCATGCGCACGTTGCGGGAAGATGGCTTGCGCAAGGCCGCGAACGCGATCACGACGCTGGAAGAAGTGATCCGGTTGACGGTGGGCGACGAAGAAGAGGTGGCCGACGTGGCCCAGACCATCGAGTGATTGCCAGCAAGCACCGGGCGGCCCTGCCCGCCCCGCGATAGGATTGCAGACCATGCCGAATCTCGATCTCGACGCCGATGTGAGCACCATCTGGCAGATGCTGGAGGACGCGGGCAAGGCGACCACCGAACAGCTCGAAGAAGTCTACGACGAGCACCAGCGCACCGGACGCGACTTCACCACGGTGCTCTACAACTACGAGATCGTGAAGGAGGATGAGCTCCTCCAGTTGATCGCCGACAACCTCGGCACCGAGCTGGTGGACATCCGCCAGGGCGAAATCCCCGAGGAACTCGTCCACAGCCTCACCCCCGATACCGCCCGCAGCTACCGGATCATCCCCTTCCACGAGGAGTTCGACACCCTGTGGGTGGCGGCGGCCGATCCGATGAACTACCGCATGGTGGACGAGCTGAACTTCGTGGTCGGCAAGGAATGCCGCATCTTCGTCGGTCGCCCCGGTCAGATCGACGACGCCCTCGACTTCTTCTATCCCGAGGGCAGCGGCAACATGGCCGACATTCTGAGCGAGTTGCAGGACGCCCGCATCGACGCCGACAAGATCGACCTGGACGATGCCGAGAACCTGGCCGAACTGGCCCAGCAACGCCCCATCATCCGCTTCGTCCAGATCATCCTCAACCAGGCCATCAAGGACCAGGCGAGCGACATCCACTTCGAGCCGTTCGCCGACGAGTTCCGCATCCGCTACCGCATCGACGGTGCGCTCTACGAGATGACCCCGCCGCCGGTGAGCCTGGCCGTGCCGGTCATCAGCCGTATCAAGGTTATGAGCGGTCTGAACATCGCCGAGCGCCGCCTCCCCCAGGACGGCCGTATCGAGCTGCGCATCAACAAGCGGCCGGTCGACTTGCGCGTCTCCTCCCTGCCCACGCAGTACGGCGAGTCGGTGGTGCTCCGCGTGCTCGACCGTAGCGTCGTGAACCTGGACCTCGACGCCTTGGGCATGCCCAAGGGAATGGTTCACGACGTGCGCCAGATCATCCACCGGCCGAACGGCATCTTCCTGGTCACCGGCCCGACCGGTTCGGGCAAGACCACCACCCTCTACTCCGGCCTGAAGGAGATCAACTCCATCGACGACAAGCTCCTCACCGCCGAGGACCCGGTGGAGTACGACCTCGAAGGCATCATGCAGGTGCAGGTGCGCGAAGCGGTGAACATGACCTTCGCCAACGCGCTCCGCGCCTTCCTCCGCCAGGACCCCGACCGGATCATGGTGGGTGAGATCCGCGACGTGGAGACCGCCGGCATGGCCATCCAGGCCTCCCTCACCGGCCACTTGGTGCTCAGCACCCTGCATACCAACGATGCGGCCGGTGCCGTGACCCGTCTGATCGATATGGGCATCGAGCCCTTCCTCATCAGTTCGACCCTGGTCGGCGTGCTGGCCCAGCGGCTCATCCGCCGGATCTGCACCAACTGCAAGGAGCAGTACGAGCCGAGCGACGGCGAACTGCAGGCGATCGGTCACACCCGCGCCGAAGTCGCCGGGGCCAAGTTCTGCCATGGCCGCGGCTGCGACATCTGCAACCAGGCCGGCTACAAGGGCCGAATCGGTATCTTCGAGTTGCTCAAGCTGTCGTCGCCCATCCAACGGCTGATCAACGACCGCAAACCGACTCTGATTCTGCGCGACCAAGCCATGCGCGAAGGGATGAAGACCCTGCGCCAGTGCGGCATCCAGCTCATTCTGCAGGGCGTCACCACGGTCGAGGAAGTGCTTACCTACACTATGGAGTAGGCCCGGTCCGGGCCGTCCTCTTCGAGGAGTCTGTCGAATGCCGCGTTTCGAAATGGCCGATCTGCTGCAACTGGTGCTGGACGAGGGTGCCAGCGACCTGCATCTTCCGGTTTCCTCCCCGCCGGTGCTCCGTATCCACGGGGAAATGACCCCGCTGGACACCGAATGCCTCACCCCGGAGGACACCGAGTACCTGATGAAGGCGATCACCTCGGAAGGCAACCAGCAGCGGCTCCATACCGACGGGACCGTCGACTTCGGGTTCGCCTTTGGCGACAAGGCCCGCTTCCGCGTCAGCGCCTTCCGCCAGAAGGGCAACATCGGCATGGTGTTGCGGACGATCTCCAACGCTCTGCTCACCCTGGAGCAGATCGGCTTGCCCGCCGCCGTCAAGGACATCCTCTTCCGACCCCGCGGCCTGGTGCTGGTCACCGGCCCGACCGGTTCGGGCAAGTCCACCACGCTCGCCTCGATGATCGATGTGGTCAACCAGGAGAAGACCGACCACATCATCACCATCGAGGACCCTATCGAGTTCTACCATACTCACCGGCACAGCGTGATCACCCAGCGCGAAGTGGGGGTGGACGTGCCGTCCTTCGGTGACGCCCTGCGCCGCGCCCTGCGCCAGGACCCCGACTGCATCCTCGTCGGTGAAATGCGCGACTTGGAAACCATCGGTGCGGCCATCACCGCTGCCGAAACCGGCCACTTGGTGTTCGGCACCCTGCACACCACCGGTGCCGCCGAAACCGTCGACCGCGTGGTGGACGCCTTCCCCACCGACCAGCAGGAGCAGGTGCGCACCCAGTTGGCCGCCTCGCTGATCTGCGTGATCTCCCAGGTGCTGCTGAAGCGCGCCGACAAGCCGGGCCGCGTCGCCGCCTTCGAGATCATGATCACCACTCCTTCGATCCAGGCGCTCATCCGCGACGGCAAGACCTACCGCATCACCTCGGATATCCAGACCGGTGCCAAGTACGGCATGAACACCTTGGATAGCCATCTGCTGAACCTCTACAAGGAAGGCAAGATCGGCTATGGGGACTTGATCACCAAGTGCAAGGACCCCGAGGGCATGGTGCAGAAGATGAAGCAGGATCGGGAACGCAACTAACGCCGTCCGGACAGCCGGACGTCGCGCAGGAGGCCAAGCATGGCAAAGTTTCAGTTCACGGCGATGGATGCGAGCGGGAAGGAGGTCAAGGACCGCATTGAGGCGGAGAACGAGCAGGAGGCTGGGAATCTACTCCGCCAGCGGGGCCTGTACCCCATCAATGTGACCCCCGTGAAGGGGGCGGGGCGCGCCGCAGGCGGCAAGGCGGGTGGCAAGCCCGGAGGCGGCGCGGTCGGCGCGGGTGGCGGCCTGCTGGGCTCGCCAAAGATCCGGCGCAAGGACCTGACCACCATGACGCGCCAGCTCGCGACCCTGCTGGATGCCGGTCTGCCGCTGGTCCGCGCTCTTCGCACCCTCGAACGCCAGGCCAAGTCGAACCCCCCGCTGAAGAAGGTGCTGGGGTTGGTTGCCGACTCGGTCGAAGGCGGTACCACCTTCTCGGAAGCGCTCTCGGCCCATCCGAAGTCCTTCAACCACCTCTACGTCAACATGGTGAAGGCCGGCGAGGCGTCCGGTGCCCTCGAAACCGTGCTCAACCGTCTGGCCGAATTCATGGAAAAGGCCGCCCGCATCATGGGCAAGGTCAAATCGGCCATGGTGTACCCGGTCATCGTGTTGACCGTGGCCGGCGGTATCACGGCCGCCCTGATGGTGTTCATCGTGCCGAAGTTCGCCAAGATGTTCGATGAAATGCTTCCCGGCGAACCTCTGCCCGCCCTGACCAACATGGTCATCACCATGAGTACCTTCATGCAGGAGCACGTGCTCATCCTGATTGGCGGTATCGTCGGTTTCATTGTCGCCATCAAGGCCCTGAAATCGACCGGACCGGGCTCCTTCGCCTTCGACTGGTTGGCGATTACCGTGCCACCATTCAACAGCCTGGCGGTCCGAGCATCGGTCGCCCGCTTCTGCCGGACGCTCGGCACGCTCATGCAGTCCGGCGTCGCCGTCCTGCAAGCGTTGCAGATCGTCCGCGACACGGCTGGCAACGCCATCATTTCCCGCGCCATCCAGGATGTTCACGATGCGGTGAAGGAAGGCGAGGGCATGACCAAGCCCCTCGATGCCTCGGGCGTGTTCCCCGGCATGGTGGTGTCCATGATCGAGGTGGGTGAGGAGACCGGTGCTTTGCCGGAGATGCTGAACCGTATCGCGGACGTGTACGAGGAAGAGGTGGACCGCGCGGTGGAAGCCTTGACCAGCTTGCTCGAACCGATCATGATCGTCGTCCTCGCCGTGATCGTCGGCGGTATCGTTATCGCCCTGTTCCTCCCGCTGATCAAGCTGATCGACAAGCTCGGTAGCGGCTGATCCGGGCCCCCGGGCTCCGGCGGCCCACGGCGAAAATGGCCCCGCCCGTCACCGATCCTGGCCTGGCGGGGCCAAAAAGAGCGTTTTTTGCTGACTGTAGGCAGGGAACCCAGTTTGCTCCCTGCCAGGTCGGAGGTATAGTAAGCACCCTGTCCGGGAGTCCACCGGCAGTTGCGCGAAAGCTCCATGATACGGATTTCGGCAAACTCAACATCGGGGCGTGGCTCAGTCTGGTTAGAGCGCTGCGTTCGGGACGCAGAAGTCGGAGGTTCGAATCCTCTCGCCCCGACCATCCTTCCTTGGTCGAATTCCCAGTTCCCGGTCCGTTGTGGGGTGCGTTCGTGGTCGGAAGCCGAATGGCTGCGATTCCCCAGCCTTCCCCCAGTGAGAGGATAGCGGCATGATCCGTCTCGCAACCATTCGCTCCTGTTTCAAGTTGCTTGCCCTGGTGTTGGCTCTGGCCACGCTGGGCGGTCTGCGGGCCGCCGAACCGCTGGATTACGACCTGCGCCTGCTGGACGAGCTCAACGCGCGGGAACTCTACGACTACTCGCTCCTGCAGGTCGAGAGGATGCTTCAGCTCTATCCCCAGGATCGGGACCAGATCCTGGTGGCCAAGGCCCGCACTTGCTTCGCCGCCCGCAAGTCCAAGGATGCCGAAGCGGCCATTGCCCAAGTGGGCAAGAACAGCCCCTTCTATCCGGACGCCATGCTGCTGGTCGGCGAGTCCTGCTTCCGCCTGGGCAAGTACAAGGAGGCGGGCGACGCCTACGCCAAGTACTTCCAGCAGGGCGTCGTGGAGAAGCGGTTGCCCGACGGCAAAGACGAGCGGGCCGTGGCCGAATTCCGCCACCATGTCGCGATGTACAAGTCCGTCCTGGAGAAGCTCGGCAACCTCAAGGAAGCCCAGCGGGTAGTGGGGTTGCTCGGCGAGATCAAGGGCGCGGCGGACGAGCGCGGCGTGGCCTTCATGCAGTTGCGCACCATCCTCGATGCCGAAGAGGCCAAGCTCGACCAGCAGAAGCCGGTCGATACCAACAACGTGCAGAAGGCTCTGGCTGGCCTGACCCAGTTGGCGTTCATCCGCGACGGTGTCGGCGCCCTCGCCTATATCGAGATGGCCCGGGCCCAGGTGCTCCTCGGCGGCGGGCGGCTGAACGCCGTGCTCACCGACAAGTCCCTGGACGACAAGAAGCGGGCTGCGGAACTGCCGAAGATCCGCAATTTCATCGAGGCGGTATCCACCCTGAAGAGTTCGGCCGAGTTCCTGGAAGACATGACCAACTCCCAGGGCGGCGGCGACGAACTGCTGGCTGGCGCGCTCTTCTATCAGGGCCAGGCCTACCGCGGGCAGGCGATGCTCATGCACTTCCAGAAGAAGGACGACAAGGCCCAACCCCTGCTCCAAGCAGCCGCCAAGTGCTTCGAAAAGGTGGCCGCCGAATTCGGCGACAGCCGTTTCCAGAGCCCGGCCCTGGCCCAGCACGCCAAATGCTCGGCCAACTCCGAGCAATTCTTCGGCGAGAAGATCGAACTGGCCGAGGAGAACGTCGACGCCCAGTTGAAGCTCCAGCTCGAACAGGGCTTGGCGCTTTTCCAGCGCAAGCAGTACGCCGATGCCATCCCGGTCCTGCTGAAGGCCGCCCAGGTGGGCCGACGCAGCAAGAAGCTGCCGACCGTGGTGTCGCCGCTGGTGGTCGCCATGGGGCGCGAGGGCTACTTCGTCGAGGCGGAGGCCCTGGCCTCCTATCTGGTCGAGATGCTGCCCAAGGACGAGACCACGGCGCTCTGCGTGCTTCAGCTCGGGGCCTCGCTGATGGAGGCCGCGAAGAAGGAGACCGCCGCAGACCGCAAGGCGGCGCTCGAAGACCGGGCTGCCTCTGTGTGGGAGTGGTTCGTACAGATTGCCCCGCTTCATTCGCGGGCACCGATGGTGGCTTACGCGATTGCCGACCATTCCTACGGGCAGGCCCTGGCCCTGGCCCGCGCGGCCAAGGACGCCAAGGGGGGCGAGCAACAGGAGGAACTGAAAACCCAGGCCCGTGTGGCCATGTCGAACGCCATCCCGAAGTTCCAGCGCGTGGTCGACCAGTACGGGACCAGCGAGTACGCTCCCACCGCCCTCTACAATCTGGCCTGGTGCTTCTACGAGACCAACCAGCGGAAGGAAGCCGCCGAGGCATTCCTGCGCTATGCCGAGGAAGACGACCTGGGAGCGAAGTACGCCGACCAGCGCCTGCAGGCCAAGTTCCGGGGTGCCGAGTGCATGATGCTGGGCAACCAGCCCGAGGAGTCCGTGGCCCAGTTCCAGGATCTCATTTCGTGGCTCACTCCCGGCAGTGACCGGGGGTTTGACTCTAGCTCCAAGACCGCCAAGAAGTTGCGCGAGGCTTCGGCGCTCGATATCGGCTATGCCTACGACCTCACCGCCGAGCAGTTGCGCCCCGAGTTGACGAAACTGCAGGACACCCTGCGGGAGAACACCAAGGGCATCGCGACCTGCAAGGACGAAATCCAGGGCTACGAAAGCCAATTGACGAGCCTCGCCAAGCAGAGCGACGAGGCGGGCAATGAGTTTGCCGCGACCGAACGGGAGTACACGGGCTTCGAGCTCGACTTCCGGGAAGCGGCCAAGCGGGATGCCGTGACGGCTGGGGAAGACCCCGAGAAGCTGGCCCCCGAACTGCGGGAGAAGGCCCTGGCCAACCTCCAGACCGAGGTGGACCGGATGCTGGCCGTCAAGGAGAAGCAGGCGAAGGACAATGCCGCAGGCGAGCTCGCTACCCTCGCGCAGGCTAGCGAGGAGGCGGCCGGAGACCGGCGGGATCTGGACGAGCGGATGGCGGGCCTCGTGAAGGAGATCACCGCTTTGCGCGACCAATTGCCGCCTGCCGCCCGTGGGACCATGCCCGGGGGCGACAACGTGGCGAAGCTGGCGGCGTTTGGTGCCCTGCTTCAGACCGGGGCCGTAGCCGTCGGCGACCGCGACCGGGGAGTTCAGGAAGCCGCCGCCGCGAAGCAGGCCGCCCAGGCCAAGAACGAGGCGCTGATCGGCGAGCTGGAAACCAAGCAGCGGGCCTTCGAGGAGCGTGCCACGGTACTCCGCGACGACGTGGAGGCAGCCATGGACGCGGCCGAGAAGACGCGCCTGACCAAGGAACGCGACGAGGCGACTGCCGCCCTGAAGGCTGCCCAGGACCAACTGGCCGAGGCCTATGGCCGCCGCGAGGAACTGGACAAGGCCGCGCAGGAGGCGGTTGCCGCTGCCGCGGCTTCGGCCACGGAGTGCGCCACGACGGTGACGGAGGCCAACCGGCTGCGCCGCGAGGCCAATCGGAGTGTGGCCCGGAGCAAGTGGCTGGATGCCCGCCTGGCGGCACTGGCCAAGGCCAAGCCCTTTGGCGAGCGTCTGACCGCGGTGTTGGACCTCCCCGTCGACCAGCGCGTTGCCCAGACGGCGGAACTGAAAACGTTGGGGCAGGGGGCTGCCGACGCCTACCGCGCTGTGCGCGATGCGCGGATCGAACTCATCGTGCAGGAACAGGCCGTGATTGGCGACCTGCTCGCCGGCGCCAAGGCCCAACTGGCCGCCACGACCGAGGCCGTTAAGTCCAGCGAGGCGGCATTGGCTCCGGTCCAGGCGAAGTTCCGGGAATGGAAGCAGAAGGCGATCGATGCCTTCGAGGCGCTGATGAAGTCCTCGGGAATCGATCCGGAAAACATGGCCCAGGCTCTGGCCAAGGTCGGTACCACGTATCTGGAACTGGAGGACTACGGCAAAGCCGAAGCGGCCCTGGGGCGGCTGGCGAAGGAGTATCCCAACTCCGAGGCCGGGAAGGGTGCGCTCTTCAATTTGGCCCGGGCCCAGTTCGAGACCGGCAAACACGCCGAGGCCAACGCTTCCTTCGAGCGGTTGCTGGCCGATCCCGGCAGCGTCAGCCTGACGAACCTCCAGTACATCGGCCGGGCCATGCTGGAAGCGGGCGAGAGCAACACCGCTCTCAAGGCTTGCCGCGAGCTGGTGGCCCGCAGCGAGGCGAAGAACCACGCCGACTACGAGGAGGCGCGCCGGATTCGGTCCACCTCGCTCTTCCGGGCCGGTCTCGCGGCCCTGCGCACCAAGCAGTACGAGCCGTGCCTGAAGTACATGGACACCCTCCTGAAGGAGAATCCCCGGACCGGCTACTTCTACGAGATCAAGTTCGCCACTGCCGAGGCGCGGCGCAATCTCGTTCCGCCGGATCTGGAGGGGGCCAAGCAGGATCTGAACGAGATCTCGTTCTCCACCGACATGGTGCTGAAGAACCGGGCCGACTACTGCCTGGGCGATATGTGGGTGTCCACCAAGGACGAGAAACTGGTGAACCAGGGCGTGAACCGGCTGCGGCTGGTCATCGACCTGTCCGATCCCCAGGTGGCGGGCAATCTGCCCTGGATTGAGAAGTCCTTCGTGGCGGCGGCCCGGGCCTACGCCCGGCTGGGACGCACGGAGGAGCGCGACAAGATGGTCAAGGAGTACCAGCAACGCTTTCCCCAGGGCCAGTTCGCGACCGAGATGAAGAACCTTCCGCCAGCGGAGTTTGGCAAATAGCCCGATTCCGGGCGCACCCAGGACGGATTTTCCCCGAGCGCAAGTAAGGAACCAGCCATGAAAAGACAGCAACTCCTGATCGGGCTCTGTGGTCTGCTGGCCGCTGCCGTTGCCGCCGCCGCGCCCAAGACGCCGGTTGTCGTGCCCATCAACGGTGCCCCGATGCAGGTGAAGAGTATCAAGGTCTACGAGGGCACGGGGATCGAGTTCGTCGATGCCAACAACCGCACGGTCCGCCTGAAGGGCGGGCAGTTCAAGGCGGCCTTTGTCCCGGAGCCGGAACAGGTGCAGGCCCTGGATAAGTTGCTGGAAGCCAAGGAGTACGACAAGGTCATCCAGTACGCCGGGCAGACCCTTGCGGCCTATGGCATCCTGGGCTGGGGCGACAAGATCGCCTGCCTGCAAGGCGAAGCCTACCTGGCGAAGAACGATCCGGTGAAGGCCGCCGAAGCCTTCGCCATGGGAATGCGCTTCCCCGGCAGCTACCGCGACAATCTGGTCCGGGGCCGGGTCCAGGCGATGATCGCCCAAGGCAAGGCGTCGGAGGTCAGTGGCGACCTTGATGCCATGGTCCGCTCCTCCCGCAAGGCGGATGCCGCGATGGCCTTCAACGCCCGCGGCGAGATTCTTGCCAAGGAGGGAAAATCCAAGGAAGCCGTGCTAGAATACCTTAAGACCTTGCTGCTCTTCGACGACGAGAGCAAGGATGTGGTTCCGTACCGGGATGAGGCCCGGAAGCAGGTGGTAGCTTTGATGCGGAAGCTGGGTGACCCGAAATGGCAATTGTTCGTCAAGGCCGAGTAGTGCTCGGGCTGCCGCGAACCTCTGAGTAGAAGGATTGGCGATCATGATGCAGACAGTGAAACACGGGTATCTGAAGGTGGCAGCGGTGGGTTCCCTGGTTCTTGGGCAGGCGATGCTGCTGGCCCAGGATGCCCAGGAAGCGGCGGCACCGGTTGCCGAGCAGGCCGCTGCGGCGGGCGCGTCCGGTGGACCGACGTTCTGGGGTGTGGTCTACGGCGGCAGTTTCGTCAACTTGCTGGTCTGGGTCATGATTGCCGCGACCTCCTTCGCCACCATGTGGTTCATCATCGATGGTCTGATCAAGATCCGGCGCGACAAGCTGCTGCCCGGCGACGTGGTCGAGGGCGTGCGCGTGGCCCTTTCCGAAGGCGACCTGCAGGCGGCGCTCGATACCTGTGAAGCCAACCCGGGTCCGGTCAGCCGGATTCTGCTGGCCGGTTTCGGCAACATCTCCGAGGGCTACGAAGTGATCCAGGAGTCCGTCGGTTCCGCCGCCGAACTGGAGAGCGAGCAGTTGATGCAGCGGGTCAGCTACCTGAACCTCTGCGGCCAGATTGCGCCGATGCTCGGCCTGATGGGAACGGTGATCGGTATGGTGTTCGCCTTCGCCACGCTCGGCCAGGGCGCCCAGGGCGCCGCGAAGGCCCAGATGCTGGCCCAGAACATCTCCACCGCCCTGTGGACGACCTGCGTCGGCCTGCTCATCTCGGTGCCGGCCCTCCTGTCCTTCACCCTGATCCGCAACTATGCCACGCGGCTGATCCTCGAGAGCGAAGCGACGGTGCTGGACCTGATCAAGGTTCTGCGCAACGCCGAGGTCGAGGACGACGAGTAGGCAGGGCTTGCAGCCAGGGAGTACCCGAGTATGAAGCGCCGTAACCAAGAGGAAATGCAGACGCCGATCGCGTCGTTGATCGACGTGGTCTTCCTGCTGATCATTTTCTTCGTCGTCACCGCTTCGGTCGAGAAGGACATCATCGACGAGTCGATCATGCTCGCCCAGGCCAAGCACGTGCCGCCGGTGGAGCAGAAGGACCCGCGGACCATCACGATCAACATCGAGGTGGATGGCAGCGCGAACATCGCCCTCCAGCCGATGAGTCCCAAGGCCCTGCAGAACATCCTGACCGCGACCCGCGAGAAGGGGGGCAATTCGGTGCCCATCCTCCTGCGCAGCGATGGCAGGACGATCTACCGGGATGTCAGCAAGGTGATGGACGTGGTCGGCAAGTCGGGCCTCTACCGGGTCAGTCTGGCGGCCGAGGCCGAAGGCAAGTAGTTTTCATCCGACGCCCTGCGGGCAGGCGGAGACGAATCATGGCAGGAAAACGCAAACGGGTCCAGGAGCAGGCGGAAGTGCCCATGTCGTCGATGATCGACGTGGTCTTCCTGCTGCTGATCTACTTTATTGTGACCCAGAAGGACGAGGTCTCGGAGGCTCACCTGGCGGTGAACCTGCCCACGCCCAACGTGGCGCAGAAGCAGCAGGAGGATCCGCCGCGCCCCATCGAGATCACCGTTCTAGCCGACAAGGTGCAGTTGCAGGGGCGCACCATGACCACGGACCGCATCGTCGAGATGCTCGAACCGAGGGTGAAGGACAGTCCGGAAGAACTGACCGTGATGATCAAGACAAGCACCAAGGCCCACACGAGCAATCTGGTGGAGGTCCTCGACCTCTGTCGGTCTATCGGCTTGACGCAACTGAACGTGGTGACGCTGGACGACTAGCGGGAGATTCCCCGATATGGTTAGTGAAGAATACGAACCCGTGCCGCAGGAGGCGTCCTTGGACTTGGACGCCATCCTGGCGAACTATCGTCGCCGACAGCGCATTGAGGCATGGGTCGGGCCGGTCATTTCGCTGCTGTTCCACATCGTGCTGGTCGTTTCGGCGGCGATGTTCTTCACCGGCGGGAAGGCCAAGCCGGACCAGGCGGGGCTCGAAGTGCAGATGGAGGAGCTGAAGGTCAAGGAACTGGACGAGAAGAAGCTGGAGGAACTGGAAGAGGTCGAGGAGATCGTCGAGGAGGTGGTTCCCACGGTCGAGAAGCCCGACATCCCCCAAGAGGAGATGAATCTCGCGACCGAGGACTTCAACGACGACATGCTGGCGTCGACGAATAACAATATGGATTTCAGCGAAGTGCTGGACATCAAGGCCAGCGACACGCCGCTGAAGCTTTCCGCCCTCTACGGCGGACGGACCGATGCGGGTCGCGCTGCGGCCCGGCAGAAAATGGGCGGCGACAAGGTGACCGAGACGGCGGTGTTGCGGGCGTTGCGCTGGCTCAAGGTCACCCAGAACGCGAATGGGTCGTGGTCGAAGTCGGAGCCCGAAGCCATGTGCGGCTTGGCGCTGCTGACCTTTCTGGCCCATGGCGAAACCCCGGGTTCCGAGGAGTTCGGGGCGACCGTCCAAAAGGCGATCAAGTACCTGAGCGACCGCATGATGAGCATCCCCGACAACCGCCCCGAAGGGTTGAAGCGGGCCTACACCAACGGCATCGCCACCTATGCGCTGGCCGAGGCCTACGGCGTGACCAAGCTGCCCTACGTGAAGCCGGCGATGGAAAAGGGACTGGGTTTCATCGTCCGCGGTCAGCAACCCTGCGGCGGCTTCGACTACAACTACAAGAAGGGGGCTCGTTGGGACCTGTCGGTCACCGGCTGGCAAGTGCAGGCGCTGAAGGCGGGTTTCGTGGCGGGCACCGAGAACGAGGGCGTGCCGAAGGCCATCGAGAGGGCGAAGAGTTTCCTGACCGATGTGAACTTCAAGAACGGTACCTTCGGCTATGCCTCGCCGGGAGGCGGCAGCGCCGGTATGCAGGGGGCGGGAACGCTGTGCCTCCAGCTGATCGGCGAGGGCGATTGCCGGGAAGCCAAGGCCGGAGTGAAGTGGATCAAGGAGCACGACTCGGTGGTCTGGGACAAGACCAAGGCTTATGCCGCCCACAACAATCCGGTCTACAACTGGTACTACGAGACGCAGGCCATGTTCCACGTCGGGCGGACCACCTGGGACCAGTGGAACAAGCAGATGAAGCAGCAGTTCGTGTCGAGCCAGAAGCCCGGTCCCGATACCTCCGACGGCAAGGGCTCCGGCTACTGGGATGGCCCGGGCGGGAAATGGGACCGTCCCGAGTACGACAAATGGTACTCCACCTGCCTCTGCGCGCTCAGTCTGCAGGTCTATTACCGGTATCTGCCAACCTTCAAGATGCCGAAGCAGATGGCGAAGAGCGAGAAGACGATCCTCGACGAGGTCGATATCGACATCAAGATGGAGTAGGTGGCCGGACGGTCCCGGAAGGGTCGGACGTGGCGGCGGTGCAGCTCTACGACAGTCACGTGCATCTGGCGGACGAGCGGTTTGGCGACCGCGCCGAGGCAGCCGTGGCCGAGTTCGAGGCAGCCGGGGGCCGGAGCCTGCTGGCTGTGTCCGCCCGGTTGACGGAGTGGGAGCGAATCGGTCGGTTGGCGGGTCTGCCCGGTGTCTGGGGCGCCGTGGGCATGCATCCGCTCTACCGCGACGGCTGGGATCGTGCGACGTTTCCCGCACAACTGGCGGGGGCGTTGGCGGCGAACCCGCGCCTCTTGGCAGTGGGCGAGATCGGCCTGGACTTCCAGTACGGTCGCGAGGGGCAGGCGGAGCAGGAGGAACTCTTCCGCAGCCAACTTGCCGTGGCTCTGGCGGGAGACTACCCCGTGCTCTGCCACAACCGGCGGTCCTGGCGGGAGTTCTTCGCTATTGTGCGGGAAGCCGGGCAACCGGTGCGTGGGGTCTGCCACAACTTCACGGGCAGCCGCGAGCTGGCCCGCGAGGTCCTGGACGCCGGGTTGCTGGTCTCCTTCGCTGGCCCGCTCACCTATCCGAACGCGCGCCGGGCCCGGGATGCCGCCCGCTATGTGCCTTCCGACCGGCTGCTGGTGGAAACGGATGCCCCGGATCTGCCCCCCTGGGGCTGCCGGGGAAGGCAGTCGGCACCCGCGGACGTGGCCCTGGTGTTGGCGGAGCTCGCAGAACTGCGGGAGAGCCCGGTCTCGGCCCTGGCCGACCAGGTCGCGGAGAATTTCAGGCGTTTCCTCCGGGTGGAAGGAAACCAACCGTAAGGCTTGATTCGGCTGGTGTCACCGGTACATTTTGTGCTTTCGCAGGAATCCGAGGAACGACCCCAGCCTCACCAGCCCAACACACACACAGGGAACTGGCTGAAATGAGCAAAATCAACAGCAAGCACGTGTTCACTTCCGAATCCGTTTCGGAAGGGCATCCCGACAAGGTATCTGACCAGGTCTCGGACGCGATTCTGGATGCGTGCCTAGCTCAGGACCCCGATAGCCGAGTGGCGTGCGAGACGTTGACCACGACCGATCTGATCGTGCTCTCCGGCGAGATCACGACGCGGGCCAGCGTGAACTGGGAAGCGGTTGCCCGGAAGGCCGTGGCCGACATCGGCTACGTCTCCGACGACATCGGCTTCTCCGCGAGCAGCTGCAAGGTGTTCCTGGCCCTGCATCCCCAGTCGCCCGACATCTCGCAGGGCGTCACCGAGGGCATGGGTGCGTTCCTGGAGCAGGGCGCCGGCGACCAGGGCATGATGTTCGGCTACGCCTCCAACGAGACTCCCGAACTGATGCCTGCCCCGATCCTGTACGCGCACCGCATTGTCGGCCGTTTGGCCGAACTGCGCCATACCCAGCCTGAAGCCTACAGTTTCCTGCGCCCCGACTCGAAGAGCCAGGTCTCCTTCCTCTACGAGAACGGAGTTCCCGTGCGCCTGGAGACGGTGGTGGTCTCCCATCAGCACACTCCCGCGATGAAGGACGAGCAACTCCGCGTCCTGGTGAAGCAGGTCGTCCAGGAAGTGGTGCCGGAGAAGTTCCTCCACGACGATATCGTATACTACTGCAATCCCACCGGACGTTTCGTGGTGGGTGGCCCCAACGGCGACACCGGTCTCACCGGGCGCAAGATCATCGTCGATACCTACGGCGGTGTCGGTAGCCACGGCGGCGGCGCCTTCTCGGGCAAGGACCCCAGCAAGGTGGACCGTTCCGCGGCGTACATGTCCCGCTACATCGCGAAGAACGTGGTGGCGGCCGGGCTTGCCGACAAGTGCGAAGTCCAGGTGGCCTATGCCATCGGCGTGGCCCGCCCCCTGAGCGTGAACGTGGACACCTATGGCACCGCCAAGGTGTCGGAGAAGGCCATCCAGGACGTGCTGGAGAAGGGCGATGTCTTCGACCTGCGTCCGGCCGGCATCATCCAGAGCCTGGGGCTTAAGACGCCTGGCGCTGCCGGCTGGTGCTACCAGCAGACGGCGGCCTACGGGCACTTCGGTCGCGATATCTTCCCCTGGGAGAAGACCGACAAGGTGGCGGCGCTCAAGGCGGCGTTGCTCTAGCACCGACAGGACGGGGATCATGACGCGTATTATCGGTATCGGCTCCGCGCTGCTCGACGTTCTGGCCCGAGTTCCCGAGGAGTCCGTGGCCGCTTTGCCGGGCGGCAAGGGCGGCATGGTCCTGGTGGACGAGACGGAGATGGGAGCTCTGGTCTCCCGTCTCCCGCAGGACGCGGCGTTGGTGCCCGGCGGTTCGGCGGCCAATACCGTGCTCGGTTTGGGCCATCTCGGCCTGCCGGGACGGATGCTGGCCAAGGTCGGCGACGACGAGCGGGGTTCCCTCTACCGGCGCAACGCCGAGGCGGCAGGCATCGACGGGGTTGCCTTCAAGGTCAACCCCACGGTCGCCACCGGTACCTGCGTCAGTCTGGTGACACCCGATTCCGAACGGACCATGCGGACCTATCTCGGGGCGGCGGCCACCATGGCTCCCGGCGAGATCACGGTCGCCGACTTCGCCGGGTGCGGTCACGCCCATATCGAAGGCTACATGCTTTTCAACCGGGAGCTGATGCTGCATCTGCTGAAAACCGCCAAGGCGGCGGGATGCACGGTCAGCCTCGATCTCGCCTCCTACGAGGTGGTGCAGGCCGCCGCGGATATCCTCCCGGACCTGCTGGGGCAATGGGTGGACATGGTCTTCGCCAACGAGGACGAAGCCGCAGCCTTCGTGGGCAGCAAGGACGAGAACGAAGCCCTGGACCGCCTGGCGGCCCTGTGCGACGTGGCCGTGGTCAAGCTCGGCCGTCGCGGGGCCCTGATCCGGCGTGGTGCCGAACGGGTCGCGGTGGAAGCTTGTCTGGTCTCCGCCGTAGACACGACCGGTGCCGGCGATCTCTGGGCTACGGGATTCCTGTACGGATTTCACACGGGCCGTTCCCTGGCCGACTGTGGCGCACTCGGTGCGCGCGTGGCGGCGGAGGTGGTCCAGGTGATGGGAGCGGACATCCCGGAGAGCCGCTGGCAGGCATTGCGCAATCAATTCACGGCCTAGCGCCGACAACCGCGAGAAACACGACGATGATCCAGAAAACCGACACCTACTGGGTTCGCAACCTCGCCCTGAGCGAGTTTGGCCGCAAGGAACTCGACATCGCCGAGAAGGAGATGCCGGGGCTTATGGCTACCCGCGAAAAGTACGGCCCGGCCCAGCCCTTGGCGGGTCTGAAGATCACGGGCAGTCTCCACATGACCGTGCAGACGGCGGTGCTGATCGAGACCCTGAAGGCCCTCGGCGCCGACGTGCGCTGGGCCTCCTGCAACATCTTCTCCACCCAGGACCATGCCGCTGCGGCCATCGCCGCCGCCGGCATTCCCGTCTATGCCTGGAAGGGCGAGACCCTGGAAGAGTACTGGGATTGCACCTACCAGGCCCTCACCTGGCCGGATGGTTCCGGTCCCGACCAGATTGTGGACGACGGCGGCGATGCCACGCTGCTGATCCATCGCGGCCTGGCGGCGGAGAAGAACCCCGCCATCCTGGACGAGCCCACCGAAGTGCATGAACTGCAGGTCATCAACAACCTGCTGAAGCGTGTCCTGGCCGAAGATCCCGGCCATTGGGGCCGGGTGGCGGCCAAGGTCCGCGGTGTCTCCGAGGAGACCACCACCGGCGTACATCGGTTGATCCAGATGGAGGAGCGCGGCGAGCTGCTCTTCCAGGCCATCAACGTCAACGACTCGGTCACCAAGAGCAAGTTCGACAACGTATATGGTTGCCGCCACTCCCTGGTGGACGGCATCAAGCGCGCCCTCGACGTGCTGATCTCCGGCAAGGTGGCTATGATCTGCGGCTATGGCGATGTGGGCAAGGGTTCCGCCGAGTCGCTGCACAACGAGCGCGCCCGGGTGTTGGTCAGCGAGATCGATCCGATCTGCGCCCTCCAGGCCTGCATGGCTGGTTACCAGGTCTGCACGGTCGAGGATGCCCTGCCCATTGCCGACATCTACGTCACCACCACCGGCAACTGCGACATCATCACCGCCGAGCACATGGCGAAGATGAAGGACCAGGCCGTGGTCTGCAACATCGGGCATTTCGACAACGAGATCCAGATGGCCAAGCTGGAGAAGTGGCCCGGTGTGGTGAAGACGGAGATCAAGGGCAGCGAGTGCCCGGTACACCGCTACACGTTTGCCGATGGGCATAGCATCTACGTGCTGGCCGAGGGGCGTCTGGTCAACCTCGGCTGCGCCACGGGCCATCCCAGTTTCGTGATGTCGAACAGTTTCACGAATCAGACCCTGGCCCAGATCGATATCGCCGCCAATCCCGACCGCAAGGTGGGAGTCTACCGGCTGAGCAAGCAGTTGGACGAGGAAGTGGCCCGTCTGCACCTCGCCAAGCTCGGGGCGAAGCTGACCAAGCTGAGCGACAGCCAGGCTTCGTACCTCGGCGTGCCGGTGGAAGGTCCCTACAAGCCGGACCACTACCGCTACTAGCCGGAAGGCCCGCAACCGTTGCGCGGTTGCGGGCTTTTCCAAGGCAAGGGAGATGGAAGCGCTATGCGCGTACTGAACTTCGGCTCCCTGAATGTGGACCACGTCTACCGAGTGCCCCATATCGTGCGCCCCGGCGAGACCTTGGGCAGCGGCTCCTACGCCCGGTTCCCCGGCGGGAAGGGAGCCAACCAGTCGGTGGCGCTGGCCCGGGCCGGAGCGCCCGTGTGGCACGCGGGCATGGTAGGCCCCGAGAGTGCCTGGCTACGCGAACGTCTCGCCGCCGACGGCGTGCATACGGAGTTCATCCGAGTTGACGACGAGCCGGGCGGGCACGCGATCATCCAGGTGGAGGAGGCGAGTGGGCAGAACAGCATCGTCCTCTTCGGCGGGGCCAACCAGCGAATCGCTTCCGAGCATGTGGTCCGCGTACTTTCGGCGTTCCAGCCCGGTGACATGCTGCTTCTCCAGAACGAGATCAATGTCACCGCCGAACTGATCCGGCGGGGGCATGCGGTCGGCTTGCGAGTCTGCCTGAACCCGGCCCCGATGGCCCCCGGTGTACTGGACTTCCCGCTTGAGCTTCTCGACCTGCTGGTGGTGAACGAGCATGAGGGGGAAGCGCTGTCAGGCGAGAAGGAGCCGGAGCGCATCCTGGATGCCTTGGCGGCGAAATACCCGCAGACCCGGCTCTGCCTCACTCTCGGCGGCGACGGCGTGATGTTCCGGGCCTTCCAGCCCGCCTCGGCCCACAAGCCCGTGGATACCACGGCGGCGGGCGACACCTTCATCGGCTACTTCCTGGCGGCCGACCTGGCTGGAAAGACGGCTGCCGAAGCGCTTGCCTATGCCAGCGAAGCGGCGGGGCTGAGCGTCACCCGGCCCGGTGCCATGGATTCCATTCCCTGGGCACGGGAGTTGGCGTAGCGCTATCCCGCGTCCTCGTCGGGCAGGCCGAGGGCTTGGCGGGTGGTGCGGAAGTGGAGCTTGGCGATCTTGCCCAGCCGTTCTTGGCCGCCGTCCGCCGCGAACTCCTTGGCGAGGGCAAGGACATGGGACCCCGCGCCCTTGGGGAGGGGGTGACCGGCTGTCTTGCCCAGCATTTCCAGGCGGCGGACGAACTCGTGGCGG
>QKCY01000374.1 GCA_003245525.1 Victivallales bacterium | reverse complement strand
CTTGCAGTCCTGGTGGCACTGCCTACGTTCGTGCAGTAGCAACCGGTTTGCGGAGGTGTAGGCCATGGTCGAAAAGGTGGTTCTCATCGGGGCGGGCAGCGCGATGTTCACCCGCGGCTTGGTGGCGGACCTGATCCGCCGGGGCTGGGAGGGCGAGCTGGCGCTCGTGGACACCGACCCGGCGGCGCTTGGGGTCGCGGAGAAGCTGACCCGCAAGATGCTGGCCTTGGGCGGGTCGCCGTTGCGCCTGCAAGCGGCGATCGGCGTGGGGGGACGACGCGCGTGGGAGAAGGATGTCCTTATCCCGCGCCAGTACGACATCTTCCAGCCGGTTGGCGACAGTGTGATGCCGGGTGGCACCTCGCGGGCTCTGCGGATGATTCCCGCCATGGTGGCCATCGCCCGCGATGTGGTGGAGCTCTGTCCCGCCGCCCTGTTCTTCAACTATGGCAACCCCATGCCGCCGGTTTGCCGGGCCGTGCGCAAGGCCACCGGTGCCCCCTTGGTGGGCCTCTGCCATGGGGTGTTCCATGTGGGAAACATGCTTGCTGGGATTCTCGGGGTGTCCCCCGAGGAGCTACGCTACACGGCGGTCGGGCTGAACCATCTGACGTGGTTCACCGAATTGCGCGCCGCTGGCACCGACCTCATGCCGAGACTGCGGGAGATCGCCCGCCAACGGCTGGCCGATCCGGCGTCCGAACACCCGTTCACCTGGGAACTGACCGACCTGTTCGGGGCATTTCCCGCCGTGCTTGACCGGCATATCACGGAGTTCTTCCCCCACCTCTTCCGCGGCAGGAATTCGTACTACGGCAAGACCCTGGGGGTGGATGCCTTCCGTTTCGAGGGGACCATCGCCCACGGCGACCGGGTTTTCGCGGAGATGCGGGAGGCCGCCTTGGCCGGGGGGCCGTTGCCCGATTCCTATCTGGCCGGGATCGGTGGCGAACACGAGCAGGTGACGGAGATCATCGAGTGCATCCGCCAGGATACGGGCCACGTGTTTTCGGCCAATCTGCCCAATCAGGGGCAGATTCCGAATCTCCCGACCGAGGCGGTGGTCGAGTGCCCCTGCATCGCCGATGGTGCCGGTCTGCGGCCCATCCTGCAGCCTCCCTTGTCCGCCGGGATCGCCGGGACCCTGGCCACCCGCTGCCAGTGGGTCGAAACCACGGTGGATGCCGCCCTCAACCAGGACCGCAACCAGTTTGTCCAGGCCCTGCTCCTGGATGGTGCCGTGGGATCGGTGGCTGTGGCCCGCCGCCTCGCGGACGACCTGCTCGCCGCCCACCGCGACCATTTGGGCTGGGCGTGATCCCTTCCTCTCCGGAGAGTGTCATGGCAACCTACTCGACCGATGTCCAGATTGTGCGCAGCGGCTACGACCGCCAAACCTGCTGGGTGCAAACCCGGGCGGGCCTGCTCCCCCCCGACGGGGTGGTCATGACCACCCAGAAGCTGCGTCTGACGGGCAGCGACATCTTCTACGCCATCCATTCGTGCCACTCGGAGGATGGGGGCAGGACCTGGAGCGAACCGGTGGAACAGGCGGCCTTTGCGCCGCGCTACCGGGAGGATGGCTCCTACTTCTACGTCTCCGATTTCTGGCCCCAATGGCACGCGGCGTCGGGCACCTTGCTGGGCACCGGCCATACGCCCCTGTACAAGGACGACGAGTTGGTCGGCACGGGCTATCCCCGCCGTCCCGCCTACGCGGTCTACGATGCCGCCAACCAGGTCTGGCAGCCCTGGCGGGAACTGGACGTGCCGGATTGGTTCTACTCCTCCGGCGCAGGCTGCGTGCAGCGGGTGGATCTGCCCGACGGCGACATTCTGCTGCCCCTGTACCGGCGGTCGCCCCAGTCGGCGGCGGATTCCTGGCACACCTGCGCGGGGGTGGTCGTGGTCCGGTGCCGGTTCGACGGCGCGATGCTCTCCTATGTGGAGCACGGCAACGAACTGACCGTCGAGGTGCCGCGCGGCCTCTGCGAACCCTCCCTGGCCCAGTTCGGCGGGCGGTTCTTCCTGACGCTGCGCAACGATGTGCGCGGCTATGTCGCGACTAGCGACGACGGACTCCACTTCGGCCCCGTGCAGCCCTGGACCTTCGACGACGGCGAGGAACTGGGCAATTACAATACCCAGCAGCACTGGCTGACCTTTGCCGACGCGCTCTGCCTGGTCTACACCCGGCGCGGGGCGAACAACGACCATGTCTTCCGCCACCGCGCGCCGCTGTTCATGGCCGAAGTGGACCCCGAACGGCTCTGCGTGATCCGCAGCACGGAACGGGTCGTGGTGCCCGAACGCGGGGCGCGGCTGGGCAACTTCGGCACCACCCCGGTTTCCGGGAACAAGGCCTGGGTCGTGGTCAGCGAATGGATGCAGACCAATCCGCCGAAGCCCACCGACTGCACGGTCTGCGAGCGCTACGGCAGCGACAACGCCGTCTTCGTCTCCCGTATCCGGCGCGAACCCTAGCCTATTCCCAGGCCAGCGCTTCGCCGCCAACGGTGGCGACCACGGTACGGCGCCGGAAGGCCCAGCACATGTAGGAGACGCTGACGAAATAGCTGGCGGGAACCCGGTTCAGGGCGGTGATGAAGACATCCAGCAGCGTGGTCTTGCCGCCGTAGCCCATGGGGCCGATGCCGAGGGTGTTGGCTTCGGCCAGCACCTGTTCCTCCAGGGCGGCCAGCTCGGGATGGGGGCTGCGCTCGCCGATGCGGCGGAGGAACTGCTCCTTGCTGGCCACGTAGCCGGTGGCGCGGTCGCCGCCAATGGCAACGCCCAGGATGCCGGGCGCGCAGCCCTTGCCTTGGGCGCGATGGACGGCGTCGAGCAGGCAGCGCCGCACCCCCGCCAGATCGCGCCCGGCCCCGAGCTCCTTGTCAGGAAGGGAGTACTGGATGCCGACGTTCTCGCAGCCTCCGCCTTTGAGCATGAGCGCGATCCGGACCTCGTCCGTTTCGTGCTCGTGCCAGTGGATGACCGGATGGCCCGGACCGGAGTTGCAGGGCACGTTCTCGCCGGTCAGGCTGTCGACGGAATTGCGCCGCAGGACGCCATCGGCGGTGGTCCGGGCAATGGCTTCAAGGGCGGCGGCCCGGAACGGGCCGGGGCGCAAGGCGGGGGGAGCCCAGACCTCGAAGAGCAGAGTCCCGGTATCCTGGCAGAGCGGCAGACGGTTCCGCTTTGCCAGGGCGATGTTCTCCAGGATCGTGCCGAAGGCCTGGGCGGCATTGGAGCCGGGAGTTTCCGCCGCCAGGGCGGACCGCAGGGCGTCCGTCACATCCGGCGGGAGGTCGGTCGAAGCCTGCGCGATCAGTTCGTAGAGCGTATCAGTCCACATGGTCGGAGTCTGGCAAGCTATTTCTGGGTCGTAGCCGGGCTGGTGGAGGGCGGCTGGGTGGGGATGGGCTGGGTACGTTCGAGCAGGGCCATGTGCCGTCCCCGTGCGGCCAGCAGACGGGGATCGAGCAGGGCCGCGAAGTGCTTGCTCAGATACTGCTCCAGGGTGACGACCGTGGGACCGTAGCCGGACCGGTAGATGTAGTATTCCAGGGCATAGCCCACTTCGTTGGTGTCGGAATAGCGGTCCTGGGGGTTGGAGGCCAGCATGCGCTCCAGAATGGCCCGCAACTCGGGATCGAGGCCGTGGGGCAGGGCCGCCCAATTGAGCCGGCCATCCTCGGCCAGATGCAGGATGTCCTCCCCGTCCTCGTCGGCGAAGCGCCGGGCCGGACGCATGGCCAGCATCTCGAAGAGCACCAGGCCGAGGGAGTAGATATCGGCCCGGAAATCGACCGCTTCCTTGCGTGCCTGTTCGGGGGCCATGTAGTAGAGCTTGCCCATGAGGCCGCGCTCGGGGGTGACCGTGTTGGCCGCCTTGGCGATGCCGAAGTCGCCGAGTTTGGGCAGGCCTTCGGTGGTGATGAGCACATTGTTGGGGCAGACATCGCGGTGGACGATGTTCAGCGCCACGCCGTCGGTGCTGGTCCGGGCATGGGCGTAGGCCAAGCCCCGGGCGATGCGGCTGGCGATGAAGACTGCCAGCTTGGGGGGCAACGGCTCGGGCATGATGGAGTGCCCCCGGATGAAGTCGTGCAGTGACAGACCGTTGACGTACTCCATCACGATGTGCCAGCCCTCGGAAGTCTGGCTGAGGTGGTAGATCTGGATGATGTTCTCGTGGACCAAGTCCGCCACCAGCTTGGCCTCGTCGATGAACATGTCGATGAAGCGCTTGTTGGCCGCCAGGCGAGGGAGCAGGGTCTTGATGGCGACCCGTTTGGCGAATCCGTTGGCCCCCAGTTGCAGGGCCTCGTAGATCGTCCCCATGCCGCCGGACGCAATCTCCCGGACGATCCGGTAGCGGTACGTATCGAACAAGGCGGTGAAGGGGAGATTTGTCCGGCCCATGCTGTCCCTCGCGGGTGGCGCCACCGCGCCGCTGGTCGAGTGAGGAAGAAACGCTACGATTCCATCGCGACCATGCGAAGTTACTTCCCAGCCGCGAAAAGCCAAATGCTGTCGCGGGATTTGCGGGTCGGTGCCGGTCGGGCTATTCCCCGAAGTCGAGGACGGCCACGGTTTCGGGGGGAAGACGGAGGCGTATGCGCCCGTCCACGACCGCGCATTCGGTACCGAGCAGGTCGCGGGGCGAACGGTCGGCGAAGGTGGCGGTCAGCTCGATGTCCTGGGCGGTAGCAGCATCGTTGAACACGGTCAGGTAACGCTTACCGAACCGTTCGAGGTACACGTCGGGAGTAGAAGCGCGGGCGAGGGTGACCGGCTGCCAACCGGCCTCGGCAACACGCCGACAGAGCGGGACGTAGCGGAGGAAGAGATCGCGGTCGCGGTTGTAGAGTTCGGGTCGGGTGAAGTAGTGGCCGGTGGAGGCATCGGCGCTGAAGAAACCGGGGAACATGCCGTAGGCCAGGGAACGCTGCATGTACTTCTCGACGCGCGCGTGGTCGAAGTCCGCGAAGTTGGTGTTCATTAGGAAGCAGTAGGGCTTGGGTCCGCACAGGGCGCGGCGGAAGGCCAGGTCGGAGTGCCGCATGGGTTGCCAGGTGGCATTGCGGTTCCAGTTGGTCTCGGTGCCGAGCACATCCAGCAGCGGCGCAAGCCACCAGAGGCGACTGGGCGTGCTGTTAGCCATCATCAGCTTGTCCATGGCATGGATGTCCCGCTCGATGCCGCGCACGTACTCGAAGGCGATCAGACCGCGAAAGACGGCGGGCTTCAGGCTGTCCAGGGCAAAGGTGAGGGGCCGGTCGGCGGCAGCAAAGTGGTCGCGGCGGTAATCCAGCTCGCCGGTGACGTAGCCCTCGCTCGAGTCCACGTACTCGCCGTCGAGGTCCGCCTTGCGCTCCGGCCCGTAGAGCCGGTCGCGGATCTGCTGACTCCATTTGAGTTTGAAGTCGGTGATCTCCCCGGCGATACCGGGCATGGAGTTCATGCTCCAGACGGCACCGTCGCACCAGGGCGTGTCGCGCAACAGGGCCATCAGCCCGCCCTGCTCGTCGTGGAAGCCGCTGGCAAGCAGGGCCTGGGCCTGCCGGTAGGACCGGTCCTGGGGGGCCGCCGCCAGTTCGCGCGCGTAGGCGCGCGCTGTGTCCAGATTGCGGGGCATGTCCTTGGCCATGCGCATCCACCACGTCATGGGCTCGGTATAGCGGAAGGTGACAATGTCGCGGGCATCGTCCCAGGCCGTCTCGTTGTCGCCCTCCTTGAAGCGGAAGCCGAAGTCTTCCCAGCCCTCGACCTGGCTGATCTTCGCGAAGGGCATCCACAGGCCCTGCCGGGGCGTCCGGCAGCGGAAGGCCTCGGGAAAGAGGTCCATGTACGCGGCCAAGGCGGCGCGAAACCCCCATTCGGGGGCGAAGGGAAAACGGACGAAACGGAAGGTGGCAGTGGGCTTCTCCTTCGTCAGCCCCACATCGCAGGCCACGAAGAGCTCGCGCGTGTCCTCGTTGTAGACGGTCCGGCCAAAGGCGGGAAAGGCAGGATCGAAGCCGAGGGCCAGCCCCTGGCCGGATACCGCCACGGCCGCGAAGGGGTAGCGAGAGAGGTTGCCGTTGGCCCCGGCCGTGAACCGGGTCGTCTCCAGGTACTCCCGCCCCGCCTCGGTCCGTTCGCGGCGCAGGGGATCGGCCAGCCACGCCGCCTCGCCCGGCGGCACGGGAATCCGGTAGTAGACGACGATGGCCCGGTCGTTGCCGGTGGTATCGGTCACGGTCAGATCGATCTGCTCGGCGGCCCCCTTGGCCCTAGTGGCAACGTCAACGGCCAGGCCCAACGCCTCGGCCTCCGTCCCATCGACAAAGTCGGAGCCTGCCGCCACATCCCGCAACAGCAGGCCGGTCCCCGCCTTGTCCCCGGGCAGGACCGGCACCGCGTCGAAGGTGCTGCACCCCTCCGGCACGCTCAACTCGCGTAATTGCGGGTCGCGGAACCAGGCCGTGCCGCCGTGCCGGCGGAGCAGGAGGTAGAAGCTCACCTGCTTGATCGGCTTGGCGGGGAAAAAGAACACTTGGCGCTTCTCCCAGTCGTGCGTGCCAGTGTGGAAGGCGGAAATCTGCCCCCACTGCGGGGTGCCGTCCGTGTAGAGAATGTCCAGATACAGCGAGTAGTCGGAGTTCGCGCCGCCGGTTACCCCTTCCGCCCGGCTCCAGGCGGTCGCGATGATGGGCTGGGGGCGGGTCTGGTTCAGTTCCACCACCTGCCCGGCGCCGCGCTGCACCTGGCTGTCGGCGTCATTGACGCAGACGATCTGCCCGTCCTGTTCCGCGAATCCCTTCTCCCAGGGCTGCCAGGCCCCCGGCTTCAGCAGATTGGCCCGTCCGTCCTCCACCCGCAGGACGTGCCGGACCGTGCCTCCGTGTGCCGCCAGCAGAGCCCCGCCTACCGCAACCACCGTCCATCGCCACACCGGATATGTTGCCATAGCCACACTCCAAGATTGCGCGCCGCATGGGAAATCCCGCCTCCTGGCCGTATTGTAGTTCCGGAAGGGATCCCTGTCGGCCAATGGGACGACATTTGGGAAAGAAACGACAGCGTCTGTTACATTTTTGTTTAGCGGGCCCATCGCTGCCCACAAACCTGTGGGGGCAGAGTGCTCCCGCCCAAGCATCCCCTCCAACACCTGCCTCCGTGGGGGAAACGATGGTTTCCAGGCGCGAAAGAGAGAAATAATGCATCCTTTTGTAGGCTCCACACCCCACTTGGCACGCCATCCGCTATAGTCTTGCCCGTCATCCGGTCATGAGGCCGTATGGCAGTCGTGTTCACAGTGTCGAAGACAACCAAAGCAGCAGGAGACACAAGCAATGATGACCCAAATCCTCAAGAAGGCCGCCGTCGCGGTCGCCGCAGGCATGATGCTGGCCGGAGCCGCCAAGGCCGGGGAGAGCCTTCCCTTCGACGTCGAAGTCGGGGCTGACCTGTTCAGCAAGTACGTTTGGCGCGGCATGATCCTCACCGATGACCCGGTGCTCCAGCCCAGCCTCACGCTGTCCATGGCCGGCTTCAGCCTCAACGTCTGGGGCTCGGTCGACCTCACCGACATCAACGAGGGCGAAGGCGAGGAGTATCACCTCCAGGAGCTGGACTACACCCTCAGCTACGGCTTCACCCCCACCGAGGGTCTGGACCTGGAAGTCGGCGTGATCGCGTACACCTTCCCCGGCACCCCCTACGATGCCACCTCCGAGGCCTACATCAGCGCCTCCCTCCCCTGCGTGATGTACGTCACGCCGTCGGTCACCGCCTACTATGACTTCGACGAAGCGGACGGCTGGTACGTCGTCGCCGCTCTGGACGCCCAGACGATCGCCATCACCGAGAAGCTCGGTCTGGACCTCGGCGTCTCCCTCGGCTGGGGCAGCGAGGACTACAACAGCTTCTACTGGGGCGTCGAGGACGACGGCCTGAACGACCTCAACTTCTCCGCCGGCCTCTCCTACCAGGTCAACGACATGTTCTCCGTCGGCGTCTCCGCCGGCTACATGGTTCTCGTCGGCAGCGACGTGAAGGACCAGGCCGAAGACGACGACAAGGAGACCGACCAGTTCTTCATGGGCGTGAGCGCCGCCTTCGCTTTCTAGCCAAGCAGCCCGGACTGACGGTAGCGGCTGGGCAAGGCCGCTACCGTCCCCAAAGCCCGGAAAAAGAAAAAGGTGCCAGCCAGACGGGCAAGTATGGCTGACACCCAAGGTAAAGAGTACCGCGGCCACTGTACCGCAGCAGCACAGGAAACGCAAGAACATGATCCGGAGAACGTTCATACTAGCCATCCTCTTCGGCCTGATGGGCCTGGGAGTAGCGAATCTGGGAGCCGACGAGGCTGCGGCCGCGGCTGATGCCGCCACCGCCGTGGTGGAAGCCGCCGCCGAAGCAGCCCCCATCACCGCTGACGACGCCAAGGCGCCGACGGCGTCCAGCTCAACCTCGACATCGTCTTCACCGCCGTCGCCGCCTTCCTGGTCTTCTTCATGCAGGCCGGTTTCGCGATGGTGGAGTCCGGCTTCACCCGCGCCAAGAACGCCTGCAACATCATGATGAAGAACCTGATGGACTTCTCCGTCGGTTCGATCATGTGGCTGCTCATCGGCTTCAGCCTGATGTTCAGCGCGGGCGGCAACGGCTTCATTGGCGACCTCGCCTTCTTCGCCGGCAAGAACGCCGACAGCGCCAGCAGCCTCGGCTGGACCTTCTGGATCTTCCAGTGCGTCTTCGCCGGTACCGCCGCCACCATCGTTTCCGGTGCCATGGCCGGTCGTACCAAGTTCTCGGGCTACCTCGCCTATTCGGCCGTGATCTGCGCCGTGATCTACCCGATCTCCGGCCACTGGGCCTGGGCCGGTCTGTCCGGCGGCAGCGGCTGGCTCGGCGATGCCGGCTTCCTGGATTTCGCCGGTTCCACGGTGGTGCATAGCTGCGGTGGCTGGCTGGCCCTCGCCGGTGCCATCACCCTCGGTGCCCGCAAGGGCAAGTACACGCCCGACGGCAAGCCCCGGGCTATCCTCGGCCACAACATTCCCCTCGCCGCCCTCGGCGTGTTCATCCTCTGGTTCGGCTGGTTCGGGTTCAACCCCGGTTCCGCCACCGCTGGCGTCCCCGCCATCGGCTACATTGCCGTCACCACCAACCTCGCCGCTGCGGCCGGTGCCATCACCGCCATGTTCGCGAGCTGGTTCTTCGGTCGCAAGCCTGACGTGGCCATGGCCCTGAACGGCGTCCTCGCCGGTCTGGTCGCCATCACCGCCGGTTGCGATTGCGTCACCATCTGGGGCTCCGTCATCATCGGCGGTCTGGCCGGCGTGCTGGTCTACGTCTCGGTCGTCTTCATCGACTCCGTCCTCAAGATCGACGACCCGGTGGGCGCGGTCTCCGTCCACGCTGTCTGCGGCGCCTTCGGCACCCTGGCTCTCGCCTTCGTCCACAAGGACATCGGCACCGAGGGCTACAGCGTCATCGGCCAGTTCCTGACCCAGCTCAAGGGCGTGGCCGCGATGTTCGTCTGGGCCTTTGGCTGCGGCATGATCCTCTTCAACGTCATCAAGTACACCATCGGCCTCCGGGTCACCGAGGAAGAGGAACTCCGCGGTCTCGACATCAGCGAGCACGGCAACGAAGCCTACAGCGGATTCCAGATCTTCACCGCCCAGTAATCCCGCGTTGCTCCCGGCCCCCGGACCGGCCTTCCCGGTCCGGGGACTACCGGAAGTCCTACCCGCCGAATTACGGTTGAACCGAGGAAAGAAGGAAACCCAGCAATGAAGCTGATCATCGCTTACATACAGCCCGAACGACTGACTGCCGTGAAGCAGGCGCTGTACGAGAAGGAAGTCTTCAAGCTCTCCGTCACCAACGCCCTGGGCTGCGGCCAGCAGAAGGGGTACCACGAGTCCTACCGCGGGGTGGACTACGAAGTGAACCTCCTCAAGAAGGTCCGCATCGAGATCGGCGTGAACGACGATTTCGTGAAGCCCACCGTCGACGCCATCATCGCCGGCGCCCGCACCGGCAATATCGGCGACGGCAAGATCTTCATCATGGACCTCCCGGAGTGTATCCGGATCCGCACCGGTGAAACAGGCAGCGAAGCCATTGGTTGATCGCACGACAATCCAATCACTGACTCCCTCCTCTCGCTGACAAATCCAATTGAGACCTGTGCCTGCTGCCTGGCACCAGGACGGGGCGAACGACCGACGGGTTGTTCGTCCCGTCCCCTTTTTGGGGGGAACCGGGGAAACGAGCGGCCAGCCCTTGGCCCCGCCGCGACAGAACTCCCGCAGAGGGAAACCAGAGCGACGACACCCGGAGCCGGGGCCGCGTTCATGGCGGGCGACGGTTCGCCACGGTATCTTACCGCTTTTCGTCACGTCAACCGCGGAGGCCCGACATGCAACCTTCGATGTGGACCAGCTACCTGATCGAGTGCCTGCCCCATGACATGGTCAAGGCCATGTCCCGGCACGGTTGGCATACGCTGGAACTGAGCGACGAACACGGACACGACCTGCTCAAGCTGGGCGATCCCGCCCAGGTCGGTGCCGAGTTCCGCCGCTTCGCCGAAGACCACGGCGTCTCCTTTCCCCAGGGGCACTTCTATCTGGCCAACAAGGGCATCCGCCCCGAGGACCGGGAAGGCCGGAAGGTGGCCGACATCGCACCCGCCGACGACGCCGAGTTCGCCCGGGCGATGGACGACATGAAGCGGTGGGTGGACCTCTTCAATGCCTTAGGTGTCAAGGCCGGTGTGCTCCATGCGGGCGGCCAGCAGCTCGCGTCCCAGGGCTGGAGCCCGGAGCGCGTCCTGGAACGGCGCACCCAGGCCATCCGCCAGGTGGCCGAATACGCCAAGGGCGGGGTCACCCAGATCTGCCTGGAAAACCTCACCCGCTATTTCGGCTATGCCGATGTGGCGGACGCCAAGGCCGTGCTGGCCGCCGTGGACATGCCCAACGTCAAGGTCTGTCTCGACACCGGTCATGCCAACATCAGCGGCGTCTCCTGCCCCGAGTTCATCCGGGAACTCGGTCCCGAACTCAAAGCCTTGCACATCGCGGACAACCTCGGGGCCAACGACGACCACATGCTGCCCTACGGGCGTGGCACCGTGCCGTGGCCCGAGGTGATGAAAGCCCTCCGCGAGGTGAACTACACCGGTCTCTTCAACTTCGAAGTGCCCGGCGAGAACCGCTGTCCCCTCCCCATCCGCGAGGCGAAACTGGACTATTCCCTCCAGCTCGCGAACTGGATGATCGAGCATGGATGAGGGGAACGCGGAATGATGGAATACTGGAATGGTGGAATGATGGAATACAGGAACACGGGAGCACATGGCTGCTGCCCGCATTCCCGGTGTTCCACCACTCCATCGTTCCGCTTGGGCAGGCGGGACGCCTGCGCTCCTGATTCCACCATTCCATCATTCCACTATTCCGCTTCCCTCTTCTGAAAGGTTGAAATGAAGATTCTGTTTCTGGGAGATATCGTCGGCAATGGCGGCCGGGCCGCCGTGAAGACCTTCCTGCCCGGCCTCATGGACGAATACGCCTGCGATTTCTGTATCGTGAACGCCGAGAACAGCGCGGGCGGCTCCGGGCTGACGGCCCGGTGCGTGCGCGAGTTGCTGGATTCCGGCGTCCATGCGATCACCACCGGCGACCATGTCTGGGACCAGCGGGAGTTCGTGGGGGAACTGCCGCGCCTGCCCCAGGTGCTGCGTCCCGCCAACGGTCCGGCTGTCCAGCCTGGTCGTGGCCATGCCGTGTTCGATGCTCCCGGCGGCGGCAAGGTGGGCGTGGTCTGCCTGCTGGGGCGCACCTTCATGGGGGCGTCGGCCGACTGCCCCTTCGCGGCGGCGGACCGGGTCGTGAAGGAGCTGCGCGAGCAGACCTCCACGATCATCGTCGACATGCATGCCGAAGCCACCAGCGAGAAGATCGCCATGGGGCGCTTTCTCGACGGTCGGGTGAGCGCCGTGCTCGGGACCCACACCCATGTGCCCACCGCCGACCAGCAGATCTTCCCCGGCGGCACCGCCTTCCAGTGCGACGTGGGCATGGTCGGCTCCCGCGAATCCGTCCTCGGTCGCGATATCGAGCCTGTCCTGCAGCGTTTCACCACGGGCATGCCGGCCCGGTTCACCGTGAACAACCGGCAGATCCGCCTGCATGGCACGGTGGTGTCCGTGGGCGACGACGGACGCGCGCGCGGCATCCAGCGGGTGCTGAGGGATATGCCGTGAACCGCCTGCCTACCGTCAACCTCCACACCCATACCTGGCGCTGCAAGCACGCCTCCGGCACGGTCGCGGACTACGCCCGCGAAGCGGTGGCGCGCGGCGTCAAAGTCCTTGGCATCACGGATCACACCCCGCTCCCCGACGGTCGCTGGTCCGGCGTCCGCATGGATGTTGCCGACCTGGATGCCTACGCAGCCGAGATCGCAGTCGCGCGCGAACAGTTTCCCCAGCTCCGCATCCTGGCCGGAATGGAATGCGAGTACGCTCCCGAGTACCGGAACTTCTACCAGGAGGAACTGCTTGGCCGGCTCGGCCTCGACTACCTGATCGCCGGTTGCCATGCCTTTCCCCATGAGGGGCGCTGGGTTGGCCCCCATGGCCAGTTGAACAGCGATCCGGTGTTCCTGCCTGCCTATGCGAAGTACATCGTCGAGGCCATGGGCAGCGGCATGTTCCTGTTCTACGCCCACCCGGATGTTTTCGGCTGTTCCTACCTGCCGTGGGATGCGCACACCGCCGCCTGCGCCCGCGAGATCTGCATAGCCGCCACCCAGTTGGGGATGCCGTTGGAAATCAACGGCTACGGCCTGCGAAAGCCGCCCATCGACACCCCCGACGGCAAGCGCTGCCTCTATCCACTTCTCCCCTTCTGGGAAATCGCCGCCGAGTGCGGGGTGCGCTATGTTGCCACTTCTGACGCCCACCGGCCCGAGGACGTGGTCGCCAGCATCCCCCAATGCCACGAACTGGCTGCCCGTTTCGGCCTCCGCGAGGCGGAACTTCCGCCCCTGTTCCGGGCCTAACCCAACCATTTCCTCCCCACTGAGGGTGATCGTACCATGAAAGCCATCTGTTTCGAACCTGTCGCGGGTGCGGCTGGCGATATGATTCTGGCCGCCCTCTTCGACCTCGGGGCCGACCCCGTCGAAGTGGACCGGATCATCCGTTCCGGTGGCCTCGACGGCTTCCGGATCGAGTTCGAGCGCCATCCCGACAACCACCGCCTCACCTGCGGATACTGCAACGTGGTCGTGGAGGAGCATGGGCACAGCCACGCTCACGAGCACGAGCATCACCACGACCATGGTCACGAGCACGCTCACGAACATCATGAGCATGACCATGAGCACGAACATCATGAGCATGACCATGAGCACGAACATCATGAGCATGACCATGAGCACGAACATCATGAGCATGACCACGAGCACGAACATCATGAGCATGAGCATGAGCATGAGCATGAACACACCCACGAGCATCATCACCGGGGCCTGAAGGAAATCCTGGCGATGATCGAGCGGAGCGAGGCCTCCCCCCGGGCGAAGGAACGGTCCACGGCGATCTTCCGCCGCCTGGGTGCCGCCGAGGCGGCCGTGCATGGGGTGGACATCGAGGAAGTCCATTTCCACGAAGTGGGTGCGGTGGACTCCATCGTCGATATCTTCGGCATCTGCATCGCCCTCGACCAGCTCGGGATCGACCAAGTCTACTGCAGCGACTTCAAGGTGGGCTGCGGCACCATTCGTTGCGCCCACGGGGTCATTCCGGTACCCGCCCCCGCCACCGTCAAACTGCTCGAAGGTTTCCCCGTCGAGCGGCTCGATATCCGTTCCGAACTGACCACGCCCACTGGGGCCGCTGTGCTGACCACGCTGACGGCGGGCGACTGGCGCAGCCTGCCCATGCAGGTCCTCAAGACCGGTGCCGGGCATGGCCGCCGCGAGTTTGCCGAACGCCCGAACATGATCCGGGCCTTCCTGGTGGAACTGACCGGGACGGGCCTGGTACAGGACTCCGTGGCCGTCCTCGAAAGCGATCTGGACGACGAATCCCCCGAGATTCTCGGTGCCTTGCTCGATGCCCTGCTGGCCGCAGGGGCGCTCGATGCCTCGTACCAGGCCGTCCAGATGAAGAAGAACCGGCCCGGGACCCATCTCACGGTTATCTGCCGCCCCGACCGGGCAGCGGCTCTGGCCGAACTGATTCTCACCCAGACCAGCACCATCGGCGTGCGGACCACCACGGCCCGGCGCTACACCTTGCCGCGTTCCCAGCAGACGGTGACCACGCCCTGGGGACCGGTGCTCTGCAAGCGGGTCGAGCGGCCCGACGGTCCCGATCTCATTCCCGAATACGAAGCCTGCCGCACCCTGGCGGCCACGGCCGGAGTCCCGCTGCGGCGGGTGATGGCGGCGGCGCGCGCGGCGGGCCTGGAGGCATCCGCATCATGAACACCTTCGGCCGCATCCTCCGCATCAGTGTCTTTGGCGAATCCCACGGCGGCGCGGTGGGCAGCACCCTCGACGGCGTGCCCCCAGGCATCCCCCTGTCCGAGGCGGATCTCCTGCCCGACCTGCAACGCCGGAAGAGCGGGGCCACCGGCACCACGCCCCGCCAGGAACCCGATCTGCCGAAGATCGTGACCGGCGTCTTCCAGGGCCACACCACCGGAGCCCCCCTGACGATCCTCTTCGAGAACACCAACACCCGCAGCCGCGACTACCGCCAGTTTGTCGAGTCCCCCCGACCCGGCCATGCGGACTTCGTGGCCCAGCGCAAGTACGGCGGCTTCCAGGACTACACCGGCGGCGGCCACTTCTCCGGTCGCGTGACCCTCGGCGTAGTCGCGGCGGGCGCCATCGCCAAGAAGATCCTGGCCCCGGCCACCATCACCTCCGAAGTACTCGAAATCGGCGGCCAGAAGGACTACGCCGAGGTCCTAGCGGCGGCGGTCGAGGCCCACGATTCCCTCGGCGGCATCATCCAGATCCGGGTGGACGGCCTGCCCGTCGGTCTTGGCGAACCCTTCTTCGACTCCGCCGAAGCCCGCTTGGCCCACGCCGTCTTCTCCGTCCCCGCTACCCGTGGCATCGAGTTCGGCACCGGCTTCCCCGCCGCCCGCATGAAGGGCAGCGAGCACAACGATCCGATCGTCGACGCCCAGGGCACGACGGCCACCAACCATGCGGGCGGCATCAACGGCGGCATCACCAACGGCAACCCCGTTGTCTTCCGCGTTGCGGTCAAGCCCACTTCCAGTATCGGCCGTCCCCAGCAGACCATGAACTTCGCCCAAGGCGGGGTCCAGGAGATGCTGGTCGAAGGCCGTCACGACTCCTGCATCGCCCTCCGCATCCCCCCGGTGCTCGAAGCCGTCACCGCCCTTGTCCTCGCCGACCTCAAGCTCGTCGCCCAAGGTACCGCGCCCTTCGCCCCCGCCGGGGAATAGCTCCACCGGGAGCGCCGGCTTCCAGCCGGCAGCCAGTTCCGGAAGAGGCCACGAATCGCACGAAAAGCCTAGAGCAGCCGTTGGCCGCAATCAAGCGGGATTCTCGCGCAGAGGCGCAGAGGCGCACGCAGAGGCGCAGAGGCGCAGAGAAAAGACCGGAAGACTTCCCGGCCTCCCCGTTTTCCTGTCCTGCATTTCCTCTGCGCCTCAGCGCCTCTGCGCGAGGCTTTCTTGTCGGAAGAACAAGATTTCGGCGGATAGTAGTACGAAGGGGAGAACGGCTTTGGCCATCTTCTTCCTTTTCGTGTTTTTCGTGCAGTTCGTGGCTTCCTACGAATTGCCCGCTATCTGAACTCGCCGGGTTGGATGGCGGCGAGTTCGGCAGGGGTGAGGGCCCGGTTATAGAGGCGGATCTCGGCGTACTCGACCTCCGCCGGACCGGGTTTGCGATTGGCGTCGTTGCCGATCAGCAGGGGCTGGTGCGAGCGGAAGAGGGAGAGCAAACTGGCCCCGCCTTCCAGGCGGGAAACGGGGACGAACTTGTCCGTTTCGGCGGCGTACCATTCCGGGGCGAGGTAGCCGCCGGTCCGGCGAACCACCATGGCGGCTTCGCACCACTGGCCCACCGGCAGGCAGGGCGCGCCGTTCATGTTGGCAAGGCCGGTGCCCGCGCCGTCCTGCGAGATCTGCCCCCCGAGCGCGATGCGGTCGCCTTCCTTGGCCGGCGGCAGGTAGAAGCCGTAGGAGCGTTCCTGCGGGTCCTTGAAATGGCGCTTGTCCACCAAGCTCTGGAAGCCCACGGGCGCGTTGGCGACGCGGAGACGCAACCAGATGGTCAGTTCGCCGGCAAACTCCAGATCGGGCGAGCTCTTGGCCTCGAAGCCACTGGCGGGGGTGCGGGGGACCCTGGCGACGCCATCCGCCACGACCGGAGCGCCAAAGGCGGCGAGGTCGTCGGGGTGTTCCCCGGCGGGAGCCTTGTCGGCGAGGGGGGTCTCCCCGGCGAAATCCCAGGCGGCGACCAGATGGGTGGCAGGCGGTCCGGCAGGCGGTTCCTGGGGTGGCGCAAAGGAAGGCAGATAGTAGAAGTGCCCGTCCTCGGCCCCGACCAGGAGCTCGGGACGACCGTCGTGGTTCCAGTCCACCACCGTGGGGCTGCTCGTGTGCCCCGCCAGACGCCTGGCGGCGACCAGGCCACAGTTGCGGAAGACCGCCTCGTCCCCGGTGCCCACATTGCGCCAGAACTCCACGTTGCGGGAGTTCACCAGCAGGTCGAGTCGTCCATCCCCGTCCCAGTCGGCGAAGCACAGCTTGCGCCGT
>QKCY01000072.1 GCA_003245525.1 Victivallales bacterium | reverse complement strand
CTACTCGGTCCAGGTGCTCTCCCACGACGCGGGGAAGGACCTGACCGCCGAACAGCGCTTGAGCGACAGCACGGTCCGCGCCCCAGTGCGGGTGCCGGTCCGGACGGGAGACAAGATCCGGCGGCTCGGGGACTACGCGGGTACCGAGGGCTTCGTCGGCACCTTCGATCTCGCCCTCATCCGTCCGGCCCTGTTCAGCGAAGCCAACCGCTGGGTGACCCACGACGATCTGCTCCTGGATGGCTACCAGGTGGACGACCAGACCTCCCGCCAGTTCGGCAGCGTGGTCCGCACCCGGCCCGAAGGCGCGGCCGCGACTCTGGCTCCAGCGGGAACCTACCACGTGGCCGTTCTTGGCTACGATTCGGCAGGTTGGAGCGAAGGCATGGTGCTCCGGATCGACGGCGAACCCCGCGGCGCAATCATCGGCAACGGCAACAACAACCGGTTCTGGCTGTACTGGACCGAACAGCCGATCCCGTTCCAGGGCGGGGAACGGGTCGAATTCGTCGGGATCGGATCGACGGGCAACGATCCCATCAGCGGCATCCTCTTCCTCGCCGATCCCCCGCCTGCCAAGGGCTTCGATTGCCGGATTGAGAACTTCGCCACCCAAGTTCCAGTGGGCGAAGCAGGCACGGTCCGTCTCTCCTGGACCACCACCGAACCCACCGCCACGACCCTGGCCTACGGGACCACTGCCGATTGCGCCGACGGCAAGGCGGAGACTCCCAGCCACCGGGTCCATCGCGTAGTGCTGATCGGCCTGGACGTCGGCAAGACCTACCACGCCCGGATCACCGGCACGAAGCGCGATGGCACGCCCTGCGTGCTCGACAACCTGACCTTCGCGGCCCAGCCGCCGGTACCGCCGCCGACCAGCGCCGAGGTGAAGTCCATTCCCCTGCGGGTGCGCAATCCCCTGCCGGTAGCAGCCGCGGACTATCCCATCGCCTCGGGTATCCCCTTCCCCCAAGGTATCCTGGCGAGTGAACTAGACGCGCGCGTCGTCCGGGACGGGAGACCAATCGCCGCCCAGATCAGAACCACGGCCCGCTGGCCGGATGGCTCCGTGAAATGGCTGCTGCTCCGCTTTACCGCCACTGCCCCGGCCAACGCGGATGCGGGCTATGGCTTGGAGTACGGTCGCGGAATCGACCGCCTGGTAGCGGGAGAAGACTTGGCCCAGACAAGGGATGGAGCCATCGAACTCCACACGGCGGCGGGGACGTACCGTCTCACCGCGCTGGGCACCGTTGTGATGCCGGATGGACGGGTCTGCGCCACCCAGGGACGGCTGGCGGGCGACGCGGCTCTGGCCCCCGCCGGGCAGGGAACGCTGCGCATCGAGGAAAACGGGCCGGTCCAGGCGGTGGCCTACGCTGCCGTGGACCTGAAAGCCCCGGACGGGCGCACCATCGGCCTGGAACTGCGGGTGACGGCAGCGGCTGGCCAACCCGGCCTCCGCATCCAGCACACCTTCACCATCAAGGGCGAGGCGAAGTTCACCGATCTGGAGGAGTTGACCTTCGTGGTCCCCGGTTTCGGCAACACGGCCACGGTTCCGGTGGTGGAGGGCGAGCCTTTGACTGTGAACGGGAAGCTGGTCCAGCGCTTCGACGACGAGGTGATGCTGGGCGATGTTCCGCGGAAGGCGCGCGTCGTCGGCACCGTGCTCGGTTCGGGAGTCACGGTGGCGGTGCAGGAGTTCTGGCAGAACTACCCGAAGTCCGTCGAAGTGGTCGGCGGCACCTTGCGCCTGGGCCTCTGTCCCGACTTCGCACCGGGGCTCTACGACCCGTTTCCCTTCGAGAAGGAAGGGCACCACCTCTATTTCTACCTGCTTAACGGGGTCTACAAGTTCCGCAGGGGCATGGCCAAGACCCACGAGATTCTGCTGGGCCCGCCCGGAACGGAGGCCGCTTTCCTCCAGCGCCCCCTGCTCGCCACCGCGCCGCCGGAATGGTATTGCGCCAGTCGGGCCTTCTACGACGTGGCCCCGCGCGACACCGACCGCTTCAAGGCCTACGAAACGGCGGCGGACGCCAACATCGTCGCCTACGCCGCCGAGCGCGAGAAGCAGCACGACTACGGGCTGATGAACTTCGGCGACTGGTACGGGGAGCGCGGCGCGAACTGGGGCAACATCGAGTACGACACCCAGCACGCCTTGTTCCTCGAATACATCCGCAGCGGCAACGAGGACGCTTTCCTCCTCGGCGACCAGGCCGAGCGCCACAATCGGGACATCGACACCGTCCAATGGGCCGCCAATCCAGGCGGCATCGGCGCGGTCTACATCCACCAGATGGGCCATGTGGGCGGTTACTACGACCAGTCCGTGCCCAACACCCTGGGCTTTCCCGAAGCGGGGTCCTCGGTCAGCCACGCCTGGGCCGAGGGCCATTTCGATCACTACTTCCTCACCGGCGACCCCCGTTCGCTGGCCACGGGCCGGGCCATTGCCGACCAGTTCGACCACAAGATGCTCGCGGGCTGGTACGACTTCACCACCTGCCGCGTGCCCGGCTGGCACCTGAAGATCAACGCCGCCGCCTACGCCGCCACCGGCGATCCCTACTACCTCAACGCCTCCCGCATCATCGTGGATCGCGTGCTCGAACTCCAGGACACCATCCCCAATCCCCTGCCCGCCTACCAGCGCGAGTCGGGGCGGGACTCCCAGATCGGCGGCTGGTCGCGCATGATGGTGCCCGGCCACTGTCTCTGCACACCCCGCCACCGGGGCAACGCGGGTTTCATGGTGGCCGTGCTCCTTTCCGGCCTCAAATACTACCAGGACGTGACCGACGACCCCCAGGTGAAGCAGGCGATCATCGACGGGGCGCGGTACTTGGTCCGCGAGTGCTATTCGACGGAGGTGCATGGCTTCCGCTACACCTCCTGCCCGAACATGTCCTACCGCGCCGGGGCCAGCCCGTTGATGGTCGAAGGCATCGCCCGTGCCTATCGCTGGACCCATGATCCCATGCTGCTCGACCCCATCACCAACGCTCTGGCCTACGGGGCGGGCGGCAGCCGCTACGGCAAGAGCTTCAGCATGTACTACCGCATGGCTCCCCGCCTGCTCGCCGATCTTGCCGCCTGCGATCTCGGCTTGGCCGAGCGCCAGGTCCAGACCTTCCCCGCTTTCCGCAAACCCGATTGGATCGTGCCCGGTTCCGTCGTCGTGCAAGGCGAGGATTTCGCCCGCCAGGGCGGCGGCGAATGCCAGATCAAGGACGACCGCCCCGCCTGGGGCAAGGTGCTCACCTATTGGCACCAGGACGTGGGACACTGGCTCGAGTGGACCTTTGCCGTTCCCCAGGACGGCACCTACGCCCTGCGCATCGCCTACGCCTCCGGTTCGCCGAACACCCTGCGCGACCTGAAGCTCGACGGTGCCTTTCCGTTCCCCGGTGCCGAGCGCCTGCCCTTTGCCTTCACCGGTAGCTTCGGCACCCGTCCCGAACACTGGCAAGTCCGTCGCTTCTCCGCCAACGAGCAGGAAATCGCCTTGCCGCTCACGGCGGGCAACCATACGGTACGCATGAGCAACCTCGGCGACGGCTTGGCCGTGGACTACCTCGTCCTCGTCCCCGTGACACCTGCCAAGTGACGCCAAACCGGGTGCCCCAGAGGAACCATCCATGACCACGGTGATCCGCGATATCCACTATGCTCCCGAGTACGGCTTCCGGGGCGAAGGCGATCTCTATCTCCCCGAACAGGTGGAGAGCGCGCCTGCGGTTCTAGTGATCCATGGCGGCGGCTGGCAGGCGATGGACCGCTTCCGCTTCAACGCCGTCTGCGCCGTGCTGGCGGAGGCGGGTTTCGCCGCCTTCAACGTCAACTACCGCCTGGCCGGGGACGCCCCCTGGCCTGCTTGCGGCGACGATTGCCTCCGCGCCGCGCGGTTCCTGCTGGAGGCTGGGCATCCGGCCCTGGCCCCCGTGGCTCGCGAACGCATCGCGGTTCTGGGGGCGTCGGCAGGTGGGCATCTGGCCTTGATGACGGGCCTGCGCCTGCCATCCGCCCAGGTGGCCGGGATTGTGGACATTGCCGGACCCAGCGATCTGACCACCCTCTGGGCGCATCACGGTCCCCAACGCTTCGGCAAGCTCTTCGGCAAGCCGGACGTCACGCGGGAGGAATTGCTCGCCGCCTCCCCGGTAAGCTATGCCACCGCCGCCGCGCCGCCTTTGCTCTGCGTGCAAAGCACCAACGACCGGCTGGTTCCCCCCGAGCAGACGGAGCGTATCGCCGCCCGCTACCAGGAATGCGGACGCCCCTGCCGCATCCATTGGTTCGCGGGCGAAGGGGAGGCACACGGTATCTGGCAACCCCCTGCCCCGCCCATCCCCGACCTGCTGCCCCCCATCGAGCAGGACATTCTCGCCTTCCTGGCCGAGGTGCTGGCAACAGTTGGCCCACAGCCATAGGGGAATGGCCGCTCCGGGAACCAGATGAATGACCCCGGAGCATATCCCACTCGAACGTTCACTAGTAAGGCATGGCCGCTGATGGGTAGTCGCTGGCTCGACGAGCCTGCGACAGGAGCGGTCTGTGCGGGCGGGGAACCAACCGTCGGCAACCAAGACCCGCGCGTTCATCGACCGCGCGGCTACCCGGTCGGCATGGTTCCATACCAGCCTGGCGTCATGCGTGGGGCTATGGATTCCCGCTGTCCCTGAACTCCAGCTGTACGGCACGGTCAGGGTGTTGGCGACCCTCTTCGCGCCCGAGGCCGGGCACTTCTCCAAAGCCCGGCGCAGAATCGGAGTTCTGGGGAACCGCCTTGCCTCGGGCGGGGAGCGTGTCGCCCGATCGGGGACCCGGCATCATTCCCGTTCCTGGCTGGTCCAGGACCTCCACGGGGGAAGGCCGGAGGTACTCCGCCAGCAGGACCGGGCGAACTGCCAAAGCGGAGAGTGCATTGCCCAAAGCAGCCAATGCCCCGCAGATAGTGCCAGCTTGGTGTGACCCGTTTCCCTTGGCGTTCTTGGTGCCTTGGCGGTTCTGCCCTAAGCCGACTCGGATGCGTGGTCCCGGACGAACTGGCGAAGATCCTCGTCCTGGAGGATGATGGCGATCTCGTCGCAGCGGTCGCGCTTGGGGCATTTGGCGCAGTCCAGCCAGACCTTCTGGGGAAAGAGATCCATATCCACCTGGCGGAAACCGAGGCGGACAAAAAGCCGGGGGCGCAGGGTCAGTGCGAAGACCCGGTTGGCCCCGGACTCGGCGGCAGCGACAACGGCGGCGGCAACTAGGCGGCTACCCAGGCCGGAACCGGCAGAGGCCGGGTCCACCACCAGGGAACGCACCTCCTGGAGCCCAGCACCGAAGTCGCGCAGGGCCACCGCGCCAACCACCCGGTCGCCCACCAGGGCCACCAGGAAGTCGGCGTGAAGACGACGGATTTCCTCGACCGGGCGCGGCAGCACGATCCCCTGCGGCACGTAGGGCTGCAGGAGGGCCGAGATGGCCTCCGCATGGTCGGGAGAGGCGGGAACGATCCGGGGAGTCTCGCTCATGGCAGTGGGCGGGCCGGGGGCCGCGCTAGGCCTCGTATACACCCATGGCCCGGAACTTGTCGTAGCGCTGGGCTCGCAGTTCGTCGGCCGACAGGGAGCTGAGTTCGTCAAGGGCCTTGGCGATAGCCTCGCCCAGGAGACCGGCGGCCGCGTCGGGATCGCGGTGCGCCCCGCTAACGGGTTCGGGGACGATGCCGTCCACGATCTGCATCTGCACCAGATCGCGGCTGGTGAGGCGCAACGCCTCGGCCGCCTTGGGGGCGGCGGCACCATCGCGCCACAGGATGGCCGCGCAGCCTTCCGGAGTGATGACGGAGTAGTAGGCGTTCTCCATGATCAGGACCCGGTTGCCGACCCCGATGCCGAGGGCTCCGCCGCTGCCGCCTTCGCCCGTGACCACGACCACGATGGGTACCTTGAACTGGAACATCTCCAGGAGGTTCACCGCGATGGCCTCGCCAATGTGGCGCTCCTCGGCCGCAATGCCGGGATAGGCACCGGGAGTGTCGATCAGGGAGACGATGGGGCATCCGGCCCGGTCGGCCAGCCGCATCAGCCGCAGGGCCTTGCGGTAGCCCTCGGGATGGGCGCTGCCGAAATTGACTTCCACATTCTGCTTGAGGTTGCGCCCCTTGCGGGTCCCGATGAGCATGACCCGGCGGCCCTGGAAGCGGGCGAAACCGCCGAAGATGGCACGGTCGTCGGAGTAGCGACGGTCGCCCTTGAGCTCGATGAAGTCCGTGCAGAAGCGGTTCACGTACTCGATGGGATGGGGCCGTTGCGGATGGCGGGCGAGCTGGACCCGCTGCCAAGGCGAGAGGTTGGCGAAGATCCGCCGCCGAGTCTCCTCGATGCGCTCTTCGAGCAACTCGATCCCGTGGCTGACGTCCACATCGCGCTGGGTGCTGAACTCGCGGAGTTCCTGAACCTTGCGCTCCAGCTCGACAATCGGTTCCTCGAAATCAAGAACGGTGGACATGGGCATTACTCGATAGTGACCTTGGTGGTGGAGTTGGCGGTGGGCATGGGGATGAAGTCGTAGAGCTCGGCGACCTCGTCGTTGCGCATGCGGACGCAACCCAGACTGGCCATCGTGCCGATGCTCGCGGGATCCCACGTGCCGTGGATGCCGAAACCGCGGAGGTTGGGGTCGGTCGTACCGGTGGGCCGGAGGGCCATCCAGTGCGTGCCGAGCACATTGTTCTTGTCCCCATAGGGGATGACCCGCCCAGAGGGATGGGTCCAGTCCGGATGGAGAACCTTGTTGACGATCTCGAAGGTGCCGAGGGGGGTGCGGTTCTCGCGGCCAACGGCGATGTGATACAGCTTGAAGAGCTCCTGCCCGTTGTAGAGCAAGAGGACATACTGGCTCTTGGAGACCCGGATGGACCACTCGCAGTTCAGGGCGAAGAGGGTCTTGCCGGGGTAGATGCGGGCGGTGGTGGAGCCCAGCATCTCGGGGTTCATCCGCTGCAAGGCACCGACCGTGGTGTGCAGCCGGTTGGCGATGACGGTCAGGTTGTCGCCCGGTTGGATCGTGTAGCTCACCTTGTCGGAACAGGGCGCGCCGGAGTTCATGAAGGCAGTGTCGGCCTTGGTGATGATCTCGGCCGCGTCGTACCAGACTTCGTCGAACTCCACCACCCCGGCGGCATGCAATACCCGGCGGGCCAGCTCGCGCCCGGTCTCCAGATTTCCCGCCTCCAACTGGTTCCTGGCGGTGTCGAGCATCCGCAGGATCTGGGGCGGCAGAGCAGTACTGGCGACCGGGGCCACGGGCGGGGGCGCCACCACCGAGTCGCCACCGCCTGCCGGAACGGAGGAATCATCCGCAGGGATCGCAGGCGGAGGAGGAGTGACGAGACTGGCAGGCGGCGTGACGGCAACCGGGGGGTCCGGAGGAATCACCGCAGGAGGAGGCATCTCCTCCTCTTGCTCGACCGACTCGACGTCGTGGTCCTCGCTGCGGCTTTGCCACACGACGTAGCCCACGCCGAAGAGCAGCAGGAGAAGGATAATCAGCAGGGGATACTTGTAGTACCAATACATGAAACCGAGTTCCGAACTCGCCGGGGGAACGGACACGCCACGGCATCTACCACCATGACCAAACGCGGGTTACTATGGGCATCGGCAGGGGGCTTGTCAAGATAGCCACCAACCCCGGAGCCTAGCCCCATGGGAAGAGGACGGACAGCAAACGGCAAACATTGAGTAGCGAGGACGAATTCCCCCTACCCGGAACACCGGGACCTCTGCCTGCAGCCCGACCAGGACGGTCTTGCATTCGGCAAGGGAGAACCTATTGTTCCGGTTACCTTGGCATGGGGGCCCATAGCTCAGTCGGTTAGAGCAGGCGACTCATAATCGCCTGGTCGCTGGTTCAAGTCCAGCTGGGCCCACCACCTTCCCCCGCGCGAGAAACATCCGCGGGACGAGGCGATGCAGCCTGGATCCCGATGTCCGGGATAGGGGAGAGCGACCATCCCCGTGCCCGGCATAGCCAGGCAGGATGTCAGTTCTGCCCGCTTCCGCCCCGCGGTAGGACGGTGTAACCTGCCGTCCGCAAAGGGGATAGGTTATCAACAGAGAGAACGCAAAGAAAGCCCTACGGCTAGTGTTGATCGTCTAGCTTGTGTCCGCATATTGTGTCTGCTATATTCTGCGTAGACGAGGAGCGAAGATCCGATTCCCCCTGTCTCTTGCCGCCGGTGCGGCAGTCCGCAGATAAAAACCATGAAATGAGTATCATATGAAGAGCAAGAATACCTTGGATCTGACGAACTGGCCGGAGATCTCCCGCCATATCTGGGATGTGAAGTACCGCTTCCGGCGGGGCACCGAAGTGGTGGACGGGTCGATCGAGGACAGTTGGCGGCGGGTGGCGAAGGCCACGGCCGCCCAGGAGGCGGACCCCGCCCGCTGGGAAGCGGCCTTCTACGAGGCGTTGGCCGGCTTCCGGTTCCTGCCCGGCGGCCGGGTGCTGGCGAATGCTGGCACCGCGCGTGACTGCACGACCATGTTCAACTGCTATGTGATGGGCACCATCCAGGACTCCATCGAGGGAATCTTCGACACGGTCAAGGAGTCGGCCCTCACCCAGAAACAGGGGGGCGGCGTGGGCTTCGACTTCTCCACGATCCGCCCGCGCGGCAGCCACATCGAGGGAGTCGACTCCCCGGCCAGCGGTCCCCTGAGTTTCATGAACGTGATGGATGCCACCTGCCGGACAATCATGAGCGCCGGGCAGCGGCGTGGTGCCCAGATGGGCATCATGCGCTGCGACCATCCGGACATCGAGGACTTCATCGAGGCGAAGCGGCAGGATGGCGTGCTGCGCATGTTCAACCTGTCCGTGGCGGTGACCGACGATTTCATGGCCGCCGTGGAGGCGGATGGCGACTGGGATCTGGTCTTCGGCGGCACCGTGTACCGCACCATCAAGGCCCGCGGCCTGTGGGACAAGATCATGCGCTCCACCTACGACTTCGCCGAGCCCGGCGTCTTCATGGTGGACCGGGTGAACCAACTCAACAACCTGAGCTATTGCGAGACCATCGCCGCGACCAATCCCTGCGGCGAGCAGCCCCTGCCCCCCTACGGGGCCTGCCTGCTGGGTTCGCTGAACCTCACCCGGTTCGTGACCAACCCCTTCGGCAAGAAGGCGAAGGTCGATCTGGCGGGCTTGGCGGCCACTACCGCCGTGGCCGTGCGTTTCCTCGACAACGTCATCGAGTTCTCCAACTACCCCCTGGAACGGCAGCGCGAGGAGGCCATCAGCAAGCGGCGCATGGGCCTGGGCATCACCGGCCTGGCCGACATGCTCATCATGCTGGGCCTGCGTTACGGTTCGCCCGAAGCGGCTGCCTGCGCCGAGGAGATCATGCGCACCATCACGGTCGCCGCCTACGGCGCCTCGGCCGACCTGGCGGCGGAACGGGGAGCCTTCCCGCTCTTCTCCGCCGAGCACTATCTGGCTACCCCCTTCATCCAGCAGTTGCCGGAGAGCGTGCGCGAGAAGATCGCCCGCAACGGCATCCGCAACTCCCACCTGACCAGCATCGCGCCGACCGGCACCATCAGCCTCCTGGCAGGCAACGTGAGCAGCGGCATCGAGCCGGTCTTCGCCTTCCACTACGTGCGCCGCATCCGCGAAGGCCAGGAGGACCAGACGGCGGACCACGAGGTGATGGACTACGCCTATGCGGAGTACTGCCGCCAGTTCGGGCGGCCCAGTTCCGACGACCAGTTGCCTCCGGCCTTCGTCACCGCCGACGGCGTGACGCCCACCGAGCACATCGACATGCAGGCGGCCCTCCAGCGGCACGTGGACAGTTCCATCAGCAAGACCATCAACGTGCCCACGGACTTCCCCTTCGATCAGTTCGAGGACATCTACCGGCAAGCCTACCGGAAGGGACTGAAGGGTTGCACCACCTTCCGCCCGAGCGAGTACATCACCGGCGTCCTCATCCGCAAGGAGGAACCCGAGGCCCCGAAGCCGCCCACGGTGGACACGCCCCCGCGCCGTCCCGAAGTGCTGCACGGCACGACCTACAAGGTGAAGACGCCCCTCTCCAAGGACGCCTTCTATGTCACCATCAACGACATCTGCGAGGGCGAGATCTGCCGTCCGTACGAGATCTTCGTCAACACCAAGAACCTCCAGCACTACAGTTGGGTGGTGGCGATGACGCGCCTCATCTCCGCCGTGTTCCGGCGCGAGCCCAATCCCAGCTTCCTGGTCGAGGAACTGGTGAGCATCTACGATCCCAACGGCGGCTACTTCAGCAACGGCGAGTATGTGCCCTCCCTGCCCGCCGAGATCGGGCGGTTGCTCGCGTCGCACCTGCGGTCCCTGGGGATCATGCCCGACACCCAGGCGGCGGCTCCGAAGGAAGAGGAGGCGATGGCCGTCTCTCTGGCTGCCGCCGGTCCCCGTTGCCCCATGTGCAACGCCCCGGGCCTGCAGAAGAAGGAAGGCTGCCTGGTGTGCCCCCATTGCGGCTTCAGCAAGTGCGGCTGACGGACGGGGTATGACAAGGCCGGGATGACGGACGGGGAATGATGGCCCCCCGATGATGCGGAGACGGGCCGGTCGCGACCGGCCCCTACCCCCGTCCCTTAGGTCCTTTCCCGGAAAAAACACCGCCCCGCAGGACACGTCCTGCGGGGCGGTGAGCTTTGGAGCGGGAAGCCTACTTCTGGGCCTTGAGCCAGGTGTCGACCTGGACCGCCGCATCGCGGCCGTCGGCCATGGCGCGGACCACCAGCGACTGGCCCTGGGCCATGTCGCCGACGGCGAAGACGCCGGGCACGTTGGTCATATGCAGCTCGTCGATGGCGATGCCGCCGCGGGGCGTGCGGGCAATGCCCAGCTCGTCCAGCATCGGGTTCGTGGCGGGGCCGACAAAGCCCATGGCCAGGAAGACCAGATCAGCCTCGATGGCGAACTCCGAACCGGCCTTGGGCGAGAACGCCGGGCGACCGTCCTTGAAGTCGATGTTCATCTCGACGCACTGGGCGCCGACCACGTTGCCCTCGTCGTTGCCGACGAACTGGGTGGCCGAAACCTGCCACAGCCGCCAGCCGCCTTCCTTGTGGCTGCTGGAGGTGCGCAGCTTCAGGGGCCAGTTCGGCCAGGGCGTGCTCTCGTGCCGCTCTTCCGGGGGCTTGGGCATGATCTCGATCTGGGTTACGCTGCGCGCGCCGTGGCGCAGGCTGGTGCCCACGCAGTCGCTACCCGTGTCGCCGCCACCGATCACCAGGACGTTCTTGCCCTCGGCGACGATGTCGTACTCCGGGGGAACCACCTCGCCGGCCAGCTTGCGGTTCTGGGCCATGAGGAGTTCCATCGCGTAGTGGACACCCTTCAGCTCGCGGCCCGGAATCGGGAGATCGCGGGGCTGACGGGAGCCGGCGGCCAGGACCACGGCGTCGAACCGGGTCTCCAGATAGCGGTAGGAGATGTCGATCCCGACCGTTACGTCGTTCTCGAACTCAACCCCCTCCTCCATCATCAGCTTGATCCGCCGGTCGACGACCCACTTCTCCAGCTTGAAGTCCGGAATGCCGTAGCGGAGGATACCGCCGGGACGGTGGCTCTTGTCGTAGACGACCACGGTGTGGCCGAGTTGGTTGAGCACGTGGGCGACGGAGAGACCCGCCGGCCCGGAGCCGATGACGGCCACCCGCTTGCCCGTGCGCACGGCAGGGGGCCGGGGCTTCATGTAGCCGCGCTCGAACCCGGTCTCGATGACCGCCTTCTCGATTTCCCGGATCGTCACGGGCTGCCCGTTGCTCAATTCGAGCACGCAGGCGGCCTCGCAGGGAGCCGGGCAGATGCGACTGGTGAACTCGGGGAAGGGATTGGTGGTCAGCAGGACGTCGAGCGCCTCTTTCCACCGGCCCCGGTAGGCCATGTCGTTGAACTCGGGAATGACGTTCTGGACCGGGCAGCCAGTGCCGTGGCAGAACGGGATGCCGCAGTTCATGCAGCGTGCCGCCTGCTCGTGCAGATCCTTGTCGGAGAGCCGCCGTTCCACCGCGCGGTAGTCGGCAATGCGCTCCTCCTTGGGGCGATAACCGGGCTCTTGCCGGTCGAATTCGAGGAATCCACCTATCTTACCCATCGATCACCTCTTCACGGTCAGTCTGCTCGTCTTCGGGCGTCATCTGGCCCAGCACGCGGCGGTATTCCATGGGGAATACCTTGACGAACTTCGGCAGTTCGTCGTCCCAGTTGTCGAGAATGTGCTTGGCTTTGGCGCTCCCCGTATAGCGGAGATGGTTTTCGATGAGGGTGCGCAGCTCGCGCACGTCCTTTGCATCGACCACCAGTTCCAGGTCAACCATGTCCAGATTGCAGCGGTTGTCGAACTCGCTGTTCTGGCTGTAGACATAGGCGATACCACCGCTCATGCCGGCACCGAAGTTGATGCCCGTGGGACCGAGAATCACCACCCGGCCGCCGGTCATGTATTCGCAGCCATGGTCACCAATACCTTCGACCACCGTGCTGGCACCACTGTTGCGGATGGCGAAGCGCTCGCCCACGCGACCGTTGACGTAGAGCTCGCCGGAGGTCGCGCCGTAGAGCATCACGTTGCCCGCCGCGATGTTGCGCGACGGGTCGAAGGTGACCTCCGCCTCGGGCTTGATGATGATCTTGCCGCCGGAGAGGCCCTTGCCGACATAGTCGTTGGCCTCGCCCGCCAGCACCATGGTCATGCCGTGGGCGGCGAAGGCGCCGAAGCTCTGTCCCGCCGCACCCTTGAAGTTGATGCGGATGGTGTCCTCGGGCAGGCCCTTCAGGCCGTGTTTCTCGGCAATCCGGCCGGAGAGCATGGCGCCCGCCGTGCGGTTCAGGTTCCGGATGGTGCGCTCAATGACCACCGCCTCGCCATTCTCGATGGCGGGCTTGGCCTCCTCGATGAGCCCGACGTCCAGCGCGTCGGCCAGGGCGTGTTCCTGCTTGGCCAGGCACCGCTTCGGCGCGTCCTCGGGGAACTCGAAGCCGAGCAGGCGGGTGTAGTCCAGCCCCTTGGCCTTCCAGAACTCGACCGCATCGTTCATTTCCAGGCACTCGGTGCGCCCCACCATCTCGTCGATGCTGCGGAAGCCGAGTTGGGCCATGTACTCGCGCGCTTCCTCCGCGATGAAGTGGAAGAAGTTGACGACGTACTCGGGCTTGCCGCGGAACCGCTTGCGCAGCTCCGGGTCCTGGGTGGCGACGCCCACCGGGCAGGTGTTCTGGTGGCAGCAGCGCATCATGACGCAGCCGTTGACCACCAGGCCCGTGGTGGCGAAGCCGAATTCCTCGGCCCCGAGCAGCGCGGCGATGGCCACGTCGCGACCGGTCTTGAGCTGGCCGTCGGTCTGGACCCGGATGCGCTCGCGCAGGCCGTTGAGCACGAGGGTCTGCTGGGTTTCGGCCAGGCCGAGTTCCCAGGGCGCGCCCGCGTGGTGGATCGAGGACATGGGGGAGGCCCCCGTGCCGCCGTCGTAGCCGCTGATCAGGACCATGTCCGCCTTGGCCTTGGCCACGCCAGCCGCGATGGTGCCGACGCCGGCCTCGGAGACGAGCTTGACCGAGACGCGGGCCTTGGGATTCGCGTTCTTCAGGTCGAAGATGAGCTGGGCGATATCCTCGATGGAGTAGATGTCATGGTGCGGCGGGGGCGAGATCAGGGTCACGCCGGGGGTCGAGTGACGGACCCGCGCGATCTCCTTGTTCACCTTGTGGCCGGGCAACTGGCCGCCCTCGCCGGGCTTCGCGCCCTGGGCGATCTTGATCTGCAGTTCGCGGCAGTTCACCAGGTACTCGATGGTGACGCCGAAACGGCCGCTGGCGACCTGCTTGATGGCGCTGCTACGGCTGTCGCCGTTGGGCAGCGGCTGGTAGCGGGCCGGGTCCTCGCCGCCCTCGCCGGAGTTGCTCATGCCGCCCAGGCGGTTCATGGCGATGGCCAGGGTCTCGTGAGCCTCGCGGCTGATGGAGCCGAAGGACATGGCCCCGGTGACGAAGCGCTTGACGATCTCGCTCGCGGGCTCCACCTCGGCGAGCGGCACGGGGGTCCGCTCCTTGAAGCGGAACATGCCGCGGAGGGTGAACTGGGCCTTGGTCTGGTCATTGATCAGGGCGGCGTATTCGCGATAGAGCTTGGCGTTGCCGGTGCGGGTGGCTTCCTGGAGCTTGTGTACGGTGTCCGCCGTCCACAGGTGGCGCTCGCCGTCCTTGCGGAACTTGAAGCGGCCACCGACCGGGAGCACGTCCCGCGCCCAGGGCTTGACATTGCTGAAGGCCTCGGCGTGCCGGGCGTTGGCCTCGGCCGCGATCTCGTCCAGCCCAATGCCCTCGATGCGCGTGGCCGTGCCGGTGAAGTAGGCGTCAACCACGGACCGCTTGATGCCGATGATCTCGAACACCTGGGCGCTGCGGTAGCTGCGCAGGGTGGCGATGCCCATCTTGGACATGATCTTCAGCAATCCCTTGCAGATCGCCTCGATGTAGCTCTCGATGGCCTTGGCCACGTCGCGGGTCTTGCCGAGTTCCTCGCAGTTGGCCAGATCGGCCACCGTCTCGAAGGCGAGGTAGGGGTTGACCGCCGTGGCTCCGAAGCCGAGCAGCAGGGCCATGTGCATCACTTCGCGGGGCTCGCCCGACTCCATGATGAGCCCGGAGTTGGTGCGCAGACCGAGGCGGGCCAGGTGCTGGTTGACGGCCGAGACCGCCAACAGCGCGGGAATCGCCGCCTGCTCGGCGGTGAGCCGCCGGTCGGAGAGCACCACCAGACGGGAACCGGAACGCACGGCCCGTTCGGCCCGGCGACAGAGGTCGTCCAGGGACTGCTGGAGAACCGCGCCGTCGCCGCCGGCCGGGAAGCCGATGTCCAGGGTCACCAGCCGGAAGTCAGGGATGTTCTGCTCGCGCAGGCGGCGCAGATCCTCGTTGGAGAGGACCGGGTGGCGCAGCTTGATGAGGCGGGCAGTGCCGGGCATCTCCTCCAGAATGTTGCCGTGGTTGCCGATGAAGGTCATCAGCGACATCACCAGCTCCTCGCGGATCGGATCGATGGCGGGGTTGGTGATCTGGGCGAAGAGCTGCTTGAAGTAGTTGTAGAGGATCTGGGGCTTCTCGGAGAAGACGGCCAGCGGCAGGTCGGCCCCCATGGAGCTGATCGGCTCGTGCCCGGTCTCGGCCATGCCGCGGATGGTGTAGTCCACATCCTCGCGGGTGTAGCCGAAGCGGCGCTGCCGTTCGAGCAGGGTATCCCGGTCGGGCTCGATGGCCCCGACCGCCCCATAGAAACCGTGCAGGTCGATGCGGTTCTCCTCGACCCAGCGGCGGTAGGGCTGGGAGCGGGCGCAGAGATGCTTGATCTCGTGATCCTTGATGACCCGGTTGCCGACGGTGTCAACCAGCATCATCTGGCCGGGACGCAGGGCGCCGCGCTCGACCACATCCTCCGGGGCGAAATCGAGCACGCCCGTCTCGGAGGCGAGGACGATGAAACCATCCTTGGTGATGGTGTAGCGCACGGGACGCAGGCCGTTGCGGTCGAGCAGGCAGCCCACGCTGGTGCCGTCGGTAAAGGAGAGGGCGGCGGGGCCATCCCAGGGCTCCATGAGACCGGAGTGGTACTCGAAGAAGCCGCGCTGGTCGGGGCTCATGAAGTACTTCGGCCCCCAGGCCTCGGCCACCAGCATCATCATGGCATGGGGCAGGCTGCGACCGGCCGCCACGAGCAGTTCCAGGGCGTTGTCGAGCTGGGCGGAGTCGCTGCCCGTCTCGTCGAGGATGGGCAGCAGTTTCTTGATGTCGTCGCCGAAGAGGGGACTGGCCAGGCTCTGCTCGCGGTTCCGCATGTGGTTCTGGTTGCCGCGCAGCGTGTTGATCTCGCCGTTGTGGGCCAGGTAGCGGAAGGGCTGGGCCAGTTCCCAACTCGGAAAGGTGTTGGTGCTGTAGCGCTGGTGGATCAGAGCGATGGCGCTCACCGTCTCCTCGCACTGGAGGTCCGCATAGAAGGCAGGCAGTTGCCCGCCCATCAGCAGGCCCTTGTAGACGATGGTCCGGCAGGACAGGCTGCACACATACATGGGCCGCTCGCCTTCGACCTGGCGCGCCTTCGCCTCGATCACCTTGCGGACCACGTAGAGCTTGCGCTCCAGGGCGGCACCGGAGAGCCCCTCGGCCGTGACGAAGCACTGCTGGACGTCCGGCATCTCGGCGAGGGCCTGGCCCTCGATGACGCCCGGATCGACCGGCACCTGCCGCCAACCGAGAATGGTCAGCGACTCGGCGGCCGCGATCTGCTCGACCACTTGCAGGCAGTGCTCCCGCCGGGCCTTGTCGCGGGGCAGGAAGAACATGCCAACTCCGTACTCCCCTGAGGCTGGCAGCTCGATCCCCAGAGCGGGGCACTCCAAACGGAAAAGGGCATCGGGGAGCTGGAAGAGAATACCCGCGCCATCCCCGGTTTTCTGATCGCCGCCAACCGCCCCGCGGTGGAGCAGATGGCTAAGCACCTCGGTTCCGCGCGCCACCACGTCGTGGCTACGCCGACCATCGATGTTGGCGACGAACCCGACGCCACAGGCGTCGTGCTCGTGCCTCGGGTCGTACAAACCTTGCGCAGGTGGGAGCCCCGCAGGTTGTTGGTAGGGATCCTGTTCGCTCATCGACTTTCCTTGACTGATGAAGAACTGCCCGGCTCCGAGGAGCCGGGCATGCATATGATACGGAAATGTACCTGCTAGAGACCGAAAAGGAAGACTAGAGCAGGAACAGCATCTCGGCGTAGGTCGGCACCGGCCAACGATCGCTCGGGATCAGGCCTTCCAGGGCGTCCGCAGCGTCGCGGGCCTCGCCCATGAGCGCGATGCGCTCGGCGGCTCCCTCGGCGGCAGGCAGAGCCTTGGCGGCCTTGGCCAGGGCATCGGCCAGGGCGGCGACTTCGCCGGCCAGACCGCTGGCGGTCGCGGCGCAGAGGCCGGCGGCCTTCAGCGAGGCGGCGGTGTCGGCCAACTCGCGGGCATAGGCCAGGGCGGCGGGCAGAACCATGGTCTGGCACATGTAGGCCATGCACTTCGACTCGATGTTGACCGTCTCCTCGTAGGCCTCGGCGTAGACGTGGGCGCGGGAGTGCAGCTCGGCGGGGGTCAGCACGCCGTACTTGGCGAACAGGGCCTCGGTCTCGGGCTTGGACAGGACTTCCAGGGCCGCCGGGGTCTTGGTCAGGTTCGGCAGACCGCGACGCTCGGCCTCTTCGCGCCAGTCGTTGGTGTAGTTGTCACCGTTGAACAGAATGCGCTTGTGGGCGTGGACGATCTCGCGGAGCAGTTCCTGCAGGGCGGGGTAGAAGGACTTGCCGGCGGCGACCGCGGCTTCCAGTTTGGTGCAGATCTCGTCGACGGCGGCGGCGGTGATGGTGTTGAGCACCATGTTCGGCGGCGCGCAGTTCATGCTGGAACCGACGGCGCGGAACTCGAACTTGTTGCCGGTGAAGGCGAAGGGCGAGGTGCGGTTGCGGTCCGTGGCATCGCGGGGCAGGGTCGGCAGCGTGGTGGCGCCGAGCTTGATCACGCCGTCATGCTTCTTGCTGCCGGGCTTGTCGAGATCCAGTTCCATCAGCACCTTGGAGAGCTGGTCGCCGAGGTAGATGGAGAGGATGGCGGGCGGGGCCTCGTTGGCACCGAGACGATGGTCGTTGTTGGCGGAGGCGACGGTGGAGCGCAGCAGGGCGGCGTTGTCGTCCACGGCCTTCATCAGGGCGCAGATCATGGTGAGGAACTTGGCGTTGTCCTCGGCGTTGTCGCCGGGGCGCAGCCAGTTCTTGCCGTCGGCACCGTTCACCGACCAGTTGTTGTGCTTGCCGGAGCCGTTGACGCCAGCGAAGGGCTTCTCGTGGAGCAGACAGACCAGGTCGTGACGCTCGGCGACTTCCCGCAGCGTCTGCATGACCATCATGTTGTGGTCGACCGCCAGGTTCAGCGACTCGTAGACGGCCGCGATCTCGAACTGGGCCGGGGCCACCTCGTTGTGGCGGGTCTTGGCGGGGATGCCGAGCTTCCAGAGCTCGTCGTCCAGATCCTGCATGAACGCCAGGATGCGGGGCTTGACGGCGCCGAAGTAGTGGTCTTCCATCTGCTGATGCTTGGCGGGGACGCGACCGAAGAGGGTGCGGCCAGTCTGCATCAGGTCGAGACGCTGCTCGTAGAAGGAACGGTCGATGAGGAAGTATTCCTGCTCGGCACCGAGGCTATTGCTGGCCTTGGAGGCACCGTCGATGCCGAAGAGCTTGCCCAGACGGGTCATCTGGTTGGCCAGGGTGTCGATGGAGCGGAGCAGCGGGGCCTTGTGGTCCAGAGCCTCGCCGTTGTAGCCGCAGAAGACGGTGGGGATGCAGAGAATGGCCCGGTCGCCTTCCTTGCGCAGGAAAGCGGGGCTGGTGGGATCCCAGGCGGTGTAGCCGCGGGCTTCGAAGGTGGCGCGCAGGCCGCCGGAGGGGAAACTGGAGGCGTCGGGCTCGCCTTGGGTCAGTTCCCGGCCGCTGAATTGGGCCAGGGCGCTGCCTTCGCGATCGGGCTCCAGGAAGGCTTCGTGCTTCTCCGCCGTGGTGCCGGTGAGGGGCTGGAACTGGTGCGTGTAGTGGGTCGCGCCGCGCTCCATGGCCCAGGTCTTCATGGCATCGGCGACTTCGTCGGCGATGCTCGGATCCAGCGCACAACCATGACAGATGGTGGACAGGAGCGACTTGTAGGCCGTGTCCGACAGATAGTTCCGCATCGTTTTGATGCTGAACGTGTTCTCACCGAAGAATTCCATGGGGCGACGAGTTTCCATCATGCCTGCTCCTAGATATGCACTTTCGCTTGCTTTGGCCGACTGGCCGGACAATTACCTGTGCCTGTTTGGCCATGCCTGCCGCCCGAGACAACCAGAAACGGAGACAACAGTCGGCAAACACAGAGTGGGAATTACAGCAGACGCTATGCCATTCGGGCATAATGCCTGAAAAAACGCCACGGAACCATCTCGCCGTGCTGGGAGCCGCTCTGACTCCCCGACTGCCGCACGGCAACATGCTCCATTTGTGTATTACAATCCTGTATTTTTCTCCAACATTCTACAAATACGTAGCAAGAATCCGAAATCTGCTCCGACCCGGAGGAAGCACCGGCAGAGGTGCTTCCGTCCGGACCCGGCGGCTTAGTCGTTGCTGCCGCCGAACTGGCCGTCGAAGGCGATGTCGCTGGGCTTGAAGTCCACGCGCTTGACGAAGTTGCAGGCTTCGGTGGCGCCATGGATACGGTCCATGCGGCTATCCTCCCACTCGACCGAGAGCGGGCCTTGGTACTTGACGTCGTTGAGGGCGACGATGATTTCCTCGAAGTTGATGTCGCCGTGGCCGAGGGAGCGGAAGTCCCAATAACGGCGCGGGTCGGCGAACTCGGTGTGGCCGCCGAAGACACCGACGGTGCCGTCGCCATGGCCCCACCAGGCATCCTTCATGTGGACGTGGAAGATGCGGTCCGGGAAGGTGCGGATGAACTTCACGTAGTCCACGCCCTGGTAGCCGAGGTGGCTGGGGTCGAAGTTGAAACCGAAGGCCGGATGGCCGCCGATGGCCTCGATGGCCCGCTGGGCGGAGGCGATGTCGAAGGCGATCTCGGTGGGATGCACTTCCAGGGCGAAGCGGATGCCGTTCTCGGCGAAGAGGTCGAGGATCGGCGTCCAGGTGTCGGCGAAGGCCTTGTACCCGGCGTCGAGCTGGCCGGGGAGGCAGGGGGGGAAGCTGTAGAGCAGGTGCCAGATGGGGCTGCCGGTGAAGCCGCAGACGGTCTTGACGCCGAGGTTGGCGGCGGCAATGGCGGTATCCTTCATGGCCTGGATGGCCCACGCCTTGACGGCGGCGGGATTGCCGTTGCACTCGCTGGGCGCGAAGCAGTAGTGGCGCTCGTCGATGTTGTCGCAGACAAGCTGCCCGGCCAGGTGGTTGCTGATGGCCCAGGTCTTCAGCCCGTACTGCTCGAGCTTGGCGAGCTTGTCCTCGCAATAGGCCTTGGACTTCGCGCCCTCGGCCACGTCGAAATGGTCGCCCCAGCAGGCGAGCTCCAGGCCGTTGTAGCCGATGCCGGACATCAGCTTGCAGACGTCCTCGAAGGAAAGATCGGCCCATTGGCCAGTGAAGATCGTTACCGGACGCGCCATGTTCGTACTCCTTAGAAACAGGGGATTCCCCGCTGGCGCTGCGGCCAGCCGGGTGACAGATTGGCACCAATCCAGTTATGTACACGATGCGCGCCCCCTTGGCAAGCCTCCCCTTCCGGAAAAATCGCCGATCCGCCACGCGAAACGTCCACCGGCGGAAGCACGACGACGCGCAACGTCGGCATCCTTGCCGACTGGAGCCGCTACCCGCGCATGATGGCGTTCCCAGTGGCCCGACCACGTGCTACATTGCGGTAGGATCGCGTTGAAACCACCTACTTGCTGGATGCCTACCCATGATCCGTCACACCGTCGTTTTCCGCCTGAAGCACGCCGCCGGTTCCGCCGCGGAACAGGCCTTCCTCCGCGATGCGCTCTGCCTGACCGCCATCCCCGGCGTGGAGAAGTTCGAGCAACTGCGCCAAACCAGTCCCAAGAACCCCTTTGCCTTCGGTTTCTCCATGGAATTCGCCGACGCCGCCACCTACCAGGCCTACAGCGACCACCCGGTCCACTGCCAGTTCGTCAACGAGCGCTGGATTCCCGAAGTCGCCGAGTTCATGGAAGTCGACTACGAACCGCTGGCCTAGCCGCGGTCTCCCTGTTGCCAGCGCCCCCGGCGCGCCATCCGGAGGGAATCGCCACTGTGCGAAGACTGGGTGCCCGTCTACGGAGCGTCCGGGGCGGTCGTGGCCTTGACATGTCCGCGAAGGACACGATAGTGGTTCACGGAACTGCCTATGGGGCTGTCGGTTTTGGGCCGTTCGGCAAAGCGCAAGGGGAATCCTCCAATGAGTATCCGGAACACGTGTCGCCGTAGTTTCACGCTCATCGAACTGCTGGTGGTGATTGCCATCATCGCGATTCTGGCTTCCATGCTGCTGCCCGCGTTGGCGAAGGCGCGCATGAAGGCCAGGCAGATCTCCTGCGTCAGCAACGTGAAGCAGATCAACCTGGCCAGCAAGATGTACATGAACGACAACGACGACCGCTATCCGGACGGCGGCATGGTGAACGTGACGGGCTGCGGCAGCTCCAAGATGTGCGGCTTCCCCAGCACCCACCACCAGGCGGGGGCCATGCACAAGATGCGCCCCTACGTCGGCGACGATGCCCTGTTCTACTGCCCGGCCACCAACACCAACGTCGCGACCGAATCGGCCCGCGCGGTCGCCGCCAACGCCTCGTTCGGGATTCTGCGGACGGACATGGTGGGCTATGCCGGCTATGGCATGATGTTCGCGAAGCAGGGAGGCACCGACGCGCGTACCTGGTGGCAGCAACCCAGCCGCTACTCCCCGCGGGAACCCCTGATCATCGACCAGTTCACGCAGTCCAACCTGCCCTCGGCTGCATACGTCAACTGCGGGAACATCAATATGGGCCTGCTGGTCCCCGCGTTCCCCCACGACATGATCACCCTCGGCTACAACGACGGTTCGGCCGAAGCGCTCAATGCCCGCCAGGGCCTGACCCTGAACGGCAAGCGCACCTGGAGAGACATGATCTACTAGCGGCGAGGGCTACCCGCTCCGCTGCTTGCTGCGCCGGGGGCGCTTGATGCCCCAGCGGCGGATCAGGTACATGCCGCCGAGGAAGCCGCCCACATGGGCCCAGAAGGCGATGCCGCTCGGCTGGGCCTGCCCCAGGCTGCGGTAGGCACCGATGAACTGGACGCAGGCCCAGAACGCCAGGTAGAGCAGCGCCGGCAGCTTGACCGGGATGGGGATGATGAAGACCGGGATCACAAAGGTGATCCAGTTGAAGGGGAAGAGCAGGAAGTAGGCCCCCATCACCCCGGCGATGGCGCCGCTGGCCCCGAGGGTGGGAACCGGGCTGCCAAAGTTGAGCAGGAGATGCAGGGCAGCGGCCAGGAACCCCGCCACAAGATAGAAGAGCAGGTACCGACCGTGGCCCAGCCGGTCCTCGATCTCGTCACCGAAGATCCACAGCGACCAGAGATTGCCGATGATATGCAGCCAGCCGCCGTGGAGGAACATGCTGGTGAAGCAGCGCAACCCCACCGCCCCGAGCTGGCGCCATTCCCAGCCATGCCGCCAGATGGCCAGTTGGTCGGGAACCAGCGCCCAGTGGAGAGCGAAGGCCGTGCCGCGCTCCGGCCCGGCCAGAATCTGATAGGCGAAGACCGCCACGTTTGCCCAGATGATCGCCCGGTTGACCAGCGGATACCGCCGGGTCGGATGATCGTTCACGACGGGGATCATGACAGGGCGATCAGGTGGATGTAGGCGTAGAAGAGGGGGGCCACCGGGATCAGGCTGTCCATGATGTCCAGCACCCCGCCGAGCCCGGGCAAGTCACCGGAATCCTTGAAACCGCTCGCCCGTTTGAACCCGGACTCCGCCACGTCGCCCAGCAGACCGATGACCGGGGCCAGCAGGCCGAACAGCAGGGCCGTGACCCAGGTGACGACGCGAGCGCCATGCAGGGTCATCGTGTCCGGCCACAACCAGAGCAGGCCGAAACAGCAGGCCAGACTGGCCAGGACACCGCCGAGCAAACCCTCCCAGCTCTTCTTGGGGCTGAGCCGGGGACAGAGCTTGTGATTGCCGCCGGGAAGCTTGGAGGTCAAGGTCCCGAGGATGAAGGCCCCCACGTCCGCGCTCTTGGTGGCCACTACCACGAAGAGCACCAACCGCCGGCCATCGACGCCGGAGAAGTAAAGCTTGGCCAGGAACGAGCTGGCCCAGGCCACATACGCCACGGCGGCGAGGGACACGCCGCAACGGGTCAGGGACTCGCGCGAGGGGCCCTCGCGGAAGAGGCCGACCGCCAACAGCACCAAGAGCACCGCCAGCACGATCCCATCCAGGGAACCGGCCACCAGGACCGGGGCCTGCGGGGCCAGCCAGGAGGCCAGCGGACCGCTGACCAGAAAACCGAGACCGGCCACGTAGCTGGCCCGCCGGTTCCCCGGCAAGCCCATGGCCTGGGCCATGTTGTGGAACTCGCGCAACCCCTCCACTAGGAGAAATGCACCGAAACCGAGGAAGAGCGCCATGCCCGGCCAACCTGGCCACAGGAAACCTGCCAACGCGAGACAGCCCAGGGGAAGCCCCACGGCCAGCCGGTGCCTAAGCATGCACGAGTCCTCCGAAACGACGTTGCCGACGACCGAACTCGTCCAGGGCCTGGCGGAGCACTTCCCGGTCGAAGTCCGGCCAACACAGATCGGTAAACCAGAATTCGGCATAGGATAGCTGCCAGAGCAGGAAATTGCTCAACCGTTTCTCTCCCGCCGTGCGGATTACCAGGTCGGGATCGGGCAGACTGGCCGTCTGCAGCCGGGCGGCCAGGGCCTGCTCGGTGATGTCCTTGGGGGCCAGCTTGCCCGCCCTCACCTCCTCGGCCAAGGCCCGGGCGGCGGCCGTGATCTCGGCCCGTGCCCCATAGCTGAGCGCCAGAGTGAGCGTGCCCTGGGTGCCGTTCGCCGTGCGGGCCATGACCCGCTCCAGGCGGGAACGCACCAGCCGGGGCAGGCGCTCGATCTGGCCAATCACATTGAGCCGGACCCCCTGCCGCACCAGATCGTCCAGACGATTGTCCAGAAACTCCCGGAGAAGCCCCATCAGAGCCCGGATTTCGGCGGGGGGACGCTGCCAGTTCTCGGTGCTGAAGGCATAGAGCGTCAGGTAGCGGATGCCGAGCTCGCGGCAGGCTTCCACGGTACGCTGGACGGCCACCGCACCGGCCCGGTGGCCCTCGCTCCGGGGAAGCCCCCGCTCCTGCGCCCAGCGCCCGTTGCCGTCCATGACGATGGCAACGTGGCGGGGTACGGGAAGCTGGGTGGCTCCAGCTTCCGGACTCATTTCTTTGGCGCCTCGAAGGTCTGGGCGCGGCGCGGCCCCACCGAGACGATCTGCAGGCGGGCACCGATGAGTTCCATCAGGCGGTCGATATAGGACTTGGCGCGCGCGGGCAGCTCGTCGTAGCAGGTGACGTGCGAGGTGTCCTGGCACCAGCCGGGGACATCCTCGTAGATCGGCTTCACGCGGGCCAGATCCTCGCTGTCGCTCGGCATGTCGGTGATGACTTCGCCGTCGAGCTCGTAGGCCGTGCAGATCTTCAGCGTCTCGAACTGGTCGAGCACGTCGAGCTTGGTCAGGGCGATGCCGGTCACGCCGTTGAGCATCACCGAGTAGCGGCTGGCAACCGCGTCGAACCAGCCGCAACGGCGGGGCCGACCGGTGGTGGCACCGTACTCGCCGCCCTTGGTGCGGAGCAGTTCGCCGGTCGCATCCAGCAGTTCGGTGGGGAAAGGACCCGAGCCGACGCGCGTGGTGTAGGCCTTGAGCACGCCCACCACTTCCTGGATGCAGGTGGGGGGCACCCCGGTACCGGTGCAAGCGCCACCGACAGTGGTGTTGCTGCTGGTGACGAAGGGATAGGTGCCGAAGTCGATGTCCAGCCAGGTGCCCTGGGCACCCTCGAAGAGGATGGACTTGCCGGCCACCGCCGCCCGGTTCAGGAGCAGCGTGGTGTCGGCCACCATGGGGGCGAGGCGCTCGGCGATCTCGCTCACCTTGGCCCACTCGGCGTCGAGGTCGAGCTGGTCGGCGCCGAACTCGGCAAAGAGGCGGTTGTACTTGGCCCCCTCGATGTAGAACTTGCGGCGCAGCTCCGCGGGGCGGACCAGATCGCGGGCACGGATGCCGCAGCGATTCGCCTTGTCGGCGTAGGCCGGACCGATGCCGCGCTTGGTGGTGCCAATCTTGTTGTCGCCCAACTGGCCTTCCTTGAGGCCGTCCGCCATGCAGTGGTAGGCGAAGATGAGCTGGCAGCGGTCGCTGATGTAGAGCCGGTCGGAGATGTCGATCCCCTTGGCTTCGAGACCAGCCAACTCCTCCTGGAGGCCAGTTACGCTGACCACGAGGCCGTTGCCGATCACGCACTGCGCTTCGGGACGGAGGATGCCGGAGGGTATCAAATGCAGGACGAACTTGTTCTCGCCGATCTCGACCGTGTGCCCGGCGTTGTTGCCGCCCTGGAACCGGACGACGATATCCGCCTCGCGGGTCAGCACGTCGATGATCTTGCCCTTGCCTTCATCACCCCATTGCAGGCCGACGAGCACCGTGTTGGCCATTGCGCTTACTCCGGTATTGGGAATGGATTGGATACGAGTGGCGGGAACAGAAGTCGAACGGCAACAGAAAGACGCCCGACCGCAACCGGTTCGGGCGTCTGCAATTTGCCGAGTTCCTGTTGCCGTCTTACACTAGTCTGTTCTTCCCCAAATGCAATGTCGCAGGGACACAACGGACCTCGCCCGACGCGGGTTGCAGTGTTGTTTCCCGCCTCTCTTTTCGAACATGGAAACCATGCTTCTCACCAGTCTGCAAAACCCGCGTATCAAGTTCCTGGTCAAGCTCCGCGACCGGCGGCCCCGCGACCGCGAAGGCAAGTTCCTGATCGAAGGCTACCGGGGCGTCCGCCGAGCCCTGGAAAGCGGCTGGCCGCTGGCCGAGCTCTACATCTGTCCGGAGCTGTTCCAGGGCGGCAACGAACCGGCCCTGATCGAGGCCTGCGCCGCCAGCGGCACGGTGGTGTTCGAGACCACCCTGCCCGTGTTCCAGAAGATCGCCTACCGGGACCGGCCCGAGGGCCTGCTGGCCCTGGCCCCGCAGCGGCGGCTGGCCCCGGCCGATCTGGTTCCTCCCCCCCGCCCTCCCCTCTATCTGGTGGCGGAGCGGATCGAGAAGCCGGGCAATCTGGGCACCATGCTGCGCAGCGCCGACGCAACCGGGGTGGACGCCCTGTTGCTGGCCGACGCCTGTACCGACCTGTACAACCCGAATGTGGTCCGCGCCAGCACCGGCAGTCTCTTCCATGTGCCCGTGGTAGAGGGTAGCACGCCGGAGATGCTCGCCTGGCTGAAGGCCCAGGGCGTGCGCATCCTGGCCGCCACCCCCCATGCGGAACCGCTCTACACCGAGGTGGACATGACCGGCCCCCTGGCCATCGCGGTCGGGGCCGAACAGTATGGGCTCACGGACCCCTGGATCAGGGAGGCCGACTTGGCCGTGCGCATCCCCATGCTGGGACAGGCGGACTCGCTCAATGTCTCCACCGCCACCGCCCTGCTGCTCTACGAGGCAGTGCGCCAGCGCCTGCCCAAGGGGCTCACCCCGTCGCCACGCGACTACCGCGACACGGCGCATGGGGCCGGAGGTTGCGACCCGGATGCCGACGAGGCATGGTAGGGGAGTGGCCGGTACCCCAACCAGCAGGCAGCGAGGCGTGACCCAGGAATTCCAGCAACCCGACGACGCGGCCGTCCAAGCCGAGTCCGCGCTCGAACACACCGTGCGCGGGGAGGTGCTGCGTGTCCTGTTCAGCAGCGCCGACGGCCAGTACGTCGTGCTCAAGCTGCTGGAAAACGGTTGCCAGGAACGCACCCTCGTCGGCCCCCTCATGGGCCTCATGGAGGGTCAGGAGATCGAGGCCGTGGGCCGCTGGGAAACCCACAAGGACCACGGTCGCCAGCTCCGGGTGCGCGAGTTCCGCGCCGTCCTGCCCAGCACCGAGGAGGGCATCCGCCGCTACCTCGCCAGCGGCCTGATCCCCGGCATCGGTCCCAAGTACGCCGAACGGATCGTGGACCGGTTTGGCACCGACACCCTCCGCATCCTGGAGAACTACTCCGAACGCCTGCGCGAAGTCCCCGGCATCGGCAAGAAGCGGATCGAGGAGATCCGCACCGCCTGGCACGAGCATTCGGGCCAGCGGGACGTACTCGTCTTCCTGCAAGGGCTCGGTATCGGCAGCGCCTTCTGCGCCCGGCTACTGACCCAGTACGGGGCCGCCGCCGCCGAGGTGGTCCGCACCTCGCCCTACCGGCTCGCAACCGAAGTCCGGGGTATCGGGTTCCTGACTGCCGACCGCATCGCCAAGAACCTGGGCATCGCCAAGGACGATCCCCGGCGGCTGGCGGCGGGCATCCTGCACGTGCTCGACCAACTCGCCCAGTTGGGCCATGTCTGTTTCCCCAAGGAGCAACTGCTCATCGAGGCCGCCAAGACGCTGGACGTGACCGCCGAAGCCGCTGCCGAAGGGCTCGACCGGGCCCGGTTGGGCGGCCTGGCCATCGAGATCCCCTCGCCCAGCGATCCGCCCGGCACCTTCGTCTACCGGCACGGCCTGTACAAGGCGGAGAAGGAGTTGGCCGAGGCCCTGGAAACCCTCCTGCGCTGTCCACCCCCGCCCCTCTCGCTGCCGCCACCCGGCCCGGGCTACGAACGGCTGAACGAGGCCCAGCGCCAGGCCGTGGCCTGGGCCTTCCAGACTCCGCTCAGCATCATCACCGGCGGACCCGGCGTGGGCAAGACCACCGTGGTCGGCCAGATCGTGGCCATGGCCCAGCGCCTGAATCTGGCCATTTCCCTGGCCGCTCCCACGGGACGCGCCGCCAAACGCATGGCCGAGACCTCCTCCCTCGCCGCCCAGACCCTCCACCGCCTCCTGAAATGGGATGCCCAGAGCCACGGTTTCCAGCACGATCCCGACCGGCCTTTGCCCTGCAAACTGCTGGTGGTGGACGAGGTGTCCATGCTCGATGTCTCGCTGGCCTGCAGTCTGTTCCAGGCAGTGGCGGCAGGCACGCGGGTGGTGTTGGTGGGCGACCGCGACCAGTTGCCCTCCGTGGGACCCGGCAGCGTCCTCCAGGATCTCATCGAGTGCGGGCGCATCCCGGTCACCGAGCTGACCGAAATCTACCGGCAGAGCGAAAGCGGCCGGATCATTCCCAACGCCCACGCCGTCAACCACGGCCGTCTGCCCGACACCCATCCGGTGCCGCGCGGCCAGCCCGCCGACTTCTACTGGATCGAGAAGGAGGACGCCGACGAGGTGGCCGACCTGATCGTGCGCATGGTGCAGGAGCGCATCCCCCATACCTTTGGCTTCAACCCCATGGAGGACGTCCAGGTGCTGGCCCCCATGCGGCGGGGCAGTTGCGGGACCGAGACGCTGAACGCCCGCCTACAGGAGGCGCTGAATCCCAAGGGGGCGGAGTTCAAGCACGGCGAACGGCGTTTCCGGGTGGGCGACCGGGTGATGCAGACGGTGAACAACTACGACAAGGGCGTCTTCAACGGCGACTTGGGCCGCATCCACGACATCCACTATGCCGAACGCATGTTCCATGTCGCCTTCGACGCCGGACTGGTGGAATACGAGTGGACCGACGCCGACGAGATCGCCCTCGCCTACGCCGTCACCGTCCACAAATCCCAAGGCAGCGAGTTCCCGGTCGTCGTCCTGCCGCTTCTGACCCAGCACTTCGTGATGCTGGAGCGAAACTTGGTCTACACGGGCATGACCCGCGCCAAGAAGCTGCTCATCATGCTCGGCTCCCACCGCGCCCTCGCCATGGCGGTCAACAAGAGCCAGAGCCGCCGCCGTTGGACCCGGCTCGCCCACCGCCTGCGGGACGGGAGTGCCGCATAGGTTTCGGGGGGGAAAACAAACAACCCCGGCCGGAATATCCGGTCGGGGTTGCGGGAAGGACGGGGATGACTCAGCCGTAAAGCTGCTTCATGAGATCGTCGTCGCCAGCCCGGCGACGGCGGCGGGAGGGGGCTTCGCCGCCCTGGGGACCCTGCATGGCCGGGCCGCTGGGACCGCGCATGGCCGGGCCGGAGGGACCCTGCATCGCGGGACCGGAGGGACCTTGCATCGCGGGGCCGCTGGGGCCACCAGGCAGAGCGGGACCGGTGGGGGCGACCCGGCGCCGACGGCGACCGCCGTCGCCCGCGCCCATCAGATCGCTGAACGAATCTTTCTTTTCTTCTGCCATTGTGCTACTCCATCGCAGATTGCAGCTTGGCCGAGAGTCTCGCCGCGAACGGCACATGCTCCCAGTTCCGGGTTGTCGTTCTGGTAATAT
>QKCY01000505.1 GCA_003245525.1 Victivallales bacterium | reverse complement strand
AGGGAAATGATGGCTGTGCTCTTCGCTCCAGAAGCCAGGCAAATGACCCCAGAGCGAGGCATTTCCCGTTTGCACGTCCCCTGGTACGGCATGGCCGCTAACGGGTAGTCGCTGGCTCGACGAGCCTGCGACAGGGGCGGTCTGTGCGGGCGGGGGACCGGCGGTCGGCAACCAGGGAGCGCGCGCTCATCGACCGCGCGGCTACCCGGCCGGCACGACTTCAGGACTCGTGACGGGTGGAGAGAACGGGAGCCACCCCAGCGGGACGGGGCGAACCGCCGGGGATGGGGGGCGTATGGTCCAAGCCAGCTCAGTACTCTACGAAGGGTACCAACTTGGCATGACTGGGCGTGGGCCGATCCGGGAGCAGACTCATCGTGCCCCTGGCAGCAGGCACGTCCGCCAGCCCCGATTGCGCCCACGGAAACCGGGCCGTATATGGATGTCTCCAAACCGTTCCGGTAATCGCGCGCGAGACCGTCGCCGACGGCTATCGGCTGCGGATCACCATCTTGGTGAACTGGCGTCGACTGGCATCCAGACGGTCGTCGAGGGCGGTGCCGGTGTAGCCGAGATCCACCACCTTCTGGTCGACCAACGTGACCGTGAGCCGCACGGCTGCGGGCAGGGACAGATAGGCCTGGCCCAGGCCAAGCGCCGTGCCGCTCGTGTCATAGCAGGTCATCTCGATGCTTTCGACGCCATCGATCACCTCCTGCCAGTCAATATCGCTGCTGTGGTCGGTCACCCAAGCCGTATTCGCCGCAGTCTTGCCGTAGAAGTCCCAGGCACCGTTGCTGTCGGTCTGCTCGACCACTGCCCGCTCGAGCCGGAACACGCTGGAACTGGAGGTGGGCACCAGTTTGTAGTGGACCTCGCAAACACCCGACTCCGTATCCACCAGCGGCGTCATGTTGGTCACCATGGCCAGGAAAGCCCCGGAGGCAGTGCTGGGATCGTCGATCCAGAAGCCGATCTCCTGGCCAGCCGCGTCGTCAGCCATCGCCCCCCGGAGGTCCCGCTCGATGAGCTCGAAGAAGATCTGTCCGTTCTCATAGACCCGGGCGTTCCGTTCCGACGCGCTCCAGAGGGTCTGGGAACTGGTGATGAAGTGGAACAGGAAACCCATCATGATCACCAGCACCACCATGGCGGCCATGAGTTCGAGAAGAGTGAAATGCCGTTTTTGCATCGGTAGTTCCCGCTCGCAAACGCGAAGGCTAGCGTTAGTTCTCGTTTGGGTTGAACACGTCCAGGCGGTAGCGGGCCTTCTGGCGCGCGCTGTACGGCAACTGGGCAGGCCAGGAAATCTCCAGATTGAGCACGATGCCGAACTTGGAGTCCACCGCATTCCCGTTCACGTCGATCGGCTCCTGCCAAAGGGCCATCATGGCCTCGAAGTCCTTGTAGGTGCTGGTGTCGCTCTGGATACGGAAACCGTCCTGGAAATCGTCGGAGCTCTTCATGTAGATCTTGCCCCCCACCGTTTTGAGGTAACCGGGGCAGTCAGCGGTGTAGGGCGCGGAGGCCGTGGGTATCGGCTGTTGGTCGGCAATCTGCGCGACGGCGGTCTCGGGAGTGGAGGAAACCGTGCCGATCTTGGCGATCTCAGTGCTCCACCAGCTCTTGTAGCCGGCCGGGTCCGCCACGGGGTCCACGTTCGGATGGCAGAGGTAATAGGACAGGGAACTGAGAATCTGCTCGGCGGACTGGGACGAGTAGTTCTCGGCCATGGCATCCCGGTTGGCATTGGCCCCCACCGGGAAGAGGGCCATCACGCTCACCAGCCCCACCACGATCACCCCGAGGGCCAGCATCAACTCGATCAGATTGAACGGATGTCGTTTCATGGACGCTGTCCTTGGCGGGCTCGCCGCCTGGGCCGGATCAGTAGGCGGGAGGAGACTCGATCTTGATCCGACCAGTAAACACGTTGACGTTGATATTGAACTGGTTGGCCGTGCAGGCAGTGGAGGTCCCGGTGGTGCCGGGAGTCCTCGAAATCCAGTTGCCGTTGGTGTAGAGGAGCTGGGCTACCGTGATGTCCGCCTCACTGAGGCCCTTCACCCGACCGGTGGGAGAGAAGACGATGGCCCGGATCGAGACCCCAGTCGAGGAGCTTAGCGTGGTCTCCAGGTCTTGGAGATCATCCGGGGCCAGCCCCGTAACGGTGCAGAACGTGTTGTCGTTCGGCGTGGTCGTGAAGCTACCACCGTTGGCGATCCCCACGTCGTCGTCAGCCTCAGCGATCACCGCCCCGCGGGGAACATAGAGCCACTGGGCACCGTCCACCCATTCCACGAAGTCGAAGACACTGGCGGAAGCGGTGGACTCGACGATAGCGGCCTTCATCGCGACGTAGCAGAGGTCGTCCGGGAGCCCGGTGACCTCGTCGCCCGGCAGCAGGAGAGCGACGGTCCGCCGTTGGCTGATGGCGAACTGCCGCGTGAGGCGCAGTTGCGCCGCCAACAGGCGGGTGCCGCCGCGCACGGCCGAGCCGGCGGTCAGGCGCACAAAGGAAGGAATCGCCACCCCCATGATGATGGCGATAATAACGATCACAACCATCATCTCCACCAACGTGAAACGGCGTCGGATGGCCTGCAACCCACTGTTGTTCCGGCTGGCTTGATTCGCGTTCATGTCGCTCCTGCCGTGTTCGGCCGCTACACTTGATCACTATGTTCAGCATATCACCGATTGGCACTCGACGCAACTCACGTCGTCGTCATGCGGTGCCGGGCTTGGCGACCCTAGCCCCAGGTGTCTGACACGCAGGCGAATCTAGGGAAAAGGACCAGCAGCAGCAGGCGATGTTCCGGCGGGACCGGGGGATTGGTCTCCGCGGGAGTCTCCAGGCCGAGCGCCCAGCGCAGGAAGGTGCTCTGGGAGACCCGCACCGGCGGCAAGCCGGAGACCAGCCCGGCCGGGAGGGTCGCCGTCCGCCCCCCGACCGCCAGCGACAGACCGCTGCGCGGGCAGAGACCCACCGACCGCAGCCGCGCCGCGAACTCCGGCGCCAGGGCCTGGCAGAGAGACTCCAGGTCGATCAGCCGGACCATGTTGCCGTCCACGGCCTGGCGCATCTCCCGCAGCTCGAAGGTGATCCCGTCCGCGGTGAGGGCTTCGCACAACTGGGCATCGTAGGGCAGTCGGGTCCGCATTGTCAGCCCCCGCTGGGCGGCATGGTGGAGCAGATGCCGGACAAGGGCCGCAGCGGCATGGGGAGCCGCCGGATCCCAGAGCAGTTGCCGCAGGCCGAGGTTGCCGGATGCGGTGGCGGTGGGGGCCTCCTGTTCCGCCCAGGCGAACGCCCGCAACTCGCCCCCATGGTCGTAGACCACCGAGAGCGGACGGAGGGGCGGCGGCAGAGGCAACGAGGACGCATGCGGGGAGACCAAGGCCAAGGCCAACGGGCGGAGATTGCCGAGGCGGAGAACGTCGGGTCCGTCCAGGTCGGGACAGTAGGCCCGCACGGAACGCTGCTCCGTAGACGTTGGCGCCAGCCATTCGCCCCAGGTCCTGCCCTTGAGCGGGGCGGCCAAGTCGGGAACCGTGACCTCCAGATAGCGGCGGGGGAAAGGCTCGTAGCCGAAGCGGGAGTAGAAGGGCATCAGGCCGCCCAACCGGGCAAAATGGTAGCCTTCCGTGGCCAGGAAGGGATGGAGCCGGGTCATCAACTCGGTTCCCAGCCCGCACCCCTGGCGTTCGGGGGTCACCGCCACATGGCCCACGTCGGCCTTCCGCACCACGGCCTCGCCAACCCGCAAGTCATGCCGGGCCACGTGGGCCGCCGCCACCACCTCGCCGTAGTCCCGCAGGACAACGAACTGCGCGAGATCGGAACGCACCAGTCGGTGGGTCGCCCGTTCCCGCTCGGTCCCGGGATCGACCCGGAAAGCCCGTTTGAGCAGCAGCAGGAGATCCTCGGTCTCGCCCGGCCGGGCCGGACCAAAGGTCAGATCGCTCATGGGAGAATGACGCCTGTTGCCGTCGGCTCGGCCGGATCGATGCCCTGCAGGCGCCGGGAACGCTCCTGGGCCTTGGCTTCGGTCACCGCCGCGTCCCGGCGGGTGGAATCCAACCGCTGGCGCAGCTTCCGAATCTGCTCCTGGAGAGCGGCAAGGTCCTTTTCCCAGTCCCGCTGGACGGAGCGGGCGGTGACCGCATTGACCATCTCCGCCACGTTCTTCGGGGCGGTGCCACTGGCGTAGTAGGTCCGCCCGGCATAGTCGGCGGCGAAGGGGTAGACCGTGAGCGGGAACCGGGTCACCTGGCTCTCGTAGCGCAGGGTGAGACAGAGCGCGCGCAGTTGCTTCTCCCGTTCGGACAGGAGATCGATATCCGCCAGCAAGTCGGCCGAGAGTTGCCGCAGGCTGGCGATCCGCCCGGCGGCCCCGGTCTCCACGGCGGTGCGCGAGGCGAAGTGCTCCCGGCGGCCGTCGAGCACCCGGTCCGGGCGCTGGACCCGCAACCAGCGCGGGAAACGGTCGTTGCCCCGGGCCAGGGCCACCTCCTCCTGCTGCATTTCGGCCACGGGCAGCTGGCCGTCGTAGAGCGTGGCCTTGTCCTCGACCACCACGTACGGTTCGGCAACCTGAGTGACACGGTTGGTCTCGAAGAGGCGGAACCGCCGCTCCAGCGCCAAGTTGGCGGCATCCAGGATGGCCACCTGGGCGATGTCGTCGCGACGGTCCTCGGTCCACCTCGCCACCTGGCCGGTCAGATCGTCGATGTCCTCGGCCCAGTGCTTCGCCTGGTTCTTGGCCCGGCTGGGAGAGACCTTGTCCACATAGCGGTACTCGACCTGGAGGACAGGACGGGGCGGATTCGGACGGTCGCCGGGTCTTGCTCCCGGCTGGGTGCCGGTGCCGTTCTGGGCGGGAACGACAGTGACCGGGACCAGGACTTCCTCGCGGTACTGGACCGTGCTGTCGAAGCGGATGGCCGCACTGGCCAGCACCAGTTGCCAAGTCTGTTCGCGCGCACTGTCGATGCGGTCGCTGTTGCGCTCGATCCGGGAGAGCAGGTCCGCCCGCTGGCGCGCATAGGCTTCCCGGTTGTCGGCACGGGCAAGGAAGTACTTGGCGCGCGTGTCGTAGGATTGGTTGCCGATGGTCACCCGCAACCAGTCCCGGTAGGTGGAATGGGCCTCCCCTTCGACCACATCGCCGGTCTGGAGCGACAGGCTCTGGCGCTGCCGGTCCACGTAGAACTCGGCCTTGGCGTCGGTCACCACGTAGAGGTCGCGGACCTGGGCCTGCAGGGAGAGGACCGGGACCAGCAGGCCAAACAGAAGAGCTATCGCGCCAACCGGCCGTAGAGATGGAGCTTGGTGTTTCATGGTATTTTCCCCGGATCGGTGGGCATCGTCTTCAGCCGTTGCTGACATCAACCTATCCTGTCGGTCCCCCCGGTGCCAGGAGTGCGGGCTTGCGTGCCCTGCTTCGCACGATACGTTCCATAGTCGGCCACTGTCGGTGTGCCGGGACATGAGTTAGTAGCGATTGGGACACCCTACGATGACGACGCAGACCGTGGACATATTCACCCCCGGGCGGGTTTGCCTCTTCGGCGAGCACTCCGACTGGGCCGGTGCCTATCGGCGCTTCAACTCCGCCATCGCCCCGGGCGAGGTGATCATCGCCGGAACCAACCAGGGGCTCCATGCGCGGGCGCGGACGTCGGACCGCGGTTTCTGCATGCGCTCGACCCTGAACGACGGAGGGGTGGAGGAGATCTGCGTGCCCATGGACGCCGACCGCCTCCTGGAGGTCGCCCAGGGCGGGGGATTCTTCAGCTATGCGGCGGGCGTGGCCTACTATCTGCTCACCTTCTACCACGTCGGCGGCATCGAGATCGACAACTACCGGACGGACTTGCCGGTCAAGAAGGGGCTCAGCTCCTCCGCCGCGCTCTGCGTACTGGTGGCACGGGCCTTCGACCGGGTCTACGACCTGAAGATGACGGTGCGGGCCGAGATGGAAGCGGCCTACCAGGGCGAGATCCTCACCCCCTCCCGATGCGGACGCATGGACCAGGGCTGCGCCTTCGGCCAAGTGCCGGTCCGCATGACCTTCGACGGCGACCTGCTCCGGACCCGCGAGCTACGGGTGGGTGCCCATATCCGCCTGCTGATCGGGGATCTGAAGGGCAGCAAGGACACGATCCGTATCCTCGGCGACCTGAACAAGGCCTATCCCTTTGCCGAGGACGATACCGCGAAGGCAGTGCAGCGCTATCTCGGCACTCTCAACCGGGAGGTGGTCGAGCGGGCCGCCGCCATCCTGCGGGCCGGGGATGCCGCCGGATTGGGGGCCTTGATGAACGAAGCCCAGTCCGCGTTCGACGCCCACCTGATGCCTGCCTGCCCGAAGGAGCTGACCGCGCCGAAGCTGCACGCCGTCCTGAAGGACCCTCAGCTCTCCGCCTGGACCTATGGCGGCAAGGGGGTCGGCTCCCAGGGCGACGGTTGCGTGCAGTTCGTCGCCCGGGGGGAGGCCGAACGCGACGAGCTCGCCGCCTACCTCGTCCGGACCTATGGCATGGACTGCTTCCCGCTGGACTTGGTGCCGCCCAAGGCGGTTCGCAAGGCGGTGATCCCGGCGGCGGGCCTGGGCTCGCTGATGTATCCGGCCACCAAGGCCGTGCGGCGGGAGCTCTTCCCCGTCATCACCCCCGACGGGATCTGCAAGCCGGTGCTGCTCTCCGCCGTGGAGGAAGCCCTGGCGGCGGGGATCGACGAGATCGCGATCATCGTCCGGCAGGGCGAGGAGGAGTTGTTCCGCTCCCTCTTCAAGGCCCCCCCCGCGCCCGACTATGCCTCGCGGGTGCCTAGCGAGGCGCGTCCCTACCTCTCGGGACTCTGCGAGATCGGCCAGAACATCACCCTGATCACCCAGGACGAGCCCCTGGGCTTCGGCCACGCCGTGGGCTGCGCGAAAGCCTGGGCCGATGGCGAGCCGGTGCTGGTGCTGCTGGGTGACCACCTCTACATCGATACGGGAGAGAAGACGGCGAGCCAGCAGTTGGTAGAGGCCTATGCCGAGCACCGCTGCCCCATCGTGGCCTTGGCCCAGGCCGCCAGCGCCGACGTGGCCCACTACGGCACGTTCGCCGGCGAATGGGACGAGACGACCCCCGGCCTGCTCACGATCACCGACGTGGCGGAGAAGCCAACCGAAGACCACGCCCGGCGGCATCTGCGGACCCGGAACCTGCCCGAGGGCCGCTTCCTCTGCGCCTACGGGCAGTATGTGATCGACAGCGCCGTCTTCGCCTGTCTGGACCAACTGGCCGCCGCCGGCGGGGAGGCCATCGAGTTGACTACGGCCTTCCGCCTGGCCCGCCAGCAGGGCAGCGTGCTGGGACTAGCCGTGGCCGGCGAACGCTACGACGCCGGTCGTCCGGAAACTTACTTGTCTAGCCTGATCGCCTATTCCCAAAATGGGCGTCGAGGGTGTGGCGTATGATGCGGCACGTTCTGGTTACCGGTGGTGGTGGCTTCCTCGGCCGGCGCATGGTGGAAATGCTCCGGGAACGGGGCGATGTGGTCCGGATCTTCTGCCGGGGGGCATACCCGGACCTGGAGGCGGACGGGGTCGAGGTGGTCCAGGGAGACCTGCGGAACGAGCGGGAGGTGACCGAGGCCTGCCAGGACATCGATGCGGTCTGCCATGTGGCGGCCAAGGCGGGAATCTGGGGCTCTCGCGAGGAGTTCCACCAGGTCAACGTGCGCGGTACGGCCAACGTGCTGGCCGGTTGCCTGACAAAGAAGGTCCCCGCCCTGCTCTTCACCAGTTCGCCCAGCGTGGCCATCGGCGACCAGGACATTGTCCTGGGCGACGAGTCGCTCCCCTACCCGGAACACTACCTGGCCGACTACCCCGCCACGAAGGCGGTGGCCGAGCGCATGGTACTCGAAGCGGACGGCTGGGAAATGGTCTCCAACGATTTCCTGCCGTTGCCGGTTCCTGGCGGCGTGCGCCGCCTGCGCACCTGTGCCATCCGCCCCCATCTGATTTATGGTCCGCGCGACCCGCATCTCATCCCCCGCCTCCTCGAGGCCGCCGCCTCCGGCCGCCTGCGCCAGGTGGGATCGGGCAAGAACCTGGTGGACATCACCTATGTGGACAACGCCGCCCAGGCCCATCTCCAGGCCCTGGACGAGCTGCTGGGCGAGGCGCGCTGCGGCGGCAAGGCGTACTTCGTCGGCGATGCCGATGCCGTGAACCTCTGGGACTGGATCCGCCACCTTCTGTCAGAAGCTGGGTTCCCCCCGCCCAAGAGCCCGATCCCCTTCCGCGCCGCGTACCTCGCCGGGGCCGTGCTGGAAGGAATCCACCGCCTCTTCCCCCGGCTCGGCGAGCCGCCGATGACCCGGTTCGTGGCCCTGCAGTTCGCCCGGTCCCATTCCTTCTCCCATCGGCGCGCCCAGGAGGACTTCGGCTACGTGCCCCGCGTGAGCGGCGAGGAGGCATGGAAGAACCTCGTTAACTGGTGTAAAAAACATAGCAAATAGTAAAGTGATATTTTTCGTGAAATAATGGTTTTTCGCTTGGCATGGCGTTGGTTCCGGAGTATCTTCAGCCTTGTTGAATAAAGCAATTCAGCACGGTTCCGGGAATCTCCCGACCCCTTTTTGCCCTGGCAAGTTCTCCCCCCCTCCCCCTCCTTCCCTTCTTCCCCTAACTTGCCAGGGCTCTCCTTTTCCTGGCTTCCGCCGGGGCAAAGGCCGAACCGAGGATCCACCCGGAAGAGGGGATAGGCCTCCCGTGGTGGGGGTTGCTTGCAGGGCTCCGGATGGAGCCCTGCCACTGCTTGGCAGGCTCCGGCCCCCATGGGCGCGGTATCCGTCGGTCCCTTTCCGCCGGGAGTTTGCCGTCGTTCCTTGACAAACATTTTACATGAAACTATGAAATAACTGTGAAGAGCCTTTGGGCACTTCACCTGTCCGGACCCAATACAGCGACCCTAGAACCAAGGAGTTGGCCGATGCGTCTGACAACCGAGAAGAAACAGCGGTCCCCGCGGCTCTTCACCCTCATCGAGTTGCTGGTGGTCATCGCGATCATCGCCATCCTGGCGTCCATGCTCCTGCCGGCGCTGAGCAAGGCGAGGGAAAAGGCCCGTTCCATCAGTTGCGCGGGCAACGAGAAGGAACTGGGACTGGCCTTCGCCATGTATACCGTGGATTTCGACGACTACGTCCCGGCCCCGTGCATGGGACACATCTGCTGGGACCGGCGCGACTCCCAATACAAGGCTGGCACGAGCAAGGACCGCTTTGCGATCTATCCCTACCTGAACGACTGGAACATGTACTTCTGCCCGGCCGCCACCAAGCCGAGCGATGCCACCGCCAGCTCCTACAGCTACAACAAGACCTTCGGCAGCTCGGACACGGGCAGCAACCTCTACAAGCTGACCTCCATGAAGAGGGTCAGCATCACCATCGCCTATGGCGAGGGCAACGGCCTGCGCTGGATGCCCTACGACATCACGTGCTGCTCGGGAAGCGGCCCGGCTCCCAACCACAAGATCAAGGCCAACCACACCGAGGGTGCCAATCTGACCTTCGTGGACGGGCATACCCAGTGGTACAAACTGACCAATATCCCCGACGACGACAAGTCGACCAACAGCACCTGGGTCCGCCCGAACCTGTAGATTGCCTTACTGGGTACAAGTAGCCACAAGCCCGTTCCGGCCGGAACGGGCTTGTTGTTTTTCTGACCTTCCGCCTCGCTAGGCTACGCGGTCGCGGCGAGGAGGCGGGGGTCGGGACCGGCCGAGACGGGGCCGCAGTTGCAGACGTAGTTGTCGGGGTCCTGCCCCGTCTTGCGCAGCTCCTCGGCGAAGGCCTGCCAGGTCGACCGCTTCTCGCGGCAGAAGGCGATGGGAGTCTGGGGCGAGATGCGCAGGACTTCCTCGAAGACCACGCGGTAGAGCTTGGCCACCTGTTCGTCCGGGAACTGGCGGAGATGGTGCTGGTCGGTCTTCGCCAGCTCCTTCATGGAGTCCAGGAACTCCGGATCGATCACCCCCGGCGCGAAGTCGCGGACCAGCCCGTCATAGGTGTAATAGCGCAGGGGCTCCATGGTCAGCACCTCGGGCTTGATCTCCTCGAACATGCGCTGGATCATGTGCCGGATGTCCTTCTCCCAACCAGTGGTGGGGACGATGGGACTGAACCGGATGCGCACGGGATACCCCGCCTCCTGGCACTTGCGGGCCGACCTCAGCCGGGCCTCCATTGATGCCGTGCGGGGCTCCACGACCCGGGCCTGGGTCGCATGGGAGAGGCTCCAGCAGCAGACCGTGTGCCCCTTGTGGTCGTAGTCGAGCAGGAAATCCACGATGTCGCTCTTGCCCACATAGAGTTCCAGGTAGCGGTTCGGCTGCCGGGCAAAGAGATCGACCAGCAGCTTGGTGCCGCCGTACTCGGGCTCCCAGCAGACGATGTCGGAGCCGTTGTCCCACTGGAACAGGTTCTGGCCGGGCGACTTCTCGCCCGCCGTGGCGAAGCTACGCTCGATATGCTCGCACCATTCCTCCAGGTTCACGTACACCTGGGCGATGTGGCCCAAGTTGCAGTAGGCGCAGCGGAAATGGCAGCCCCAGAAGGAGTGGAGCGCGTAGGCAGGCTGGCAGACCTGTCCGGTCCGCTCGCGGTGCCCGGCGGAACCCGAGTCCCGCCAGTCGAAGCCGCCGTAGCCGCCATACTGGGCCGGCCCGCCGCCCTTGAACAGCTCCGGGAACTCCCGTTGCCGCCGCGCCCGTTCCTCGGGACCGTGGTGGTACAGGTACTGGTTGAAGATGACCACCGGCTCGACCTGGTTGCCGCGCAGGCCGTGGGCGTACCACTTGCCCTTCTCGTCCAGCAGCAGTTGGTTCAGCCCGGCGTCGTCGATGATGACGGGTTCGCCAGCATAACGGATGAAAGGAAGCATCCGGTTGATCCGCGCCATGGAGCGGGGGTCGGCGGCGGCTTCCTGCTTGATGTAGATACCACGGGCATTGATCGGCATCATGGCGCTCGTTCTCCGAGACGTGGTTCCTGCCTGCACAGCCCCACAACAAACCCCCTCAAACCCCGCCGTCAACCCCTGCGGCAGGTTTTTCATCCCCCGGATCGCGTCGATCGCGAGCCTATTTGCCCAGCAGCCGTTCGATATCCTCGACCAGCGCTTCCGGCTTGGTGGCGGGAGCAAAGCGCTCCGCCACTTTGCCTTCGCGATCCACCAGGAACTTGGTGAAGTTCCACTTGATGCCCTCCGAGCCCAGCGCGCCGGGGGCGGCTTCCTTGAGATACTGGTAGAGGGGGTGGGTGCCGTCGCCGTTCACCTCGATCTTGGCGAAGACGGGGAAGCTGACGCCATAGGTCGCACGGCAGAACTGCTGGATTTCCGCATTGGTTCCCGGCTCCTGGCTCCGGAACTGATTGCAGGGGAAGCCAAGAATCTCCAGGCCTTGGGCGTGGTACTTCTCGTATAGGGCTTCCAGTCCCTTGTACTGGGGCGTGAAACCGCACTTGCTGGCCACGTTCACGATGAGGAGCACTTTGCCTTGGTAGTCGGCCAGGGATACTTCCTTGCCGTCGGCCGTGGTCACTTTGAACTGGTAGATCTTGGCCAGGGCTGGCTCTTGGCCGACCGCCAGACCGGTAGCCAACGCGAAAGCGGCGAGCAGAATATGGAGACTCTTGGGAGTGGCCGTCATGGTCGTTTCCTCTTATAATGCCAAACAATGTCTGGGTAGACGGGGGGAATCGCCGTAGGTTCCGCCGATCCGCCAGGAAGAGCTTGACATCAGGCGGTACGGCAGCAGAGTCATAGCGAGAGCGAATAGGAGCCCTGCATGCCCCCCAACATCGTGTTCGTCATCGCGGACCAGCACCGCTGGGACTTCGTGGGCTACGAGGATGGCCGCACGCTGACCCCGGAACTGGACCGCTTGGCCGGGTCCGGAGCGGTTTGCCGCCGGGCCTACTGCACGGCCCCCCTCTGTTCGCCCTCGCGGGCCGCCATCGCCTCGGGCCGCTACGGCGCGAATTCCGGTTCCTTCACGAACCTGCACCAACTGCCGCCGGGCACCCCCAGCTTCGTGCAGCAGCTCCGGAGCGCGGGCTACCGCACCGCCGCCGTGGGCAAGACCCACATGGAGATCCACGCCTACGACTCGGACCTCACGAGCCCCGCCCATCGCGCGTACATGGACTCCCTGGGCTGGGACGACATCGCCGAGATCTCGGCCAACGGGATGCTCAAGACTGGCATCCGCTGCGCCTACACCGAGTTCCTCCGCGCCCATGACGTGTTCGACCAGGTGCTGGCCTACTACCGGCAATGGCACTATTTCATGGACCGGGACCGCAAGGGCGACAACGACTGGACGCCGCACGAATGGACCTTGCCCGCCGAGTTCCAGGAGAGCGAGTTCGTCACCCGCACCGCCCTGGACTGGCTGGCCCGGCGCGACCGCAGCCGCCCCTTCTTCCTCCATGTGGGCTATGGCGCGCCCCATTCGCCCATCGAGCCCCATCCCCGCTTCCTCGCCCCCTACCGCGACCTGCCGGAAGCCGACCCCGTCGACCACCCCGATCCCGCCCCGTGGGTCGTCGCCGGACGACGCGGCTACCGGGCCATGATCAGCCAGGTGGACGAGGGTGTGGGACGCCTCCGCCAGGCCCTGGCCGACGAGGGCGTGCTGGACGATACCATCTTCGTCTACACCGCCGACCATGGCGAACTGGCGGGAGACCACCGGAAGTTCGGCAAGACCTCCTTCTTCGAGGCCAGCATGCGCGTGCCGCTGATTGTCGCCGGCCCCGGCATCCGCTCCGGCATCGATTCCCAGGCATTGGTGGAGTTGATCGACCTCGGCCGTACGGTCTGCGACCTGGCCGGCGTTCCGGCCCATGCCCTCGACCAGGGGCGCAGCCTGGTTCCGCTGCTCCGGGGGGAGACGACGACACACCGGGACACCGTCTACGCCGAAATGGGCTGCGACCGGATGCTCTGCGATGGCCGCTACAAGCTGATGTGGGGAGACCCCGCCTTGGATCGCCGCCAGCTCGGGCGGCTCCATCTGGACAAACCCATCACCGTCCCGGCCAGCCCCGGACGCCTCTACGATCTGGCTAATGATCCCGATGAATTGCACGACCTGATCGACGATCCGGGCGCGGCAGGGCTCCGCGCCGATCTGTTGGCCAAGCTGCTGGCCCGTCTGAACGAGAACACCCTCCCTCTGCCCAATCTCAGCCGTGGTGAATACCGACCGCTTTGAGCCCACGGAGCTCCCCATGCTCGCCCGCTCCCTTCTGCTGCTGACTGCCTTGCCCCTTCTTCTTCCCTTGGTCAAGGCCGACGAGGATCTGCCACCGGTCCCGCAGGATCTGGTTGGCTTCTGTCGCTGGACCGTGCAGGACCGCGCCGTCGGAGGGCTGAAGCGCATCGTGCACGACGAGCAGGACCCCAAGTTCGGCACCGTCTATGGCGGTCGCGCCGAGGACGCCAACATCGCCTGGGTGGCAGCGGCGGCCTACCGCTACGAGTGGAGCCGGTCGTACCACAGCGAGACGCTGCGGGACGACGCCTTCTTCCTGATGGACCATCTCGCCGAGCGGTACACCAAGGGGCTGCGCGACGAAAGCGGTCTCGACTCCTACTTCTTTCTGCAATCCTACGCCTGGGCCACGTGGTGGTGGCTGGAAAACGGTTGCGTCGATGCACCCCGGGCCGAACGCTGGAAGCAGTCCCTCGCGGCGTGTGCCGAGGTAGCGATGGACGTCATGCAGCGCAACCTGTGCAGCGGCCAGTACGCTAACCCCGAGTTCTACTACCTGTCCGGGTTGGCTGCGGCCAGCGTGATCTGCAAGCGACCCGACTTCCGCACGGAGGCCGGGCTGGCGTTGACCCGCTACGAGAACGTTCGCTGGCCGGGGGGCGGCGTGGCGTACTTCCACGAGACCTCGCCCCAGCATGGCTACCAACAGATGGTCACCAAGTCCGTCGCGCTGTACTGGCTGGCAACCAAGGACGAGTATGCCATGGACTGGCTGAAGCAACTGGCCCCCTACTTCGTCAATGTGCAGCAGCGGAGTGGGCTGGTCACCGACGCCGAGCAGCCCTGGCTCAAGCACTCCCTCTACAACCCGATCAACCCCGCCGTGCCCGGCATGCTCGCCTGCCTGCTTCAGGACGGCGCGAACCGTTGGGCAGGCGAGATCGCCGCGCGTAACCGTGCCGACAACGTCGCGGAGCGGCTGCCCTCGTTCCTCCCCAGGAATCCGAACTGGTATAACTACCAGCACACGACCTACGCGGCAACGCTTCTCCGCCTGCTGGAGGACCATGCCCTGCCGGAGCCCAAGCCAGCCCCGGCACGGCGCATCATACTCGACCACGGGTTCTTCGGGCCGCGCAGCCAGTGGGACGACTTCGCCGCCGCCGCGACCACGCGCCAGATGAGCAACTCGCTCGCCGGTGCCTACATCGCCGACCCCAAGGAGCCCATGCTCCCGCTGGACAGCGCGCTGAACGGCGTCTTCGCCGAGGTCCTGCGGGGACCGCACGGCCCCGATGTCCCCCGCGCCAAGCAGCAGGCCGCGACCTTCCAGTGCCTGGACTGGACGCCGGAGCGGCACTATGTGAGATGCCCCGACTTTGTCGCCGTCTCCTGCCTGAGCCCAATGGTCTCGCCCTACTGGAACGACCATCCGTGGCTTCCCGGCGAGAGATGGAGCATCGATCAGTTCGCCGGTTGGTCGCAGATCCAGCACTGGGCCGTCTGGCGCGACCATCTCATCGGTTTCGTCGCCCTCCGTTGCCACGCCGACGGGGGCAGCGCCGAGACGGACGACGCGGCCCGGGTTCGCTGGCGGTTCGCCCCCGTCACGCGGGAACTGGGCATCGCCCAGCCGTCTGCCGAGACCCGCGACGTATCCTGCGGTCGGTTGCGCGTTCGCGCCCAACTGCTGGGCGAGACCGGTGGCTTTGCCTTCGGCACGGACCAAACGACGCCACCGCCCGACCAGCCCGAATCCCTGATCCTGGCCCGTCCTGGTCCATGGCTGACTGGGGACCATGTCGAGGTCGCGACCGATGCCCGGCCAGCGGCGAGCGACACCGAGGTCCGCATCATCCCCCTGACCGAAGGGGCGGCCATGTTGCTGATCGAGCCAGACGGCAAGCGCGGCTTCCTCTGGGTCGCGAGCCTGGCCCGCCACTTCCGCCAGCACGTTCTCGCGCCCCTGCCTGGTGTCGAGGTCCGTCGCTTCGAGCGCGACGTGGAACTGACCCCGCCCCAGACGGGACGCGAGACGATCGTCTCCCTGCACGGGGCCGAGTCCGCCGTGCTTGAGTTGACGAGCAACGCACCACTCGACGCCAAAGCGATCCAGGCCAGCCTTCGCTCGGGCTGGGGCCGAGGCGAAGCGCATCCCTAGGAGTTCCCATGTCTCCCGTGCACGAGACCGTCAAGCTCATCTACCCCCGGCCCCTGGGTCCCCCCTATCTCCTGGCCGGTTTCGTGGACTACCTCTCGTGCAGCGGCGTGGAAACCATGCACAGCCACGACTTCTTCCAGGCCGTGCATGTGTTCTCCGGTCGCTTCTCCTTCGATGCGGAGAACCATCGCATCGAGATCGGTCCGGGGGAGACGGGCATCGTGCCGCCAAACATCTCCCACCGCTACCAGGCTATCGGGCACGAGGTCTGCCGGACCTTCATGACCAACTTCAACACGCCCGGCCCCGAACACCTCAGCGAGTCCGCCGAGGTGCTCGACGGCCAGCGTTCGGAACGGCTCTGGACGATCAAGCCGGACGGCGAATTGGTAGCCTTCGCCCTCGAACGGCTCCGTGGCGAGTGCGGCTCTCCGGGCCCGGCCAGTACCGCCGTCACCCAGGCCCTGCTGAATCTCTATCTAGGGGCCATCGCCCGCTCGGCCCAGAGCCGGGACCGGACCGGGGCCAACGAGGAGCGTATCCGCTATGCTCTGGCCCTGATCGAACGGGAGTACGGGCGGCCCCTGGCTCTCGAAGAGTTGGCGGATGCCGCCGGGCTAGGCGTGAGCCGCTTCTCCGAACTCTTCCGGCAGCATACGGGGGTGCCGCCGATGCGCTATCTCATGGAGTACCGGATCGGGGTGGCCAAAGTGCTCCTGACCGCGTCCTCCTTCGCCATCAGCGCCATCGCCGACCATCTGGGATTTGGCTCCATCCAGCACTTCAGCCGCACCTTCCACAGCCACACGGGCTTCTCGCCCTCCGACTACCGGGCCAACCCGCCTCTGGAGCTGTAGGTATGATCCAGCGCCCCAACGTGGTGGTGATCCTGGCCGACGATCTCGGGTACGGCGATCTGGGGTGTTTCGGCAACCCGGTGGTGCGCACCCCCCATCTGGATGCACTCTACCGCGAGGGGGTGTCCCTCGCCCAGCACTATTCCGCCTCGCCGCTCTGCGCCCCGGCCCGGGCCGCCCTGCTCACCGGTCGCTACAACCATCGGACCGGCGCGGTGGACGTGCCCTCGAACCGGGGACTCGACCGGCTCTCGCCCCGCGAGACTACCCTGGCCGACGAGTTCCAGGCCCACGGCTATGTCACCGGGATGGTCGGCAAATGGCACAATGGCCTGCACGATCCCCGCCACCACCCCAACTCGCGGGGCTTCCACGAGTTCGTCGGCTTCCTCAATGGCGGCATGGACTACTACGAGTGGGTGCTCGACCGCAATGGCCGCCCCGATCCCTTCGATGGCCGCTACCTGACCGACGTGTTCACCGACGAGGCCGTCGGGTTCGTCCGCCGCCACTGCCGGGAATCCTTCTTCCTCTACCTCGCCTACAATGCGCCCCACGCGCCTCTCCAGGCCCCGGAACCGTTGATCGAGCACTACCGTTCCCTCGGGTCCCTCAGCGAGGAGGTCTGCCGACTCTATGCCATGATCGAGCAGATGGATACCGGCATCGGCCAGCTCCTGCACACGCTGGACCGGCTCGGTCTCGCCGCGAACACCATCGTTCTTTTCACCAGCGACAACGGTCCGTGGCTGCGGGGTGGCTATGCCCGCTACAATGGCCCCTTCCGCGGCGGCAAGGGCGAGGTCTATGAAGGCGGTATCCGGGTCCCCGCCATCCTCCGCTGGCCCGCCGAACTGCCGGGCGGGAGGGGAGACAACGAGATGTTCCACTTCTGCGACTGGCTGCCCACCTTGCTGGATCTGGCCGGACTGCGGCGCCAGGGCCAACTGCCGCTCGATGGCGCTTCGCAGAGCCAACGGCTCCGGCAACGACGTCCCGCCGAACCCGACCGCCGGTGTTTCTGGCAGCGGAACCGCTACGCACCCGTGGATCACTGCAATCTGGCCGTACGGGAAGGGAACTGGAAGCTCGTCTGGCCGATGCGCGAGGGTGCCGACCGCAAGGAGCCGGAAGACAACGTCTGGTACCAGCAAGGCCTGACCGCCCCCCACCAGTTCCGCCCCATCGACGCCGCCCTGCCCTCCTGGCCCCTCGGCCCTCCTGCACCGCCCCAGCTCTACGATCTCAGCGAGGACCTTGGCGAGACCCAGGACCTCGCCGCCCTCCATCCCGAACGGGTCGCCCAACTGAGCGAAGCCGCCGACGCCTGGTTCGCCGAAGTCAACCAGGAATGGCAGCAGGCCCGGGAACAGGTCATTCGCTAGCCCGTGTTCCCCGGCCATGTCCCCGGACGACGAGTTGCCCCCATCGCCTTCGCGGCTACGCAGACGCAGGAAGCCACCACCTGCATGAAGCAGCCGTTGGCAGCAACCAAACCCGTCTTCCGGCCTGAAAGGCCATGGTAGCAGAGCCCGGGGCAGAGCGGAGCGCCGCCCTGGGTTGCATCCGCCCCCGGCGGGCAGGCCAGCGGCCTGCGGCTTCCGGAGGCGCTGGTGCCGCGCGGCCCTCTGCCTCAGGCATTCAGCCTGCTTGTCGGTGGGGAACGTCTTCCTGGGGCGTTGCCCCAGGCTCTGTTCCCCCGCCCCTCCAGGGCATGGCGCCTGGCCGCAGAAAGCAGGAAGAAGACGCCCGAAGAAGGAGATGCAACATCCTTTCTTCATGCATGTTACGTATTTTCATATCCGCGTCTCTTGTTCGGAAAACAAGATCCGGGATGATAGTAGCACGAAGGGAAAAGACGGACAGTTATCTTCCTATCTCATTCCTATTTCGTGGGTTTCGTGCCGTTCGCGACTTCCACCAAAGGCTCATGTGCCCGGAGGCACGCCCGGTCCACCTCCGTCCAGTCCGTCCACTCTTGGGCTATTGGGAGAAGGAGGCCAAGCGGGGCCGCGGGAGCGGCTGCGCGCCGCGCCACTCCCTTGGCGCGGCCCCGCTTGTCCCCTCTCTCAGTTTGCCAAAGACAACATGGTTGGAGCTATCCATATATGCACACCAACGTACAACCAGCGCTATACCGGACCCGTCACTTTGCCATCGGGCAAGAGTCGCAGAGGATAACGAGCCCTCATCTCCGAACCGACCGCCCTAGCATACCTCAACAAAATGCACATACAAACACATTTAGAAGGTAAGCCGGAGGAAAAAGCGTCGCCATGGGATACGCTTACGGGGAAGCAAAGGTGTTCGCCTGTGATCAATACCAAGGCCATCCAACGCGCCATCAGCCAGTACCTCGACCACGAGGGGGAAACGGTGGTCACTCTCGCCGAGAAGCTGGACGTGTCCCACCCCACGGTGGTGCGTTGGCGGAGCGGCGATACGCGGGTCATCCGTTCCCAGCATTGGGCCCAGTTGCGCTACCTCCTCGCCCCCTATCTGGAAGATGGGAATCTCGCCGTCTCCGAACCCAGTGCGGCCTACGACGCCAACCCGGCTCCAGGCGTGGTGCAAGTGCCCGTGCTGGGCTTGTCCCGGATTCTCGCGGGTCTGCCTGCGGGTTCGGCCCTCGCCGGTTGGTTGCAGGGCAACGCGGAAGGAACGGAGACCTGGCCTGCCAGTCAGGTTGCGGAGACCTATTTCTGTCTCCGGTTGGGGGAGGAGGCCCTGCCCTCGCCCTACCCTCCCGGCACGCTGCTTCTGGTCGCTGCCGGGGAAACACCGGAACCGGGCGATACCGTGCTCGCCCGCCGAGCCGACCGTCCGGAGCTATTGCTGGCCCGGCGGCTGAAGAAGGACTACCAAGCGCTTGCCCCCCACAGCGAGTCTCTGCTTCCCCTTGACCTGCTGTGGGCGTGGCCCGTGGTCCAGGCGCGGATCGACCTGCGACCCGCGCGTCCACGCGGCGCGGGTCAATAGTACGGTGGCAATCCCTCGGGCAGCAGTTCGAAGGGAGCCAGATCGGCCAACGCGGCGGGGATGACAGCAGGCCCCGGTCGCTGGTCGGCCAGAAGGAGGAAGTCGGCGACCTGCTCGCCCGGCAACACCCGGTTGGCCAACTGCGGACGGCGTTCCACGGTGATCTCCACCCGGTCGTTCAGCCGCACCTTCGTGGGCAAAAACCGGTAGCTCGGAGCCGCCACGGTCGCCGCGATGGCATAGCTCAGGGCAATCGTGGCCTGGGCGGGATCGACCCCCCGCAGCAGCTCGGGAGCCACGTGAACCCTGTCGCCCTTGCCCTGCACGGACCACGCCACCGTGGGCACTCCGGCCTGTTCCCAGCCCGCCACCAACGCGGCGATGTACTCCCGGCTGGCGCTGATGGCGCAAGTCCGGATGGCACCCGTCGCGGATAGGGTCTCGCTGGGCCGCATCACTTCGGGACACCACCGCCGCCGGTGTCCCCGGGCCTGGTAAGGGTTCTTGTAGGCGAAGCAGCAGTATTGCACGGCCAGGGGCAAGCGGTCCGAAGCGGCCTGCCGGATCAGTCGCAGAGCGGCCAGTTCCGAATCCAAAACGGTGGCCTTGGGACCATGCAGGCAGGTATAGCCGCGCCGAACCATGTGTCCCGCATTGTGCGGGGTGACCCGGAGATCGTGCAGATTGACGTGCTTCACCCCCAGGTCGGCCAGCACGGGCAACAGGCGCTGCATCCGCGCCTCCTCCTCGGGCACGGCAGGCGTTTCGATGGTCACCGTGGGGATGTGGCGCACCGCGCGCTCCACCCCATCCAGCCGGTAGGCGTTGGCGTGGAGATTGAAGCGGATCTCGTCCAGCCCCGCCTCGGCCAAGGCCGCCATCGCCTCGTCGGTCGCGAGCATCCCGTTCGTGTAGACCCACAGATGCACGCTCTCGCCAAAACGCTCCCGCACGGTCCGCACAAAGTCCAGACTGCGGTCCAGGGTCAGCAGGGGTTCTCCGCCGCTCAGGCTGACACCGCCGAAGCCGAAGCGACCGACAAAGTCGGCATAGTCGTCCGCCCGGCGGAAGGCGATCTGGCCGGTGGTGGGATCGCCGCTGTCGTCCTGCGGCGTGGGACAGAAGAAGCAGCGGGCATTGCAGACCCCGTTGACGAACAGGCAGGACCAGGTTCCCGCCACGCAATGGGCACAGCCTGGCGACAGGGGACCGTAGTGGGGCTTGGTGCCACCACAGGCCCAGGCGACCTCCCCGCTGCACGAAGCGACAATCTCGCGGCGCGTCTCCTCGGCCTGCGCCGCCGCCTCCGGGTCGAGCCAGCGCAACCGCCCGTAGTCTTCGCCATATTCGCGCTCGTTCGCCGCCACGTGCGCCGCGCGCACCTCGGGACTGGGCCCCATGGACACCTCACCAAAACCACAACGCAGGAATACGCCGCCATCTCGGCAAGGCACCGTTCGCGGGGCCTCGGTTCATACTATAGTCCCGCTTCCGGCAAAAGGCGGAACGGACGCGGGCAAAGCAAGGCTTGACAGAGCCACCGCCACAGAGTATCGGTTGCTCTACCGCAGTACCGGCGCACCGGACCGGGGGACGGTCCGAACCACGCGGCGGAGAAGATGAGTCGCTTCGTATCGATGAAGGATGGCATGATGGGCATGGGACGAGGAATCTGTCGGGGGGGAATTGTGTTGGGCGGAGGCCTGCTGGGTCTCCTGTTGGCTGGTTGCGGCACGGTCCGCGAGACCCTACCAGCCCGGTCAGCGATGGAGCAGTTGCTCGTTTCCACGGCCGCCGACCGGGCCGTGGCCGGACTGCCACCCACCTTGTTCCAGGGGAAAGCCGTCTTCCTCGACACCACCAATCTCGATTGCACGGACAAGGCCTACGTGATCCAGCGGATGCGGGTCGGTCTCCGCCAGCAAGGTTCCCGGCTGGTCGATGCCAAGGACCAGGCCGAGCTGATTCTGGAAGCCGGCTCGGGAGCCCTCTCCCTCAACAAACGCGAGATGCTCCTGGGGCTCCCGGCCCTGCCCCTGCCGATCCCCTATGCCGGAGAGACGCTCAGACTGCCGGAACTGCCCCTGTGGAAGATCATCACCTACCGCGGCCGGGCCAAGTTCCTGTTCTCGCCGGTCGATGGCAAGACCGGCCAGCCATTGGCAGACATCCCCCCTTGCTTCGGGGACTCCCGCGAGTCCTACTGGTGGTGCCTGATCGTCGGCCCCATCAAGAGCTCCGATCTGCCCGAGGGGGCAAAATAGAATCCACACCGTCGGGTACGGGAGGGACTTCCCTTGCGCTTCCAGCAATACGGTCGGACATACCAGCTCGACATCGCTTCCTTGGCGGACCTCGAGCTTCTGCTGACCATGGACGAGACCCTGTGGGTCGCCACCAGCGCCCCAGTCTCGGCATTCCGCTGCGATCCGAGATTCCTCAAGTTCCTCGACGCCGACGCCAATGGGCGTATCTGCAGCAACGAGCTGAAGACCGCCATCCGCTGGCTACTGGCCCGGCTGGGCGATCCGTCCCGGCTGGCGGCAAAGGCGGATTCCCTGCCCCTCGCCGCGATCAAGACCAACACGCCGGATGGCCAGGGCCTGGTGGACTCGGCCCGCTATGTGTTGGCAGGAACCCCCGATTCCCCGCAGGACACCATCTCCCTCCTCCAGGTACGGAATTTCCTGGCCACCATCCAGTCCAAACCCCTCAACGGCGATGGGGTCATCGTGCCCGCCTCCACGACCGACCCGCAAGTGGCCGCGTTTCTCAAGGACGCCATCGCCTGCACGGGCGGCAGCCCGGACCTAAGCGGTGCCACCGGCATCAACGAAGCCCAGATCAAGGCGTTTCTGGCCGCGGTCCCGGCCTATCTCGCCTGGCGGCAGAACGGCGTGATCCCCGCTGGCGAAACCACGTCTCCCACCATGCCCCTGGGCACGGACACCCCGGCCCTGCACGCGCTCTACACCCAACACGCCGGCAAGATCGACCTCTTCTTCGACCTCTGCCGCCTGGGTGCCTTCGATCCCCGTACCGGCTCGCGTCTGCCCGGTCCGGAGAGCAAGGTTCAGCAGCTCGACCCCGTCGATGCCGCCCAGGTGGCCAGCTACCTGGGGCAACTGCCCATCGCCACCCCCGCTCCCCAACGGGAGCTGCCCTTGAACGACGACGCCGTGAACCCGCTCTACCGCGCGTGGCTCCGGGAACTGATCACCAAGGTGTTCCCGCACGTCCCGCAAGGTGGCGCGGGGGAAAGCCTGTCCGAGGACGAATGGCTGCGGGTCAAGGCCGCCTTCGGCCCCTACGAGGCCTATCTCGCGCAGAAGGCGGGCGCCATTGTGGAGAAGCTCCCGCTGGAGACGCTGCGCTCCTACCAGGCACCGGTATTCGTCGAGGAAGCCCAGCAATTGCTGGCGGCGGACCGGAAGGTGGCCGTCATCGTGCAACAGATCGAGCAAGTGGAATGCCTCCTGCTCTACCATCAGCTCCTGCTTGAACTGACCAACAACTTCGTCAGCTTCCCCTATCTCTATTCGCCTGACCAGCGGGCTCTGTTCGAGATGGGCTCGGTGGTTATGGATGGCCGCTGTTTCAGCTTCGCCGTGAAGGTGGAGAACCTGGCGGAGCACAGCGCCACCGCCAAGCTAAGCAACCTGTTTGTGGTGTATCTCGAAGTCACGGGCATCGCCGCCGAGAAGTTCAACGTCGCCATTCCCATCACTGCGGGCACCAAGGGCAACCTGGCGGTGGGTAAGCGGGGAGTGTTCTTCGACATTCGCGGCAAGGAGTACGATGCCCGGGTCATCCAGGTGATCGAGAATCCAGTCAGCATCCGGGAAGCGTTGGCCATGCCCTTCGTCCGCCTATGGGCGATCCTGGAGGGCCGCATCGAGAACTGGTCGACCAGCGCGGAGAAGGGCTTGCAGACGGAGTTCACCAAGGCCATCGCCCAACCGGCGGCCACTCCTGCTCCTGTCCCCACGGCGGCACCGGCCGCGGCTGGCACCCAGAGCGGTGCCTTCGTGGGGCTCTGCTTCGTCACGGCCGCCTTGGGGTCGGCCTTCGCTTTCATCACGAAGACCTTCTCCGGCATGAGCAAGCAGAGCATCCTGCTGAGCCTGGGCGCTGCCGCCGCTCTGGTGATTCTCCCCATCACCCTGGTCGCCTACCTCAAACTGCGTCGCCAGGACCTGAGCAGCCTCCTGGAGGGCTGCGGCTGGGCCATCAACGCCCGCATGCGGCTGGACCGCAAGCAACGCGAGCATTTCACCCGCGACTATGCCTACCCCATCGGAGCCGAAGGCACCCCCCGGCATGTGCGCCTGAAGGTGTTCTCGGCCATCCTGCTGGTGGAGTTGCTGGTCTGGGGGCTGTTGGCCTGGCTCAACGCCCGGCCGATGCCATAGGGAATGGGATCTATGGGACGGATGGGACGAATGGGACCGATGGGGGGCGGCTTTCCTCGATGAGTCAGTCCCGCTAGCCCAGAATCTGCGCCACCACGCCGGTCTTTGTGCTGGCTTGCTCGGGCGTCAGCGCCCCGACCTTCAGCTCGATCCGCGTGGTCTCGCCGGGCGGCAGCAGGCGGACATAGCCCTTGGCCTTCTCGGCGGTGTAGCCCTCGGGCTCGGCGGTGGCAGGCAGGGCCAAGCCCATCGCCCCCTGGTCGCCGTTGTTGGCGATCCAGCGCACGACCTTGTCGAGCTGCTCGGGACGGTGTCCCACGTAGTCCGCCCCGCCTTCGGGATGCACTTGCAGGCTATGCGCCCAGCCTTCGGCATCCGCTTGGTAGTCCAGGAAGAAACAGACCTCGGGATCGAAGGGCAGCGCGTTGGAGAACACGTTGTGCTTGGCGGGATCGCTGGCCAGTTCCTGGAGGAATTCCCGGTACCCGGCGGGGGGGCGCACATGGGACGGAATGCTCGTCCGCACCCGCGCATGCTCGGGATCGCAGGGAGCGCTGTACACCAACCGGGCTCCCTCGACGGGCCGGAAGTTGATGTGGGCCAGATACATCCACTCCATGGGCGTGACCTTGTGATTGGTGATGTCCAAGGACACGTCCAGCAAGCCCGAATCGGCGTGGAGCTTGGTCAGCGGCTCGGCGGTGTAGTTGCAGGTGAAGGCCACCGTATGCCGGTACCAGCCACCAAGAGCCATATAGGGACCGGCGGCATCCTCGCCCAACTCCAGGTAGGCGCATTGGTAGGGAGCGTTGGGCAGCTCGCCATGCAGCGGATGGGAGTCGTTCGGCCCCGGCACGCCCATGGCCGTGGCCCCGCAGTGCAACAGGAAAGCGCCATAGGTCTCCAGATAGCCCACTCCGGCGCGCGGCTGGTCGAACATGGACTTCATGGTCAACTCGCGCTCATAGAAATGGGCCGACCAGATCTGCTGTCCCTGCCAGGGCAGCAGAGTGATCGAGCCAACCGAGTTCTCCAGTCGCAGGGCGCAGACCCCGCTGCTGAACCGGAAGGCCGTGGCAGTGAACTGGCCCCACTCGGCCAACACGGTTTCGCGTTCGCCGAACTGAGCGGGACTAAGGGCAATCGTGACAGATTCCATGCTCATCGGAAGGGACTCCTCGAAGGGTGATTGGTCAAACGCACGATACCATGCCCCCTCGCCCCGGCAAATCCACCGGCGACGGGCAGTCCGCCCAATCCGACATGTCCGACTCCACCCCTAAGGATGCACCCGCGTCCAGGCGGCCTGGATGATGCGGGTCAGCAACTCGTCGTAGCTGATCCCTGCCGTGCGGGCGGCCAGGGGCAGATACGAGGTCTGGGAGATGGCGGGAGGCAGCAGGCCGGCGGGAGAATTGACTTCGAGGACGTAAGGGTTGCCCGCCGCATCGCAGCGCAGGTCCACCCGGCAGACATCGCGGATGCCCAGGGCATCCCAGGTGGCCCGGCAGACCTCCTGCACGCGGGCCAGCATGGCCTCGTCCAGCGGAGCGGGACAGAGCAGGTAGTTGTCCATCTCGGAGGACTCCTCCAGCACCCACTTCACCTCCAGCGAGTCGATCTTCTCGTAGCCGTCGGGCAGACGCTTGTGGTCGGGCTCGATGGGGGGCAGTACCAGCGGCGGGTTGCCCAGCATGCCCACCGAAAACTCGCGGCCAGTGAGGAAGGGTTCCACCATCACGGCCGGGCCCAGCGCCTCGATCACGCTCGCCACTTGGGCATGCAGTTCCTCGGGAGTACGCACCACGCTGCGGTTGGTGATGCCCGCCGACGAGCCCTGCGACAGGGGTTTCACGATCAGGGGGAAATCGAGCCGGACCTGATCCACCTCGTCGGCGCTGCGCAGGACGACCTGGGGCAGCACCGGCACACCGTGGGCGCGCAGGATGTCCTTGGTCCGGGCCTTGTTCAGCACCAGGGCCTGGGTCAGCGGAGCCGAACCCGTGTAGGGAATCTCCAGCATCTCCAGCATGGCGGGGATGTGGCATTCACGGTCAAGCCCATGCAGCCCCTCGGCGTAGTTGAAGGCCAGATCAATCCGGGACCGGTTCGCCAGCAACTGGGGATAGCAGTCCTCGTTGGCCTCGATGGGCAGCACGTCGTAGCCGCAACCGCGCAGGTGCCGGATCATCTCCTCGATGGTGGCCGGATCGTCGGAATCGGTCTCGGCCTGATTGCGCAGGTCGTTGGGGTCCGGGTAGTGGTGGCGAACGTTGTAGAGAAAGGCGATCCGCAAGCTCATGGCAACTCTCGGGTAACCGCCATCCACGGCGCTGGAAACTGGAACCAGCCCCATCCAGATGGCGCATGCAGGCCCATACTGAAATAGATGCCCGCGAAAATGCAATGGGTGCCCTTATTCGCGTGCCCCGGCAGGCAAATGCGGGTTGGGCGGACACATTACGCGGAGTCAACCACATCCCCAACCCGAGGCAGGCCATGCTTACCGAACCGAAGATCCCGCGCAAGCTCGAACGCATCGAACAGCAGTACATGGACCGCCGGTTCGAGACAGTCGGCACGGTCGATGTGGCCATGGCCCTCACCACCGACTACCGCCGGGAGGAGCCCACCGATCTGGCCTGGACCGCCGCGCCGGTCGGCACCCGCTGGGGCGCGAGCTGGCAGACCGCCTGGTTCCGGGGCGACACCGAACTGCCCGAATGCTGCATCGGCCGCAAGGTCTCCATCCGCGCCAAGACCAACGTCGAGACCCTGTTCTTCGTGGACGGTGCCGCGCGCGGCGTTTTCGACGGCAACCATCCCTACCGTTGCCTGACTCTCTCCGGCGATGCCGCCCACTGCTACCACCTCGCCTTCGAGGCCTACGCGGGGCACGACTTCCCCGGCACCCAGCCCTACGACAACCGCCCCCCCATCGCGGAGAACGGCCAAACCTTCGGCGGCATCGAGATCGCGCTGGAACGGGAAGACGTCACCGCCTTCTGTTTCGATCTGCGGGTGCTCCGCCAACTGGCCCAGGCGCTGGACGAGCACAGCCTGCGGCGCGGCAAGATCATGGCTGGTCTGGCCAAGGTCTTCGAGGTGGTCAGCGCCTCCCCCGGCGAAGTGCCCGAGGACCAATGGCGGCCCGCCCTGGAGATCGCCCGCGAGATCATGCAGCCCCTGCTAGCCACGCCAAACGGCCCCACGACGCCCCAGTTTGGCCTGCTGGGCCATTCCCATATCGATACCGCCTGGCTATGGCCCCTGGCCGAGACCTGGCGCAAGTGCGCGCGCACCTTCTCCAGCATGTGCAACCTGATGGAGCAGTACCCGGAAGTCACCTTCCTCCAGTCCGCGCCCTGCCATACCGATGTGCTGCGTAGCGAGTATCCCGGCATCTTCGCCAAGGTCCAGGAACTGGTCGCCGCCGGACGCTGGGAGCCCAACGGGGCCATGTGGGTGGAGCCCGACTGCAATCTGGTCTCCGGCGAAAGCTTCGTCCGCCAACTGCTGGTGGGCCAGCGCGCCACCCGCGAGATGTTCGGCTACACCAGCGACACCCTCTGGCTGCCCGACGTCTTCGGCTATTCCGCCGCCCTGCCCCAGATTCTGCGCCTTGCAGGCGTGGAGTTCTTCGTCACCACCAAGATCGGTTGGAACGACACCACCCGCTTCCCCTTCGACACCTTCGAGTGGCGTGGCATGGACGGCACCGCCGTCACCGCCCACTTCAACCAGATCCAAGGCTGGCCCGATCCTGCCGCCCTGCTCGACCGCTGGCGCTGGATTCAGCACAAGGACTCCCAGGACCGCTTCCTCTACTGCTACGGCTGGGGCGACGGCGGCGGCGGCCCCACCGCCGAGCAGATGGAAGTCGCGCGCCGGGTCGGCGACCTCGAAGGCTGCCCGAAAGCCGAACACACCACCGTCACCGAGTTCATGCGCGGAGTGCGCGACGACATGGGCACACTGCCCGTCTACCGGGGTGAACTCTACCTGGAGTTCCACCGTGGCACCCTCACCAGCATCGCCGGGATCAAACGCGGCAACCGCAAGGCCGAGTTCGCCATGCGCGACGCCGAATTCCTCTGCTCCCTCGCCGCCATCGCCGGCGTCGGCTATCCGCACGAGGAACTGCTCGACCTCTGGAAGAAACTCCTGACCAACCAATTCCACGACATCCTGCCGGGTTCCTCCATCGCCGAGGTGAACGACGAGGCCATCGAGGACTTCGCCGGCATCATCGAGGGGGCCAACGGCCTGGGTTGCGAGGCCCTGGACCAAGCCGGACTCTGCGGCGACGCCGAGGACTCCGTGCTAGTCCTGAACTCCCTGAGCTGGGACCGGACCGATCCTGTCGCCCTGGCCGGACTTCCCGGCAAGCGCCCCGTGGGCCTGTTGGCCCAGCCGGTTACCGACGTTTTCGGTGGCGAATGCCTCCTCGTCGGCGGGCTCACGGTCCCCGCTCTCGGCGGTGCCCTGGTCCGACTCGAAGACGGAGCCCCGGAGAACACCGATTCCCCCTTCGCCTTCACCGAGGACCGGGTGCGCACCCCCTTCGCCGAACTGCGTTTTGGGGCCAACGGCGAGATCGTTTCCTTCGTTGATTTCGCCAGCGGACGGCAGTTGGTGCGTCCCGGCGGCGCGCTGAACCAGTTCCTCCTCGGCGAGGATATCCCCCAGATGTACGACAACTGGGATATCGACGAGGACCAGCGCCGGAAGATGGCCGCCAGCGCCACGCTGGTCTCCCGCCAAGTGGTCGCCGATGGTCCCCTCCAACTGCGCCTGCGGGCGGAGTACCGCTTCGGCCCCTCTTCCCTGCGCCAGGACATTGTCTTCCACGCCCATACGCCCCGCGTGGACTTCGCCACGGTGGTGGACTGGCAGGAGAAGCACCAGCTCCTCAAGGTCGCCTTTGAACTGGATGTGCTGACGGATTTCGCCCGGCACGAGATCCAGTACGGTTTCGTGGAGCGCCCCACCCATCGCAACTACCCCCAGGACCGCGCCCGGTTCGAGGTCTGCGCCCACAAGTGGACCGATCTCTCGGAGACCAACTTCGGCGTGGCCCTGCTCAACGACGGCAAGTACGGCATCGACGTGCTCGGTGGAGACCTGCGCCTGAGCCTGCTCAAGGGCGGCACCCATCCCGACCCGCGCGGCGACGCAGGTAGCCATCCCATGGTCTACTCCCTCCTGCCCCACACGGGTGCCTTCTCGGCGGCGGGGGTGATCCTTCCCGCCTACGAACTAAACGTGGCCCCGCTCACCGTCGTCGGTCCCGCGAGCGCCCCCGCCTCCCTGGTCCGGGTGGACGTGCCCAACGTGATCGTCGAATCCGTGAAGTGGGCCGAGGACGAGGATGCCCTCATCCTGCGCCTGTACGAAGCCGAGAAATCCACCACGGTCGCCCGGCTGGAATTCGGTGTCCCCGTCAAAGCCGTGGCCGAGGTCAACCTGCTGGAAGAGGA